>CANGXD010000245.1 GCA_947457545.1 Gemmatimonadaceae bacterium
AGTACCGTGTACCCACGCCACGTGGTGCACAACGGACGCATCGCGGTGACCGGATACGTCCGAAGATCAGCCGGTGTAATCAGACCACCCATCGACTGCACCTTGGCACTCAGACGTTCGGCAATCGCCCCGGTGTAGAACGCCTCACGCCCACCGTCGCGAATGCGCTCGAGCGTGGCGGCCAACTCCGGCTGCACCAACCGGTCACCGGGACGCAGCGCCTCCCCGGCGGGCATGAACCGCGCCATCGCCAGCGGATCGGCCTGCATCTTGGCGCGCGACGACGTAATGGTGCGTGACAACAACGGCGACACGATGAACCCCTCGCGTGCTAGGCGAATGGCCGGCGCCATCACCTGCGCGCGTGTGAGCGTCCCCCACTTGCCATGCGCCTCAAGGAGCCCGGCGACCATCCCTGGTATGGCGGCGGCGCGCCCCATGCTCCGCGTGCTGTCTGGCCGTCCCCACGCGGGGTTGTCGCCCGTTCGCGGATAGAACGACAGATGTTCGACGCGACGCGCCGCGGCATCGTAGAAGGTCATCGCGCCGCCGCCACCAAGACCGGTTTGCGAAATGTCGGTGACCGACAACGCGAAGGCCGTGGCGACGAACGCATCAACGGCGTTCCCGCCCTCAGCGAGTATGCTGGCTCCAGCGGCGGAAGCGTCGGGGTGCGACGCGGCGACCATCCCCCGCGAACCCTCCACCCGCTTGCCGGCCATGGGCGCTTCGGCGCGCGGCGTCGGTGCGCCGGCGCACGCGCCGAGGAACAGCGTAGTGCAGAGCAGCACCGCGGGGGAGCGAACGATTGGACCGGTCACGACAACTCCAGAGGTATGCGGCGTCGCCTTCGACGACAGCGATTTAGGGATCGAGCAGTGAGAGCAACTGTTGCACGATGCGCTCAGTCAGCCCCCACACGATGTGCTGCTCCACGCGAAAACCGGGAAAGCGGGAGCGCGCGCCGTTGATGGTGATGACATGCTCCGCGCGCGTGTCCTCGTGTCGCAATACGGCCAGCGGCACCCAGAACGTTGCCGCGACTTCTTCGCTGGGCGAAAAGATCACGTCCGCAGGGACCACGGCAACAAATGGGCGAATGAGAATGGGCGGCAGAGCGGCGTTTCGCGGCGCGAGGTCGTCCAGTCGCCCGAGCACGTGGCCGCGCGACAGGTCGAGCGCGAGCTCCTCAAACGTCTCACGTCGCGCTGTTGCCTCGAGCGACGTGTCCTCCGGCTCGTGACGCCCGCCAGGAAACGCCATGTGCCCGCTCCACGGATCACCCTCATGCTCGGAGCGCTTGATGAAGAGCAATTCGGCCGTCCCCTCTACCACGCGCAATACCGCTACGACCGCGGCAAGGCGCGTCTCGGCAAGCGCCAGCGCCTCGACGGGCACACGCGTCCGCAATTGTTCCGCGATGCGTGCCACCTCCGGCTGCGCCATGGCCTCGCGCAGCCGATCGCGCTCGTGGTTTGCCGTCACCGGTGAGTGGTCGCTGAACGGCAGAACTTAGTCGGCGACCGCGCCGCCAGATGCGACCCAATCGCGAAAGCCGCCCGCGAGCGACGCCACGTTGGTGTAGCCCATCTGCCCGAGCGTCACGGCCGCCAACGCCGAACGATTGCCACTGGCGCACATGAGAACGACGCGCGCATCACGCGGCACCTTGGCTTCGATCTGACTCTCCAACACGCCACGGCCGATGTACTGCGCCGGCGCCGCGTGCCCGAGTGCCCACTCGTTCTGCTCACGGATGTCGATCAGTGTTAGAGCTTCGCCGCGGCCCAGTGCGTCCTGCACTTCGCGCGCGGTCACTTCGGCAATCGACGCCTTCGCTTCGGCGATGAGCTGTTGAGCGGTCTTCATGGCTAAGACAAGTGAAAGGGTAAACTCAGCGGTGCACGTGCAGCATGCGGGCGTCGGCATCGAGCGTAGCCCACGCGCCCAGTGGCACGGTCCATTGCTCCTCAATATGACCAACAGGCACGCCGAGGAGGGTGGGAACCTGCAACGCGGCCGCGAGCTCTTCGATGAGTGAGATGATCGTCCGACCGCCGTCTTCGGTGGCCGCGGGACAGTCGGTAAAGTGACCGATGGCGAACCCACGACAGCCGTCGAACGCGCCAGCGAGCCGGAGCTGCGTCAGCATCCGGTCAATGCGATACGTGGCTTCGTTGATGTCTTCGAGCACAACGATGGCATCGCGGAAGTCACAGGCCCACGGGGTGCCGCACAGCGAGGCAACCAGCGCGAGATTTCCGCCGGCTAGACGTCCGGACGCCGTCCCACCCCGCACCACGCTGGCGTCGGCCGCGCGCCAGAGCACGGGCGCGCGCTGCTGCACGACCTCGACGAGCGAGGCGCGCGAAAACTCGCTGAGCGGGGAACGCGCCGTCGGCCCGTGGTAGCTGATCAGGCCGGCGCGCTGCCACGCCGCATGCAACGCCGTGATGTCGCTGTAGCCGATGAGCGCCTTGGGGGGCATGTCGGGCAGCGCTTGCTGCACGCGCGGCAGCAGTCGCGCCGCGCCGTAGCCGCCGCGAAGGCACCAGATGCCGTCCACCCGCGGGTCCCGCATGGCGTCGAGCAGATCGTCGCCGCGCTGACTATCGTCGCCGGCGAAATAGCCAGTGCGCGCGAGCGCGTGCGTTCCCACCGACACCGTCCACCCCAGCGACTCGGCGGTGGCAACGGCTCGCTCAAGTTCGTGCGGGCCATTGAGCGGCCCCGACGGAGACACCATCGCCACATGCGCGCCCGGCCCCAACACGGGGACCTCGCGCAGCGCACGGGGCGCGTGCGCGGCAGCAGCGGCATCGGAGGAGAGCATACTGCAAGCTACACCGTGCGCCGCCTCCCGCTCAACATGACCGATGCCATCACGGCCATCGGCGCCGGCAGCCATTGGTGCGGTTGCTCGCCGCTCAGGCGGTAAGTCGCGCCGCCCGCGCGAGATACCCGTCGCGGAGACGCTTCGTGATCGGTCCGGGCGCGCCGCCCCCCACCTGGTGCTGTCCGATCTGCGTGACCGGCAGGACAAAACTGGTCGCGCTCGTGAGCAGGCATTCGTCGGCCGCGTACGCCTGCTCGAGCGTGAACGCCCGTCGCACGACCTTCACTCCAACCTCGTCGGCCACATCGAAGATGACGTCGCGCGTAATCCCCGCCAGAATGTCACTCGACGTGGGGCGCGTGTACGCGACGCCGTCACGCACGATCCACATGTTGCTCGAGCCGCCCTCGGTCACGAGGCCGTTCTCGTGCATGATCGCTTCGAATGCGCCAGACTCACGCGCGGCCTGCTTCGCCATGACCTGCGCCAGCATCGCGGTGCTCTTGATGTCGCACCGCTGCCACCGGATGTCGGGGACCGGATGCACCTTCACCCCCGACGCATTGGGATCATCGCTGAGCTTCTTGGCGCGCGCGTAGGCGAAGGCCGTTGGATGCACCTCGGCCGGGAACGAAAAGTCCCGTTCGGCCGCCCCACGCGTAACCTGCAGGTACACCAGCCCTTCGGTGATGCCGTTCCGCGTGGCGACCTCCTGCATCATGGCCTCGAGCGTCGCGCCATCGTATGGCGCGGGAATGCCGATTTCGCGCTGCGAACGCGCCAGGCGCACGAGATGGCGATCGGCGTCGAGCAGGCGGCCGTTGAACACCGCCGCCACCTCGTACACGCCGTCGCCAAAGAGGAGTCCGCGATCGAAGATGGAGACGTGGGCATGCTCTTCGGCCATGAACGAGCCGTTGAGCCAGCAAGTGCGCAGAGACACGGGTGTGAAGGCAGAGGGTCAGGGAGCAGCAAGAAACTCGCCGTACGAAAAAGATAGCGCCCCACGGCGGCTCGCGTACACCGCAGTGCGTCGCGAGGATGATACGCGCACGATTCCGGTGACACACGCAATGCACCGGTATGCCATCATGGCGTCGTGCTTACTCTCCGAAACGCAGCACTCGCCCTCGCGCGCGCCGACTCGCCCGCCGCACTGACCGACATCGCTCGGCTCATCGGCTTCGCGCGCGCGCCCCTGTTCGCCGACGCCACGGTATGTCGCTCGCTGGGCGTGGCATCATACGTCGCCACCGCGCAGCTGTTCGAAGGTCCCGGTGTGCTCCGCCTGTTCAGTGCCATTCGCACCGACGATTCGTCGGCAACGCTCGGAACCGAATGGCGTGAGCAGACGCGGCGCCTTGCGGCAGCGCTCTCCCGGCACGCGCCAGACCGGTATTGGATGCTGCTACTGCTCGATCACTCACGACAGTCACTGTGTCTTGCCACGGTCACACCGGGGACGTCGGGCGTGCACATCGCCGCGCTGAGGGTCGACCCGCAGCGCGTCCTCGATTCCGACGCCGAAACGCTGCGGGCGATCGCCGCGGTCACGGAAACGGACGACCTGCTGCGGCACACACGGTTCACCGACATTCTGCGGCGCGACGCGCTGGGGCATCGGTTCTACCGGGCCCTCGAACAGGTCGTAACCGGCCTGGCCGCTTCGCTTGCCCCCACGCGGGTCGGCCTGCGCACGCCGTCTCCGGCCGAACGCCGAGAGCTGGCCCTGCTCTGCGCGTCCCGCTGTCTCTTTCTGGCGTTCCTCGAAGCCAAGGGATGGCTCGACCGTCGACGCGACTTTCTCCTGCACCACTGTGTACGGGTGCTCGAACTCGGCGGACGCCTGCACGACAAACTGTTGCGCCCGCTGTTCTTCGGCACGTTGAACACGCCGCGTTCGCAACGGGCAGCCGCTGCGCTGACCTTCGGCGCCGTCCCCTTTCTCAACGGGGGGCTCTTTGCCCCCACCCCCCTCGAGAAACACTTCCGCGCCTGGCACTTCGGCGACGACGCGATCACCACTTTGGTCGCGTCGCTCCTCGATCGGTATCGGTTCACCGCGCACGAAGAGTCCGACCAGTGGTCCGAAGCCGCGGTCGACCCTGAAATGCTGGGACGCGCCTTCGAAGGGCTCATGGCCAACGACGAGCGGCGACGGTCCGGCTCGTTCTACACGCCACCCGCGCTCGTCGCCTACGCCGTACGCTCGGCCCTCGGCGCCGCCGTCGGCGACTCCCCGGCGCTCTCCGGGCTGCTCGACGGGTCTGCGGCCCACCAGAAGACTATCGTCGACGCCCTCAGTGACGCAGAACGCCACAGGCTTCGTAACCGC
>CANGXD010000246.1 GCA_947457545.1 Gemmatimonadaceae bacterium
CTGTCGCTGCCGCAGGGCACCGCGCTCGATGCTACCACTACCCAGGTCGCACGCGTCGAACGGGCCGCGCGCACGCTCGGCGCACGCGATGTGTACGCGCGCGTAGGTAAAGCTACTGACGAAGAAATCCTCGCCGGTGCCGACCCCGGTTCGGCGGCGTCGGCACAAATCATCGTGGCGGTCCCTAAGAACCGCGACGCCGCCCGCATGGCGCAGCAGCTGCGCGCAGCCGTGCCCGACCTCGCACAGGGCGCGCTGGCCATCGACCTCGCGGGGCAATCAGAGTTTGGCGCCCTCATTGGGCGCGAGGGGCGCCTCGTGCGCGTGGAGCTGTCGGCCGCATCGGCCGCGCTGTCGCAGCAGTGGAGCGACTCGGTACGCACGGCGCTGCAGGCGTTGCCCGAGTTGGCCGATGTGCGCGATGCGTACGCCAGCACGCAGCCACTGGTGGAGCTGTCGCTGCAGCGCGACCGGCTCGCCGAGCGTGGCATTGCGCCGCAGCAGGTGGTGAGCGCGCTGGCAGGGGCGCTGGGTGGCGTGCCGGCCAGTGAACTGCGCGAGACCGACCGGCGCACCCCCATTGCCGTGCGCTACGCCGGTGTGGCCAACGAGAGTCTCGACGCCGCGCTGCGCACACCGCTCAACGGTGTGCCGCTGTCGCAACTGGTGCAGGTGCGCGAAACGCGTGCGCCATTGGAGGTGGTGCGCGTGAATCAGCGTCCCGTCAGCCTGGTGGAAGCGCTGGTGGAAAGCGGCGGCACCGCGCGCGCCAACAGCGAAGTGCAGCGAGTACTCGGCACCATGAGCTTTGCGCCCGGCATCAGCTGGCAGGTGGGTGGTGCCGACACCGAACGCGAACGCACCAGCAACGAACTGGTGCTCGTGGCGGTGCTCGCGGCGGCGTTGGTGTTTCTGGTGCTCGCCGCCGAGTTCGCGAGCTTTACCATTCCGCTGGTGGTCATGCTCACGGTGCCGTTGGCGGGCGCGGGCGCGGTCATTCTGCTCTGGCTCACCGGCCAGTCGCTCAACGCGGTGAGTCTCATTGGCATCGTGGTGATGATCGGCATGGCCGACAACGAGGCCGTCGTGAAGCTCGACGCCATTCGTGCGTTGCGTGAAGATGGGGTGCCGCTTCACGACGCCATTCTCCAAGGCGGTGCCAAGCGACTGCGGGCCATCGCCATGACGAGCATCACCACCATTACCGGTGTGTTGCCGCTGGTGTTCGGGTGGGGGAGTGGCGGGTCGCTGTATCAGCCATTGGCAGCTGGTATCATTGGCGGCAGCATTACCGCCTTGCTTGTCACCTTCTTCCTGCTCCCCACCGCGTACGCGGTGCTGGAGCGGCGAAAGGGAGACGTGTGAAGTCGCTGATCAACGCCGCCACGCGGCGCCCCGCCGTCATGTGGGCGCTGGCGGTGGCGTTGCTCATGGCCGGCGGCATCGCGTTCACTCGACTGCCGCTGGCGACGCGCACGTCGGTAGAGCTCCCTCGGCTTACCGTCAGCAGCTACTGGCCGGGCGCGTCGCCGGAGGTCATCGAGACGTACCTCACCTCGCCTATTGAAGCAGCGGTGCAGGGGGTGCGCGGCGTGAAGCGCGTGAACAGCACCAGCCGCGACGACGCGTGCATGCTCACGGTGGAACTCGAGCCGCGCGCCGACGTGCAGCTCACGCGCCTCGCCATTCTCGAGCGGCTCGAGCTGTTGCGGCGCGAACTGCCCCCCGGCGCCTTTCAGCCGCAGGTGAGCAACTACGTGCCCGAAGGGCTCGAAGAAGCGCCGCTGCTGTCGCTTACTATTGGCGGGCCGTACACGCCGGGTACGCTGCAACGGGTGCTCGAAGAGCGCGTGCAGCCGCGTCTTGCGAGTGTGCCGGGTGTGGCGGGTGTGTTCGCCCGCGGCGGCACCGAGCGCGGCGTGTCGGTGAGCTACGACGCGGCGCGGTTGCGCCAACTGGGTATTCCCCCCGAACGCCTCGCGCAGGCCGTGGGGGCGTCGCGCGTGGTGCAATCGCTTGGCACGCTCACCCAAGGCGGGCGGGTGCGAGCCGTCGTCATGCGCGATGCACCGGCGGCCATTGCGTCGCTCGATTCGCTGCCGGTGGTTGGCGCGGGGGGACGACGCTTTCGGTTGAGCGAACTGGCGGTGGTACGCGCGGACGAAGATGCGCGTGGCCAGTTCTTTCGCATTGATGGCCGACCCGCCGTGGCGCTCGATATCACGCGACACCCAGGGGCCGATGCCATTGCGACCGCCGCAGCGCTGCGCACCGAGATCGCGGCGCTGCAGGGGACACTCCCCACCGGTGTACGCCTTGTCATTGCCGCCGACGAAAGCGAAGGGCTCGCGCGTGAACTGAACGACCTCGCCAAACGTGGGGCGCTGGCGACGCTGGCCGTGCTGCTGGTGCTGCTGCTGTTCATGCGGCGCGTGCGTGCCGTCGCGGTGGTCATGGGTACGACATTGGTGGCCATTGGAGGCACGGCGCTCACGCTCTACCTGTTCGACATTCCGGCCAATCTGCTCACGCTCGCCGGGCTGGGCATGGGGGTGGGCATTCTCGTGCAGAACGCCATCGTGGTAGTGGAGCGGCTGCTGCGCGAACCCGACAGCGCCGAGTCGCGCGCCGACGTGACCTACCGAATGGCGCCGGCGGTGGTGGGCGGTACGCTCACGACGGCGGTGGTGCTGGCCCCGTTTCTCTATCTGCAGGGCGATGCCCGTGCGGCGTTTGCCCCGTTCGCGCTGGCGTTCGTGATTGCGCTGGGGTGGAGCGTGTTCACGGCGCTCGTGATGCTACCGGCGGTGGCGCGTGGACTCGGCACAACGGAGACTGATCCAGAGCGTGGGGCGTACGCCGCCCACACCTGGCCGCGCAGTGCAGGCGTGTATTCCACGGTGGTGCTATTCACGCTGCGTTTTCGCTGGTCCACGAGGCTGTGCGCCGTGGCGTTGCTCGGCGTTATGACGTGGGGCTTTGTGGCCAAGGTGCCAAAATCGAGCTTCGGCAACTGGGGTGAACGGCGCAGCACCCTCTCGGTGGGCGTGACCTTTCCGCGCGGCTCCGACCCCGCGACGCTGGACGCGGCCATGCGCGACTTCGAGCAGATCGTGAGCAACCGCCCGCAAGTGGAGCAGGTGCGCACGAGTGGCGGGGGCGCGAGTGCCCAAATGGTGGTGCGCTTCACGCGCGACGGCGGCATGAGCATGGTGCCGCTCGAGCTGCAGGAGTTGCTCACGCAGCGGGCGGTGCTCGTGGGGGGCGCCAGCATCTACGTCTCGGGTGAAGGCCCCGCGTTTTCGAACGGTGGCGGCGGTGGCAGCATGTCGAGCTTCCGGGTGCAGGTCAAAGGCTTCTCCTACGAGGGCGTCGACAAGCTCGCCGGTGACCTCAAGGCACGGCTCGAACGCATCACGCGGGTGCGCGAGGTGCGCGTCACGAGTGGCGGCTGGTTTGGCGGCGAGCGCGGGTCGCAGGTGACGCTCGAGCCAGACCGCGTGGCACTCGCACGCTTTGGCCTCACCGCAGAAAGCTTTGTCGCTGCCGTCTCGCGCGAAGTGCGCGGGCCCGTGGGCCAGCAGCGGCTCGAAATCGGCGGCGAAGAAGTCCCGGTCACCGTCAAGGCGAGTGGCGCGCGCGATCGCTCGCTCACCGAACTCGAACGCGCGCTGCTGCCATCCAGGTCGGGTACGCCGGTGCGCATCAGCGATGTGGCACGCGTGGCCGAACGCGAAGCCCTCGGCAGCGTGGTGCGCGAAGATCAGCAGTACATCCGCCAGGTGAGCTACGATTTCCGCGGCCCCAACAAGCTCGCGCAGCGTACGCACAAGGCGTTCATGAAGTCGCTGTCGGCGCCGGCGGGGTACACCTTCACCGATCTCAGCGAAGGCGGCTTCGGCATGGACGACGGCAGCCAGCAAGGGCTCTGGCTTGTTTTCGCACTCGGAGTGGTGCTCGTCGTGCTCAGTGTCGCGCTGGTATTCGACAGTATCTGGGGCGCGGCAATGGTGCTGCTGTCGCTTCCACTCGCCCTCTGCGGCGTCGTGGCGGCGTTCTGGTTCACCGATACCGCCTTCACCCGCGAAGCCGCGGTCGGCGTCATCCTCGTCGTGGGACTCGCCGTCAATCAGGCCATTCTGCTCGTCGATGCAGCGCTCGAAGCGCGTCGGCGCGACGGCAGACTGCGCACCGACCAGGTCGTGCAGGCCGCACTCGACCGCTCGGGGATGATCGTGCTCGTCACGTTCGCCGCGCTGGCATCATTGGCGCCGCTCAGCGTTGGGACGGCAAGCGACACACTGTTCGGTGCCATCGCCCTCGCCACCGCCGGCGGCACCGTGGCAGGCACACTCGGCGTGCTCTTCTTCATGCCGGCGCTGCTGCTAGGCGGGCAGCGCCGTTCCCCCGCCCCTGCTGTCTAAAGCCCTGCCGTCCGCCGTCTCGGCGCGAAGTTGCGGCATCGCGCCGAGACGGCAGACAGCAGCCACACAGACAGCAGGCACGCAGGAGAACCGCATTCCCCCCGCCCCTGCCGTCTAAAACCCTGCGGTCTGCCGTCTCGGCGCGAACTTGCGACATCGCGCCGAGACGGCAGACAGCAGCCACACAGACCGCAGGAACGGAGGAAAAGGGGACTCTACTTGTGCGACAAGGTCCACACGTACGCCGCGACCGCCGTGATCTGCGCGTCGTTGAGGTTCATCCGTCCGCCGCGCGATGTCGGCGCTGCTGCAGCGGCTTTGAGCAGAAAGGATGGAGCCGCTCGAAAGCGGATCGCCCTGAAGTTGACCGAGACACACTACAAGGTTAATGCGCGTGAATCTGATCTGTAGCGAAATCTCCTTCAATGCCACGGTTCGACTCAATCGTTGTACGATCCGATTACGAGAGCGCGACGAGCTGCTCCCCCTCGGAATTGGGGAGTGGTGAAGAACAGAGTTGCGTGGAATCATGATGTCGGGTGAACGCTTATGCTCGGAAGTAATCGGCTGATGCCGACAGAACGGAGCAAGCTACACCTACAGGAGAAGCCGCAAACACGCGGCACAATCAACCTTTTCCTTTGGGGATTCTCGCATGAAGGAAATCATTCGGAATTCAATGTTGGCTCTCGCCCTTCTGACCAACACGGCGGTTGCCCAAGAA
>CANGXD010000247.1 GCA_947457545.1 Gemmatimonadaceae bacterium
ACTTCATTCGTGAACGCGTCGTCGGGAAGGATTTCGAGGAGCAGGGCTTTTCGCGCACGCATCGCGTGCAGTCGTTCGCCGATCTCGACGCCTGGTTCCGCGACGTGCTGCGTAAGGTGGAAGACTCCAACGGCGATACGTGGCGCACCCATCACGCGGCCACCATCCGGAAGGTGCGCAATCGGCTCTCGAATCTCTCCACGCGTTGCGCCGGCTTGGTTACCGACGACGGCCTGGCATCGGATATCCCATTTGGGAGCTTTGACGACCGAACGGTGTACGTGGTGGATGTCGCCAACGTCGAGGAAGACGCACAGGATCTCGTCTTTGCTCGCGTCGTGTCCAAGTTGCGTGAGCATCTGGAGCGCCGGGACCTTGGCGTCGATCATGTCATCGTCTTCGTCGACGAACTCAACAAATACGCTCCGCACGACGGCGCTGATACGTATGTACGCAAGATGCTGCTCGACATCGCGGAGCGCGGCCGCTACCTCGGCCTCGTGTTGTTCGGTGCGGAGCAGTTTCGCTCGCAGGTCCATCGGCGGGTGGTCGGCAATGCCGGCACCACGCTCTACGGGCGCATGGACGCCGATGAACTGTCGACGCCAGGGTATCAGGTGTTGAGTCCCGCCGTGAAGGCGCGACTGGCCACGCTCGACAAGGGACAACTGATGGTGCGCCACCCACACTTCACACAGCCGATATTCATTCGCTTTCCGCGGCCCTCGGTCATGACGGGCCGCGAAGGCGTGGAGCGATTTCCGCAGGCGCCGGAACCCACGGCGGCGCAGGCCGTGACGCGCGATCTCCGTCGGCTCGACCCGACGATCGAGCTTGGCTGGGTGCAGCAAACCGCACTGCTGTATGACGAATCGGTGGTGCTCGCCGCGCGTAATGCCGTCATGCGAACGCGGCCAGAGCAGGTCAAGAGCGCGTTCACCCGCGAGTTGCAGCGTCGTGCCACACCCTCAGCGCAGGTGGCAGAAGTCGTGACGGCAAAGCCGCGCGCGATCCGGCCGTTTTCGCCGGACGAATACGGCGGATGAAGGGGATGCGCCCGTTGGCCCTGCACCACGTCGTGTCACTCGTCACCGTCATCGGACTGTTGCCGGCTGCGGCAGCGGCCCAACGCCCGGCTACCCGCGCAGCGGCCGCGGAGGTCGTGCAACTGCTGGTCCGTCCGCGCGTTGGTGATACGCTGTTCCTGAACGTCGAGCAGACCGTGGAAGTCAGCGGTCGGCCGGTGGACGGGGCGCCGTCGAGTGCCTCGCCCGGTTTGCCGGGCACGCGTGGGGCAACACCGGCGCCCGTCTACGGCCCCCGGGTGAATCGCGCGAACACGCGCATTACCAAAGTCCAGCTGTTCGCGCACTCGGTGGTGGAATCGAGTGACCTCGCCTCGACGACGTTGCTCGCGTCCACCGATTCATTGAGCATGTGGGTCGGGAATGCCGGTGATGCGCCGCGCCCCATGACCATGCCGATTGACGCCGACAGTCGGCAGGTACGCATACGCGTCACCCCTGACGGGTCGATGCGTGTGACCGACCAGCCGGCGAGTTTGCCGTTGGGGGCAACGCTGGCGTCCATGCCGGGATTACTTCCGACTGGCAACATCCGCGTGGGCGCGGAATGGCAGCGCGAAATGAGCCTGCCGGGGTTACCTCTGGGAGCATACCGGGCCGATGGGGTCGTGCAGGCGCGCCTTCGCCTCGACTCCCTCACCGGGGGAGGACGCCAGGCGTGGATCTCCGTGGCCGGTGTGCTCCGCCGCGACGGGGCCATGCGCGAACTCCCCGCGGGCACCCGGGTGATCACGGCGGGGACCATGCGCGGGACCATGGTGGTCGACCGGCAACGTGCATGGATTACTGACGCGCGGACGGTCATGGACGTGCAGTCCGAAGTCGCCCCGGGGCCGGCGGGTGCGGGGAAGCCCATGCTCCTCGATATCCGGATCGTGCAGCAGATTCGGGTGCGCTGAGGGCGGCCGCGGTTCCGGTGCGCCGGTTAAGTTGCGTCATGCGCCTTGTACACCTCGCCGACCTGCACCTTGGCTTTCGCCAGTACCAGCGGCTGACGCCCAGCGGCATCAATCAGCGGGAAGCCGATGTCGCGGCCACCGTGCTGCGGGCAACGGCGCAGATCGTCGATCTCGCGCCTGAACTCATCGTGATCGGCGGCGACATCTTCCACACGGTGCGCCCGTCCAATCCGGCCATCGTGCATGCGTACCGCGTGCTCATGCAGCTGCGCGACCGGTTACCCGACACGCCCATTGTCATGGTCGCCGGCAACCACGATGCGCCGCGCACGGCGGAAACCGGGTGCATTTTGCGGCTGTTCCGCGAGATCGGCGTGTTCGTGGCCGATGCGAAGGCGGAGTTGTTCACGTTTCCGCAGCAGTCGCTGGCTGTACTCGCCGTGCCTGATGTGCCGGGTATCGATCGCCCACCGCTCTTGCCCCCCGACGGATTCACGCATCGGGTGCTGCTCATGCACGGCGAAATCGCCGGTCTCCTGCCAGCGCATGCAGCATCGGCCGACCGCGCGGCCATTGAAATTCAGCCCGCAGAGTTGCACGCCGAACAGTGGAGTTACGTCGCGCTGGGACACTATCACGTGTATCGCGAGGTGGCGACACGCGCGTACTACAGCGGTTCGCTCGACTATACGAGCAGCAATCCGTGGGGGGAGCTACGCGAAGAGAAGGAGCAGCGCATTCCCGGCAAGGGGTTCATCGAGCACGACTTGGTCAGTGGTGCGCATCGTTTTCATCCCGTGCAGCCCTCACGGCCGTTGCTCGATCTGGAGTACGTCGACGCAAGCGGAATGAGTGCGCAGGACCTCGACAGCGCCATCAAGGCGCGCGTCGATACCGCGCCGGGTGGAATTGACGATCGGGTCGTGCGACTCACCGTGCGCAACGTGGCGCGTCATGTCGTACGCGAGCTCGATCACGCTGCGTTGCGCGACTATCGCAAGCGCGCCATGCACTTTCATCTCGACACGCGACGCCCCGATCCGTTGCCACGTCGCGCTGGTGATGGCAGCGGTGGTCGGGCGCGTCGGGCGACACTGCCCGAGCTGGTCGCCGAGCGCTTGCGTGAGCGCGCGTTGCCCGCCGATGTGGACCGCGAACAGTTCGTGACGCTGGGGATGCGGTATCTGAAGCAAGCCGAAGATGCGGCCATGGCGGCATTGCCCGTGTTGGAGAGCTGATTCATGCGATTGCTCTCCTTGCGCCTGCAGAACTTCCGTCAGCACGCGGACACCCGCATCACGTTCGATCGCGGGTTGACCGGCATCATCGGTCCGAACGGATCGGGCAAGTCGACGTTGCTCGAAGCGATCGCGTGGGCCTTGTACGGCAACCCGGCGGCGCGCGGCACGCGTGACAGCATCCGCTTCTCACGCGCGGCCCCACGGTCCTCGGTCAAGGTGGCGCTCGAGTTCGAGCTTGCCGGCCATCGGTATCGTGTCATTCGCGGCCTGACCAATGCCGAGGTGTATCTCGACGCCGGTGAGACGCCCATCGCGAACACGATTACCGGCGCCACCGAGTTGCTGCAACGCCGACTCGGCATGACGCGAGCCGAGTTCTTTCACACGTACTTCACGGGGCAGAAAGAGCTCGATGTGATGGCAGCGCTCGGCGCGGCCGAACGCGCGCGCTTTCTGTCACGCGTGCTCGGGTACGATCGCATCAGCGGTGCACAAGAGCTCGCACGCGAACGCCGACGGTCGTTACTCGCGGAAATCAACGGGCTCAAGCAGGGGATGCCGGACCCCGACGCCATCTGGCGTGCGGTGGCCGACGCCGAGGCGCGTGTGGCGGTGGCGCGTACGCGTGCCGCCGAGGCGGAGGTGGCGCAGCAAAGCGCCGCGCAAAAGCTGACCGCACTCGAGCCGCGGTGGCACGATGCGCAAGCACAGCGCGATCGGCGACAGCAACTGGTGTCGGAGCTCCGCGTCGCGGAAAGCGAAGCGATGAGCTTTGCACGCGACGCCGAACGGCTGGAGCGAGAACTCGACGCCATGGCGCAGGCGCATCAGGAACTGTTGCCGCTGCGTGAACAGGTCGCGGCATTGGTCCACGTGCGCGAGGCGCTCGCCGCGCAGGAGGGGCTTGCCGAGGCCGACGCGCGCCGGCAGTCGCTCATGGGACGTGTGTCGGCGTATGCCGAAGAAGAAGCAAAGCTGAACGAGCGGGGCGTACGGCTGGAGAGTGCACCGGCGCTGGAGAAGGAAACCACGGCGCAGTTGCAGTCCATGCGCAACACGCTGGCAGAAGCAGAGCGCACACTCGATCAGAACCGGACAGCGTGGGCGCGTGACCGTCAGGAGGCCGAGACGCGTCTCGAGGCGTTGCGGACGCAGTACACCGACTTGTCGGCGCAGCGTGATACGCTCGAGGGACTCGGCGAAGAAAGCCCGTGTCCAACCTGCGGGCGGCCGTTGGGTGGCAGCTTCCGGACGGTGCTCGAGCAGTTGCAGGAGCAGATCGAAACGGTTCGTGTCGATGGCAACTATTACCGGCAGCGTGCCGAACAGCTGACGTCGGTGCCGGCGGCCATCGAGACGCTCGAAACCACGCGCCGCACCGTCCAGACGGATGTGGCGTCCGCCGAACGGCGACTCGCCCGCATTCAGGCGGCGTTGGCGGAGGCCGTGACACTCGAGGAGCAGCGGGGGCAGCTGGCCGCACGACTCCAGGATGTCACCGCCCAGCTGGCGCTCGTGCCCGCCGGCTACGATGCCGCGCAGCATGCGGCACTGCGCGCCGACGCGATGCGGCTGCAGGAGCTCGAGACGCGGGTGGCGCGCGTCGGCGGACTCGTGGACCGCGAAGTGGCCACGCGAAACGAACGCGCTCGTGTCATCGTGGCGCGTGATGCCGCGCGGGCGCGAATGATTGCGCTGGAAGAACAGTGCGCCGCACTCGGCATGGACGAGGGGACCTACGCGAGCGTCCGGGGAGCCTATGAAGTGGCCGCCGCCGATGCGCGCAAGGCGGAGCTCGAGTCGGTCAGTGCCACAGGCGAAGCGGAGCGCG
>CANGXD010000248.1 GCA_947457545.1 Gemmatimonadaceae bacterium
ACCGCCGCCGTTTCCCCGCCCCTGCGGTCTGAGTTCCTGCCGTCCGCCGTCTCGGCGTAATCCCGCCGCATCGCGCCGAGTCTCGCAGACGGCAGCCACACAGAAAGCAGGCGCGCAGGAACCGCCGCCGTTTCCCCGCCCCTGCCGTCTGGGCGCCTGCCGTCCGCCGTCTCGGCGCGATCCCGCCGCATCGCGCCGAGTGTCGCAGACGGCAGCCACACAGATGGCAGGGACGCAGAGTGACGGCCGTGCCTCCGCCCCTGCCGTCTGGGCTCCTGCCGTCCGCCGTCTCGGCGTAATCCCGCCGCACCGCGCCGAGTCTCGCAGACGGCAGCCACACAGACAGCAGGGACGCAGACCAACAGCAGCTCCCCCGCGCATGCGATAACGCACGCGATTGCCGGGCGTGTAACAATACGCATCAATCGCGTGACAGCGATCACGCCGTGAAGCGTGGCCCCGTGCCATGGGCATAACTGACTCGTCATAGTGACGTGCAGGTATGGTGTCTCCCATTGGCCGCTGCTATGCTCTCGAATTCGTCCGTCACCCGCTCGTCCAATTCCGCGTCGCCGTCGTCATGGCACGCATCGACTCGTACCGTCGCGCGCCGCGTTGCCATGTGCTCCTGGGCATTGCTCGCGGCTTGCGCTGGAGCCGGCGACATCACCGCGCCCGCGACGGGGAACAACAACACCCGGCCGGCAGTAGCGGCGCGCATTGACCTCTCGGTTGCCGCTGTCGGTCTTGGCGCCATTGGCGCGTCGGAAAACATCTCCGCATTCGTGCGTGACGCCAACGGCGTGGTCATCCCCTCCGCATCGATCTCGTGGTCGAGCGCCGACATCACCATTGCCGATGTCTCCGGCAGCGGCGCCAGCGCCACCGTGACCGCGCGTGCGCCTGGACGCACCACGATTCGCGCAACGTCCGGCGCAGTGACGCAGGAAATCCCCATTACGGTGAACGTCGTGCGCAGCATTGCACTCGATGCAGCCACGCAGGTGCGCGCAGGCAGCAGCCTCACGCTCGCGCCGGTGATAGACGCCGAGCAGGGCGCAACGACGCAACTTCGCTGGGAAAGCACCGACCCCATGATCGCCACGGTGTCGGGCGGTGTGGTGACGGGCGTGAGCGTGGGCAGCACCACCATTCGCGTCAGTGCCATTGGCGATCCGCGCGTGTCGGCGGTGACCCAGCTGACCGTGACCCGCCCGCGCAGCGTGAGCATTGCGAACGCGCCGCGTGAACTGTTCATCGGCGACGCGCAGCAGTTCGCGGCCACGGTGGATGTCGACGCGAATGAGTCGCAGGCGTTGGAGTGGAGCAGTGCCAATCCCACCGTCGCCTCGGTCACCAGTGGTGGGCGAGTGATTGCGACCGGACTTGGCACGGCCGTCATTCGCGTGCAGTCGACGACCTTTGTCGGCATGAAGGACTCGGTGGTGCTGGCGGTCCGCTTCCCGCGATCGGTCACGCTCACCCCGTCGTCCGCGACGTTCGGCCCGGGCCAGACGCGCCAGTTGAGCGCACAGGTGCAGGCCGAAGACGGATTCAGCACCGCGCTCACATGGCGTTCGGAGAATCCCACCGTAGCGATGGTGGCCTCGAACGGCATGGTCACCGGTCTCGCCCAGGGAACGGCGACGATTACCGCTGTCTTGAGTGCCGATACGACGCGTCGCGGCAGCGCGACCATCACGATCGTACCGCTTGTGCGTGACGTCGATGTGCAACCCTCGGCGCTCACGGTGGCCACCGGAGACACGCGGCAACTCGCCGTGTCCGTCACGGCCGATGCCGGCGCCGTGCAGGACGTGCAGTGGCGTTCGGGCAATCCGTCGGTCGCGTCGGTGAGTAACACCGGCCTGGTCACCGGCGTCCGCGCCGGTACGGCCATCATCACGGCGGTGTCGCTCGCCGATACCACGCGGCAGTCCACCGCGCTCGTCACCGTGCGCAGCATCCCGACGGTCACGATGACGCCGACGGCGCTGACCGTCGAACCCGGTGAATCCGCACCGCTTACCGCCACCGTTACGGCCGACCCCGAGGTGAACCGGGCGCTCATCTGGCGCACGGCAAACGCACAGGTCGCGTCGGTCTCCAACGCGGGTGTGGTCTCGGGGGCGTCGGTGGGCACGACGACCGTCACCGCTATCTCGGTCGCCGACACCACGCGGCGTGCCACGGCGACGATCACGGTCACCATTTTGCCCGGCGTGCGCTCGGTGACTGTGTCGCCGTCGGCGGCGGTCATCGTCGGCACTCAGGCGCTGCAACTGTCGACTGCGGTCGACGCCAAAGGCGGCGCGTCAACAAGCGTGACGTACCGCAACAGCAACCCGACCGTCGCGAGTGTCAGCGCGAGTGGTCTGGTGACGGCGCTGGCGGCAGGCACCACGACCATCACCGCCGTTGCGGTCGCCGATACTACGCGCCGTTCGACATCGCAGATCACGGTGCGCAACGCGCCCTCCTTGGCGCTCACGCCGTCCACGTTCTCGCTCGAACCGGGCGAGAGCCGCGTGATGTCGGCGACCGTGCAGGCAGACCCCGGTGTTTCGACCGATCTGATCTGGCGCAGCGGGAACAACGGCGTGGCGACGGTTTCTGCGGCCGGTATCGTGTCCGCGGTGGCCAACGGTACGACGACGATTACCGCGATCTCCGTTGCCGATACCACGCGACGGGCCAACGCGACGGTGACCGTCGCCGTGGTCCCCGCCGTGTTGTCGATCGCGGTGAGTCCGTCGGCCGTCGCGCTTTCGAGCGGACAGACGACGCAGCTCGTTCCGTCGGTGCAAACGCGCGGCGGGGCGTCGGCCGCGGTGACGTTCAGCAGCAGCAACGCGGCGGTCGCGTCGGTGAACTTCGCTGGGCTCGTGACCGCAATGTCGAACGGGACGGCCGCGATCACGGTGGCGTCGAGTGCCAACCCCAACATTTCCGCGACGGTGGCCGTGACGGTCGCACCGGCCGCGACGCAGCTCGCGACGAGCTGGACCAGCACGCGCTTGAGTGGCGCGCTGCCTGAAGATGTCGTGTCGTTCGATGGCATCGACGCCAATTCGGCGTTCGCCGTGAACTCCAGGGGTGATGTGTATCGCCTCTCGGGTGGTGTCTGGAGCCTGGCGACGCGCGGTTCCACGCACAGCACCCTGTTTCAGGCGGTCAGCGCGACGGGCGTCAGCAACGCGATTGCCGTGGGAACCAACGGTGTGATCGTGCGCTGGGACGGGTCGACGTGGAGCGCGATGAGCAGCGGCGTTACGCAAACGCTGAACGGCGTCTTCCTCGATGGTGCACAGTCCGGCTTTGCGGTGGGCGCTGGTGGCGTCGCCCTCCGGTTCAGCAGCGGAACGTGGAGCAGCACCAACACCACGTCGACGCAGGCGCTCAATGGCGTGTGGGTGTCCGGGAGCACGGCCGTGGCCGTGGGTGCCAACGGCGAACTGCTTCGCTGGAACGGCAGCACCTGGACGCGCCAGAGCTCCGGCACCACCCAGACGCTGAACAGCGTGTTCGGCATCAGTACCACCGACATCATGGCCGTGGGCAGTTTCGGTACGGTACGCCGGTGGAACGGCACCACGTGGAGCGCGGTGAACGGCGGCAATGTCACCGACGACTTGCACGGCATCGTTGGCAGCACCGCCAACGCCAACCGGTATTGGGTGGCTGGTGACGAAGGGGTCTACGCGGTCGATGGCAGCACGGTGGCGCGAGTGACCACGCCGTATGCGCCGCGACTGAGCGCTGCGTCCATCGACCCGACCGGCACCATCTGGGTCAGCGGGCAGCGCGGGATCGTCCAACGCCTGTCGAACGGGCTCTGGGACACGCAGAACATTGCGCCCGACTTGATCGATGTCTGGAGCACGTCGACCACGAACGCGTGGGCGGTTGGCGAGTTCGGGTTCGTGTATCGCTGGAACGGCTCGTCCTGGGTGAAGCAGAACACGCCGACGACCGCCACGCTGAACACCGTGTGGGGCGCGAGCAGCACCGAGGCCTTCGCCGGCGGTGAGAACGGCACCATGCTGCGCTGGAACGGATCGAGCTGGACGGCGATGACGATTCCCAGCAGCGGCAGCGTGTATGGGCTCTGGGGAAGCAGCGGCAGCAATGTCTTCGCGAGCATGTCGACCGGCGAAGTGCTGCGCTTCAATGGCTCGAGCTGGAGCAGCGTGACGACGCAATCGAATGCACTCTGGTCCGTCTCCGGCTCCGCCGCGAACGATGTCTACGCGACGGGCGAGAATGGGACGGTGCTGCGCTTCAATGGCACCAGCTGGACCACGATGAACGTGTCGACCGCCGGCACGATCGCCGGCCTCTGGTCGGCGGGCGCGTCGAATCTCCTGGCAGTCGGTGCCGCGGCATCCGGCTCGAGCGGCATTGCGTTCCGCAACACCGGCTCGGGGTGGACGTCCCTGTCGCTCCCCACGAGCACGTTCCTCACATCGGTGTGGGGCGCGAACCCCAACGACGTCTACGCCACTGGCGACAACGGCACGATCCTGCGCTGGAACGGCACGACATGGAGCAGCATGTCGAGTGGAACGACCGACCAGCTCTGGTCGGTATCTGGCGCCCCGACGGGCAACGGCGCGGGCTTCGCGGTGGGCTACAACAGCACGCTCGTCGCGGCGACGAGCTCAGGCGGCATGGTGGTGTCCGGCTATCGTGCCCTCGTCGCATCGCGCAACGTTGATCTCGACCCGCAGGTCGGCGCCAAGCTGGTACGCGGCCCGCTCCCCGAGGGCAAGGCACGCGACCATCGCAAGGGACGCTGAACGAAGAACCGCGTGGCCTCCGCTCCTGCCGTCTAAAGCTCTGCCGTCCGCCGTCTCGGCGCGAACCCGCGGGATCGCGCCGAGTTGGGCAGACGGCAGCCACACAGATGGCAGGGGCGCAGGAGGGGTGCCGCGTGGCCTCCGCTCCTGCCGTCTAAAGCTCTGTCGTCCGCCGTCTCGGCGCGAACCCGCGGCATCGCGCCAAGTCACGCAGACGGCAGCCACACAGATGGCAGGGGCGCAGGGGTGCCG
>CANGXD010000249.1 GCA_947457545.1 Gemmatimonadaceae bacterium
CACGCTGCTGCCGGCGGACGCCCCGCTCCTGGCGCGCGCGGCCGACACGGGGGTGTGCGAAATACTGGTGGAGGGCGTCGATGACGCCGCCGCGCGCGATCTGGTCTCGCGCCGGGCGTTTTCCTCGCGCTTCGAACGGGCGCTCGCGACGCCGCCCGCCATGCTGCACCTCGAAACGCCGCTCCAGGTCGCCGTCTGGCACAGCGTCGTCAAGCGCGCCGGTCGCCCGGTACGCACCGACCAGCTGGCCAAGGAGCTGAGCGTCTCGCGCGAGCATCTGTCGCGCAGCTTCGCCGTGGGGCAGGCCCCCACGCTCAAAAAGGTCATCGACCTGGTGCGTGTGCTGGCCGCCGCCGAACTGTCCAAGAACGCCGGCTACGACGTGCGCGACGTGGCCGAGGTCCTGGGCTTTGCGAGCTCGTCGCACCTGTCCAGCACCACCCAGCGCTTGGTGGGGGCCAAAGCCTCCAGCCTGAGTCGCTTGCGGGCGATGGACCTTCTGGAACGGTTCAGTCGTTATGCCACCGTTCCGGACTCCGAGGACAGTGAGACTTTGGCGGCCGGGAACGGGTGAACGGCGGGGGGCTGGTCCGGCGGTCTACTGACTTTCGGCACTAGCCCTCAGGAAAAAGAACGCAAGCGCACAGGAAAAAGCGCGGTACCGTCGGCTGGGAAAAAAGCACCCGTCGTTCCCCAGTGGACACAACCGCGCTTCCCCCTTTGTTCTTGCTTTCTTTCTCCTGAGGGCTCGATCCGTCGGCCAGTAGACCGCCGGACCACCTCACGTTTTTGCCACCGCAGTCCGTTGGACAGCGAGCGCATCTTGCCCCGCCTTCCCGCTTGTGATAATTTTCACAAGCTGTTCCTGAATCGTAAACAACGCATATAAAACGCCTCGTATCATGGCCACCCAGACCGCCCTGCGTCCCGGCGAAATAAAGGACATCCTCCTCCGGGAGATCGAAGCTGCCGACCTCGCCGATCTCAATGTCGAGGAAGTCGGTACCGTTCTCGAAGTGAAGGACGGCATCGCCCGCATCTACGGCCTCGGTAAGGTCATGGCCGGCGAGATGCTCGAGTTCACCTCCTCCGAGACCAAGCAGATCATCACCGGGATGGCGCTGAACCTCGAAGAGGACAACATCGGCGCCGTCATCCTCGGCGACTACCTGCAGCTCAAGGAAGGGGACGAAGTCCGCCCCACCGCGCGCGTGCTCGAAGTCCCCGTCGGCCCCGAGCTCATCGGTCGCGTCGTCGATCCCCTCGGTCGTCCCATCGACGGCCTCGGCGAGATCCGCAGCACCACGTTCCGTAAAGTTGAATCGCCGGCGCCCGGCATCATCGTGCGCCAGCCCGTCAAGGAGCCCCTCCAGACGGGTATCAAGGCCATCGACTCCATGATCCCGATCGGCCGCGGTCAGCGCGAGCTCATCATCGGCGACCGCTCCACGGGCAAGACCGCCGTCGCGATCGACACGATCATCAACCAGAAGGGCCAGGGCGTCATCTGCGTGTACGTCGCCATCGGCCAGAAGGCGTCGACCATCGCCTCGGTCGTCGAGCGCCTCCGTCAGGCCGGCGCCCTCGAGTACACCATCGTCGTCGCCGCCTCGGCGTCCGATCCGGCGCCCATGCTCTACATCGCGCCCTACTCGGGCTGCTCGATGGCCGAGTACTTCATGTACAACGAGGGCAAGCCCACGTTGTGCGTGTACGACGACTTGTCCAAGCAGGCCGCGGCGTATCGCCAGCTGTCGCTCGTGCTCCGTCGTCCGCCCGGCCGTGAAGCCTATCCCGGCGACGTGTTCTATCTGCACAGCCGCCTCCTCGAGCGCGCCGCCAAGCTGCGTGAAGACGAGGGTGTGGTCGACGGCAAGACGATCCTCAAGCCCGGTGGCTCGCTCACCGCGCTCCCGATCATCGAAACGCAGGCCGGTGACGTGTCGGCGTACATCCCGACGAACGTCATCTCGATCACCGACGGACAGATCTTCCTCGAGACCGACCTGTTCAACGCCGGCATCCGCCCGGCCGTGAACGTCGGCATCTCGGTGTCGCGCGTCGGTGGCTCGGCGCAGACGAAGGCCATGAAGAACGTGGCTGGCCGTCTCCGCCTCGACCTCGCGCAGTTCCGCGAGCTCGAAGCCTTCGCCGCCTTCGCCTCCGATCTCGACGCCGCCACCAAGCGTCAGCTCGAGCGCGGTGCGCGTACGGTCGAAATCCTCAAGCAGGGCCAATACTCGCCGCTTCCGTTCGAAGAGCAGGTCGCGGTCATCTACGCGGTGACCAACGGCTTCCTCGACACCATCGACACCGGCAAGGTGCGCGCGTGGGAGAAGGGCTTCCTCGAGTACGTCCGGGCGCAGTTCCCGCAGATCCTCGACGGCATGCGCACCACCAAGGCGCTCGCGAAGGACGCCGAGGCCGAGCTCAAGCGCGCCATCGAGCAGTACACGAAGTCCTTCGTCGGCTGAGCCAGGGTATCTGACTCATGGCCAAGGGCCGCGAACTGAAGGGGCGCATCAAGTCCGTCGAGAACACGCGCAAGATCACGCGCACGATGGAAATGGTGGCCACTTCCAAGATGAAGCGCGCAGCAGATCGCGTGTCGGCAGCGCGTCCGTACGCGCTGGCGCTCGGCGAAGTGCTGTCGCACGTCTACACGCCGGAGCTCGCGGAACAGTTTCCGCTGCTCCGGCGCCCCGCGCAGATCAAGCGCGCGGCGCTCGTGGTACTCACGGCAAATCGTGGACTCTGCGGCGCGTTCAACACCAACCTGCTCCGTGAGTCGCGTGCACGCCTCGCCGAATGGGAAGGACAGGGCGTGTCCGTGGAACTCCATGTCGTGGGTCGCAAGGGCATCGGGTTCTACAAGTATCTCGGACGTGATCTGGCCGGACAGCGCGCCGACATCGGCGACAAGCCGTCGTCGGCCGATGCGGCCTCGCTCATCGATGGACTGATGGCGCGGTATGCGGCTGGCGATCTCGATGCCGTGTTCATCACGTACGCGAAGTACAAGTCGGCTCTCTCCACGCCGCCGGCCACCGATCAGGTGCTGCCGGTCGTCGCCCCAGCGGTGGCGGGTGGCAACGGCGTCGCGCGCGATTTCCTGCTCGCGCCGTCGGCTACGGAGATCCTCGAAGCACTGTTGCCGCTGTATGTGCGCAACAGCGTCTACCGCGCCCTCGTGGAAACGGCGGCCGGTGAGCAGGGCGCCCGTCGGACGGCGATGAAGAACGCCACCGACAACGCGACCGAAATGTTGCAGCTGCTCAAGCGCACGTACAACTCGGCACGTCAGGCGCAGATCACGCAGGAAATCGCCGAAATCGTCGGCGGTGCATCGGCACTGCAGGGCTGACGTTTCACCATATCCAGTACGCACTCATGGCTACCACTGCCGCGCCGACCACTGTCGGCAAGATCGTTCAGGTCATCGGGCCCGTCATCGACGTGGCCTTCGAGAACGATCATCTGCCCGAGCTTTATAACGCTGTCCGCGTCGATGCGATCTCGCCCGACGGCCAGCGTATCAGCGTCACCGCCGAAGTGCAGCAGCACATCGGCCGCAACCAGGTCCGCGCCGTGGCCATGTCGTCGACTGACGGCGTGACGCGTGGCATGGACGTCATCGATACCGGTTCGGCGATCACGGTGCCCGTTGGCGCGCCGGCGCTCGGCCGCATTCTCAACGTGCTCGGCGACCCCGTCGACGAGGGTGCCCCGATTCCGGCCGATGCGTTGCGTTGGCCCATCCACCGCAAGCGCCCGGACTTCGTCAACCTCGAGCCGAAGACCGAAATCTTCGAAACGGGCATCAAGGTCGTCGACCTCGTCGCCCCGTTCGTGAAGGGTGGCAAGATCGGTCTGTTCGGCGGCGCCGGTGTCGGCAAGACCGTCATCATTCAGGAGCTCATCAACAACGTCGCGAAGGGGCACGGCGGTAAGTCCGTGTTCTGCGGCGTCGGTGAGCGCACGCGTGAAGGCAACGACCTCTATCTCGAATTCCAGGAAGCTGGCATTCTCGACAAGGTCGCGCTCATCTACGGTCAGATGAACGAGCCGCCGGGAGCGCGTCTCCGCGTGGCGCTCGCCGGTCTCACGGTCGCCGAGTACTTCCGCGATCAGGAGAACTCGGACGTTCTCGTGTTCGTCGACAACATCTTCCGCTTCACGCAGGCAGGTTCGGAAGTGTCGGCGCTCCTCGGACGTATGCCGTCGGCCGTAGGCTACCAGCCCACGCTCGCCACCGAGATGGGTGAACTGCAGGAACGCATCACCTCGACGCGCAACGGTTCCATCACGTCGGTGCAGGCCATCTACGTGCCGGCCGACGACTTGACGGACCCGGCGCCCGCGACGGCCTTTGCGCACTTGGACGCCACGGTCGTGCTCAACCGTAAGATCACGGAACTGGGCATCTATCCGGCCGTCGATCCGCTCGACTCCACGTCGCGCATTCTCGACGCGCAGTATGTCGGTGAGCGCCACTACACGGCGGCGACCACCACGCAGCGCATTCTGCAGCGCTACAAGGAACTGCAGGACATCATCGCCATTCTCGGCATGGACGAACTCTCGGAAGACGACAAGAAGATCGTCGGACGGGCGCGTCGTCTGCAGCGCTTCATGTCGCAGCCGTTCGCGGTGGCCGAGCAGTTCACGGGTATTCCCGGCAAGTATGTGAAGCTCGAAGAGACGATCTCGTCGTTCGAGCGGATCTGCGCCGGTGAGTTCGACAGTCTTCCGGAGCAGGCGTTCTTCATGGCCGGCGGCGTGGAAGACGTGGTCGCGAACGCGAAGAAGCTCCAGGGCTAAGTCGTGAGCGATTCCCTCAAGGTGTCGGTGATTTCGCCGGAGCGCGTGCTGTTCGAAGGCACCGCGTCCGGCGTGATCGCCCCGGCGTTCGACGGTGAGCTCGGCATTCTGCCGTTGCACGCACCGCTCATGACGCTGCTGGGGCGCGGCACATTGCGCGTCACCACCGCCGACGGCGAGAAGCGGTTTCAGGTCGATGGCGGATTTCTGCA
>CANGXD010000250.1 GCA_947457545.1 Gemmatimonadaceae bacterium
CGCCAATCTGCATGATGTCGGCGTAGCTCGCGACGAGCTCCACCTGCCTGGGGTCCATCACTTCCGTCACGATGGGCATGCCGGTTTCTGCGCGCACCTCGGCGAGAATCTTGAGCCCTTCTTCGCCCATCCCCTGAAACGCGTACGGGCTCGACCGCGGCTTGAAGGCGCCACCACGGAGCACGCGGGCGCCCGCTTGCTGCACTGCGCGCGCCGTATCGAACATCATGTCGCGCCCTTCCACACTGCACGGGCCGGCCATGACCACCACCTCGCGCCCGCCAATGACCGTGTCGGCCGGGTCCCCCAGGCGGATGGCGGTGTTCCCCACCGAGAACTCGCGCGACGCGATCTTGTACGGCTTGAGCACCGGCATGACGCGCTCGACTCCTTCGAGCTGCGTGAGGCCGTGATTGCTCAGCGCGCCCTCGTCGCCAATGCACCCGACAATGGTGCGCTGCTCGCCCCGCGAGACGTGGGTGCGGAGGCCGGCGGCTTCCACATGTTCGATGATGCGGTTGAGCGCGTCGGGAGTAATGCCGGCGGTGGTGACGATGATCATGAGCGGTCCTCGGGAGTGGTGGTCAATGGGCCACCGAGGAACCCGCGCCGCGCGTCCCCGAAACGACCGAGGCCCGTGCGGTTGCACGGGCCTCTCGGTCGGTCGGAGCGTCAGGAGTTAGCTGCGCGTGCCAGACGTGCCGGGGCCCATGCGGGTCGGCACGTAATAAAATCGGCAGGCGGAGAAGTGACGCGTCATACCATGGAGGCTACGCCACGGGCTTCTGCGTGTCAATATGTATACCGCATGCCAACCAACATGACCGGGACCGAACCGATGCCGCGCGTTGCGTTTCAGGGCGAGCTGGGCGCCTTCAGCGAGATGGCTATCCGCCAGCAGTGGCCGGAAGGCGCCGAAGCGGTGCCGTGTGCGTCATTTCCGGTGGCGGTTCAACAGGTGCTGGACGGCGCCGTCGACTTCGCCGTCATTCCCGTCGAGAACGCGATCGTGGGGCCGGTGCGTGTCGCACTCGACGCGCTCGCCACGGCGGGCGACGCCCTCACCGTACGGGCGGAAACGCGAGTGCCGGTGCATCTGCACCTGCTGGCACCGGCCGGAGCCACGCTCGCGGGGCTGCGCGATGTGCACTCGCACCCGGTCGCACTCGCGCAGTGTCGCATTTTTTTCGCGCGGCACGGCTGGCTGGTGTCGACGGTCCATGCCGACACCGCCGGTGCGGCGCGCGACGTGGCGCAGGCGGGTCTCCTAACCCGCGCCGCCGTCGCCAGCGATATGGCCGCCGAACGCTACGGCCTCGAAATCATTGCCAGCCGCATCGAAGATGTGCCGGCCAATTGGACACGCTTCGTGGTGGTCAGCCTCAAGCCGACCTGACCCACGTGCCGTTTGTTCAGGCCGGTGGAGCGCCCGCCTTCTTGAGACGGAACTCCTTGTGCCCTTCGCGCTGCGCCGACTTCATCTCGTCGATGACCTTCACGGCTTCCGCGTTGTTGTTGGCCTTCACCGCGACTTTCAGCTTGTCGACGACGGTGAGCATCTTCTTCATCTCGGCCTGATACGCGGCCACGAACTTGGCCTGCTCGGCCGCCGGAATCTTTTCCTTCTTTTCCGGGTCCATCGACAGCGCCGCCTTGGCGTTGGTTTCGATGATGGCGATCTGTTCGAGCGTGGCCGCGTTCTTCGACGGGTCGTCGATCTGGCGACCGACGGCTTTGAAGGCCGTGTTCATGGCGGCCATCTTCTTGCCGAGCGGGGTCTTGGGCTCGTCCTGCTGCGCCTGGGCGGTACCCGCCATGGTGAGGGCGAAGACTAGGGCCGTGCCGAGCTGCCGAATGCGTGAGGTCATAAAACAGGCAGGAGGTAGGGAGGACGATCGAGTAATTCGATCGGGTGAAGACTTACGGATAATCGGGGGGAATCGCTGCACAGGCCAGCGAAGCGCTGTACCGTCGCGTAGAATCCCGCAGCCCCCGCGCCATCGCACAGTGCAGTTCCCTCCCGGCTGCGGCCCTCGTTCGTCCCCGAGTACCTCTCGACATGTCCGATCGTTCCCCCGCCCCCCCCTCCGACCGGCGGACCTTCGTGTCCAAGGTCGCGGCTGTCGTCATTGGCGGCCTCATCACCGTGGCGGCCCCCATTGCGGGGCTGTTTCCCATTCTCGACCCGCTGCGGCGCCGTGGTGAGACGCGTGGCATGGTGCGCGTGACGTCGTTCGCGTCGCT
The DNA here is from genome assembly GCA_947457545.1 of Gemmatimonadaceae bacterium. Lineage (GTDB taxonomy): Bacteria > Gemmatimonadota > Gemmatimonadetes > Gemmatimonadales > Gemmatimonadaceae > Gemmatimonas. The sequence goes on from CANGXD010000250.1 coordinate 2,245, forward strand.
CCCCGAGAGCGGGGAGCCGCGCAAATTCCCGGTGCTGGATACGCTCGTCGATGCGTGGAACCGCACCGAGAACGTCCCCGTGGGGAGCGTGTACGTCCAGCGCACCGGCGAGAACAGCGTGCGGGTGCTGAACTCCGTCTGCCCGCATCTGGGGTGCAGCGTGGGCTACAACGCGGCGGGGCACGGCTACTTCTGCCCCTGCCACAAGAGCAGCTTCACCGTCGACGGCGCCATTGCCGACCCCAAGAGCCCGAGTCCGCGCGGCATGGACCCGCTGGAGGCGGTGGTGAAGGACGGCGAGGTGTGGGTGAAATTCCAGAACTTCCGGAAGGGCTCTCCTGAGCGGATTGCCGTCTGATGAGTGATTTCCGCGCCTGGCTCGACCAGCGGACGGGCTACAAGGCTCTCGTCCACGAAGCGCTGTTCGAGAACGTTCCCGGTGGTGCACGCTGGCGCTACGTGTGGGGAAGCACGCTCACGTTCTTCTTCGTGGTGCAGGTCATCACCGGATTGATCCTGTGGATGTCCTACAGCCCGAGTTCGCAGACGGCGTGGGAGAGCGTCTACTGGATTCAGCACCAGATGTGGGGCGGATGGATGCTGCGCGGCATTCACCACTTCGTTGCGCAGGCGATGACGGCGTTGCTCGTATTGCACCTCATGCAGGTCGTCATCGATGGCGCGTACAAGGCGCCGCGCGAAGTGAACTTCTGGTTTGGCGTCGCGCTCCTCATGCTGGTGCTCGCCCTCTCGCTCACGGGCTATCTGCTGCCGTGGGATCAGAACGGCTACTGGTCCACCGCCGTCTCCACCAACCTGGTGGGCATGAGTCCGGGCGTCGGCGCCGCGATGCAAACCGTTCTCGTGGGCGGTGCGAGCTACGGCCATCACACGCTCACGCGATTCTTTGCGCTGCATGCGGGACTGGTGCCGCTGTTCATCGGGCTGCTTATCGTGGGACATGTGTATCTGTTCCGTCGCCATGGCCTCACACCCAAGCAGCCCGTCCGCAAACCCGACGAAGGTTTCTGGCCCGAGCAGGTGTTGCGCGATGCCGTCGCGTGCCTCGCGGTTTTTGCGGCGGTGCTCTTCTTCGTGGTGCGCGAGCACGGGGCGCCTCTCGGGGCGCCTGCCGATCCCGCCGAACAGTTCGCGGCGGCACGTCCCGAGTGGTACTTCCTGTTTCTCTTTCAGTTTCTCAAGTACTTCCCCGGCAAGACGGAAATCATTGGCGCCATCGTGATTCCCACGCTGGTGCTGCTGCTCATCGTCGCCATGCCGTTCCTCGGCAAATGGCGCCTCGGGCATCGCTTCAACGTCGGGCTGCTCGGCGTGCTGCTCGCCGGCGCCGGACTGCTCACGGTGCAGGCGGTGAATGCCGACCGCGCCGACAGCGACTATCAGATCTCGCGCACCATCGCCAGCCGCGATGCCGAACGCGCGGTGCAACTCGCGGGCATGGGCATTCCCATCACCGGGGCGCTCACCGTCATGCGCGACGACGCGTACACGCAGGGGCCGCGCATCTTCGCGCGCAACTGTTCCTCGTGTCATCGCTTCGACGGGCACGATGGCATGGGCTATCCGCTTCCCGCCGACTCCATCTCGGCGTCGGATCTCAAGGGCTACGGCTCGCGCGAATGGCTCAGCGGCTTCCTGCACGCCGATACCATTCTCACCAGCAAGTACTGGGGCAAGACGTATCACGCCGAAGGGGACATGGTCGGCTGGCTCGGTGATCATCAGCCGGAAACCCCCGAAGAGAAGCTCACGCGCGCGAACGTCGTGCTCGCGCTCTCGGCGCAGGCGCAGCTGCCGTCGCAGGCGGCACTCGATACGCGTGACAGCGCGCGCATTGCGGCCGGCGTCGCTTACATGCGCAACACCGACTACGGCTGCGCCTCGTGCCACAAGTTTCAGGATGTCGGTACCGACAGCCCGGAACTCACCGGGTGGGCTTCGCGCGAGTGGATGATTGCGTTCATCAACGACCCCGAACATCCGCGCTTCTTCGGACGCGACAACGATCGCATGCCCTCCTTCGGCAAGGAAAAGAGCCTCAGCGATCGCGAGATTGCCATGGTGGTCGACTGGATTCGTCGCGACTGGAAGATGCCGAAGTCTTCGGCCGCCAAGAAGTGAACACGCGCATCTGCGGCGCCGGTGCGCTCGGCCTGCTGCTGAGCGCCACGGCGGCCGGTGCGCAACCGGCACCGTTCGCGCCGATCACGAAAGCGGTGCACACGCAGATCGATGGTGCGCGCGCCTTCCGCACCGTCGACTACGTTCAGCGCCGCTTTCGGTTGCCCGGCAACGAAGGCTTCGACCTCGCCATCGATACAGTAGCGTCATTACTGCGCGCCGCAGGCTACGTGCCTCAGGCAGAGGCCAAGGCGAGCGACCGATTCGTCTATCGCATCGAGTCGCGCCCCATGCCCAACGAAGCGTGGACGCCGCACGACGCCCGCATCGCGATCGTAGGACGCAACGCGCCGCTCCAGACGCTCGCTGGCAATCTCAACATGATTGCCATCAACTCAGTGTCTACACCGGATACTGGTGTGACCGCCGAGTTGGTGGACGTTGGCGCCGGCTCCGATTCTGCATTCCGCGCCGCCAACGTGAGTGGACGCATCGTGCTGTCTACGGGCAATGCGCGGCTCGTGCTGCCGCGTGCCCAACGCTACGGTGCACTCGGCGTGCTCAACACGCAGACACTCCCCGCCTACAATCAGCAGGGCAAGCATCCGCGCGCCATTCAGTTCACCGGCATTGC
>CANGXD010000251.1 GCA_947457545.1 Gemmatimonadaceae bacterium
CGGTGAGGACCGTCACGCCACCGTCTGGTGACCGGGCCTGCGACACCGGCAACACCACACGCCCGTCCGGTGCCGGCGCGTGCTGCAGCTCTTCCGCCAGCGTGCGCCCCGTGAAGGTGAGCGTGTCGCCGTGCAGCGCACCCGCCTGGAGCAACGCCTTGAGCACCACACCCGCGCCGCCCACGTGGTGCAGATCGCGCGCGAGATAGCGCCCGCCCGGCTGCAGGTCGGCAATGAGTGGCGTGCGCGCAAATACTGCGGCGACATCGGCCAAGGTGAACCGAATGCCCGCCTCGTGTGCGAGTGCCGGCAGATGCAGTGCCGCGTTGGTCGAGCCGCCCGTCGCCGATACCACCGCACACGCATTCTCGAGCGCGGCACGCGTGACGATGTCACGTGGACGCGGTGCGTCGTCCATGACCGCGCGCATGAGGGCCGCCGCGGCACGGCGCATCAACGGGGCGCGCTCGCTGTATACCGCCGGCACCATGCTCGACCCCACCGGCGCCAACCCCAGCGCCTCGGACACCATGCCCATGGTGTTGGCGGTAAACTGCCCCGCGCACGCACCGGCCGTCGGTAGACACGCATGCGAGAGGTCGCGCAACGTCTCCTCCGTGGCTTCACCAGCGATCACCTTGCCGATCGTTTCATACGTCTCGGCGATGTTCGTGTCGCGCCCCTGCCAATGCCCCGGTAACGCCGCACCGCCGTGTACGAACACCGACGGCACGTTGCATCGCAGCATCCCCATCATGAGCCCGGGCAGGTTCTTGTCACAACCGCCAATGGCAAAGATGCCATCCCACTGATGCGCTTCGGTGCTCGCCTCCACACTGTCGGCGATGAGCTCTCGGGACACCAGCGAATAGCGCATGCCGGGATGCGCCACCGATAGCCCGTCGGATACCGACACTACCGGGCACTCATGCGGCATGCCGCCGTGTGCGTAGACACCCGTCTTTGCATGCTGCGCCTGATCGCGCAGGTTCATGTTGCACGGGCTCATCTCACCGCCCGTGTGAAACACGCCAATGTGCGGACGACGGATTTCGTCGTCGTCCTGTCCGAGCGCCTGCAGGAAGGCGTGGGTGGGGGTGCGGAGGATGCCCTGGTAAATGGCGCTCGAGCGGAACACGCGTGTCATGCGTGCTCCCGAAGCAAGCGAATAAGGCGCGACGCGTCGGCATCGCCGCCAATATCGTCATGCGACATGGCCGCTTCGTATTGCGCGAGCGCGGCCGCGGTAACAGGGGTCTGCGCCCCGACGTCGTTGGCGAGCCGCACCACCTGCGCGATATCCTTGCGAAAGGTGGCCACCGCGCCCAGTCGCGGCGTATCCACGTTGCCGGCCATGCGCGGTCCGAAGATCTGCAGCGGTAACGAATCGGCAAAGCCGCCGGCGAGTGCGGCCGGCAGACGCGGCGCCTCAATGCCTGCACGCTCGGCAAAGGCGAGCATCTCCGCAATCACCATGAGGTTGCAGGCCACAATCTGCTGGTTGCAACTCTTGGCCAGCTGACCGGCCCCCTGACCACCCATGTGCGTCACGCGCTGCGCGAGTGCGCTGAACAGCGGCTCGGCGCGCGATACATCTGCCGCGTCACCACCGGCAAAGACGATGAGTCGTCCCGCGCGTGCGGCCGGCACACCACCGGACACCGGCGCATCGAGCCAGTGCGCGCCGCATCGTGTGGTGAGCTCGCTGGCCATGTCCCGCGTGGCATCGGGGGCAATGCTGGAAAGGTCCACCACCAGAGAGCTGGCGTGCAGCGCGTGCACCAATGCGCCGCTCCCAAACACCATGTCGCGCACAGCGGCGGTGTCGGTGAGGCAGAGGCATACCAGTTCGCACTCGCGTGCCAGGTGCTGCGGCGATTCGGCCAGCGTGGCCCCGGCGGCGACCAGCGCGTCACACTTGGCCGTCGTGCGGTTCCACACGGTTACCTCGCGCCCGCACTCCAGCAGGCGCTCCACCATGGGCGCGCCGATGAGGCCGGTCCCGATGAAGCCAATGCGTACCGCCGATGACGCCGTGTTGTGTTGCGACTGCATACCGACCCCGGCGATCAGCCGTTCAGATGGAGCCCGTTGTCCATGCGAATGATCTCGCCGGTAATGCCAACGGGGCCCGTGACGAGAAACACGGTCAGCGCGGCGATATCGTCGGGCTGCAGCAAGCGCTTGAGAGGTTGTGTTTCGAGATATTTGGCCTCGACCGCCGCGAGCGCCTCGGGTTCCAGCACGCGGCTCGGAAGTCCACCGGCCACGTAGCCCGGCGCGACCGCGTTGACGCGAATATGCGGGGCCAGCGCGCGCGCCATGCTCAACGTGAGCGAAATCACGGCGCCTTTGCTGGCGGCATACGCTACGCTCGATCCCACACCCGACAGCCCGGCAATCGAGGAATAGTTCACGATGCTGCCGCTGCCACTGCGCTCGAGCGCACCGCGGCAGGCACGGATCATCTGAAAGGTGCCGAGGACGTTCACATCGTTCGTGCGTCCGAATTCGCTGGAGGGGAGCGCTTCGAGATCGGCGTGCGGAATGAAGCGGGTGACGCCGGCACAGTTCACGAGTCCGTCGAGCCGACCAAAGTGCGCTTCCACCGCATTCGCCGCTGCGCGGCAACTGTCATCGTTGGTGACATCGAGCTCGACCACCATGGCCGCACTGCCAATCGCTTCGCACTCTGCTTTCACGCGCTCCGCGTCATCCATGGTGGCGCCAAGCGTTGCGATCGCGACGCGCCAGTTGGCGCGCGCAAAGGCACGCGCACAGGCCGCGCCAATCCCGGTGGCCGCGCCCGTGATCAGCACGACCTCTTGGTTGCTGGATGCATTCATGGGACACGCACCGTGGTGAAGTCCCACACGCGTGACTCGCCGAAGTGCATTTCCCGAATTGCGCCACCTTTGCCGCGTACGAACCACACCGCGCCGCCGTCGCTGTTGAACGCGTCGCGGTACGTGGGGGTGAGTACGCTCTCCACACCAGGGCGCGGGCTCACGACGAGCGTGCCGTTAGCCAGACGCACCGTGAAGGTCACGCCGATATCGTCACTCCGGTAGCGCCCGGCAATGGCCTGCAACTCCGCGGCGGTGGGCACCCACGGGTCGGCCTGTCGCAGCGTTTGCACGACACTGTCACCGTCGCTGGTAACCGAGCGAATTGTGCGAGCCGCGCCGTTGGCCGAGACGTCCAGCCGCAGCACCTGATTGCCCGCCTGATACGTGCCATTGCGCAGGGCGCGCAGTGGCGCGCCGTTGTAGCGCAGTACACCGCCGGCGGTATCGAGCGTCGAGGTGGTGTGCCAGCGTCCGTCCTCGTAGATGCCGCGCCACGGGAACACGCTGGCGAGCGAAAGTGATACGGTGTCTGGTGCCGCAGCGCGCGCCAGCTCCGGGTGCAGCGCGTCGACGAGACCATACGTGAGGGCCGTGGCCGGCGCCCCGGCGGCGTTGCAGAGCACCGCGACCGAGAGGTTACCCAGTTCCGGGAAGCGCGCGAGGTACGTGCTGTAGCCGGCAGTCGACCCCGAGTGTGCGATCTGTCTGGTGCCGCGGTACTTACTCACCGTGAGCCCAAGCGCGTAGGCGATCTCCAAACCGTTGGTCAACCGCATCTGCCGCGTCATGGAGTCGACCACGGCGGTGCCGAGCGTCTTGTTGGTGAGGTGCTCGTTCCAGCGCAACCAGTCACCAACGGTGGTCCACAAGCCACCGGCGCCGATGATGTTGTCGAAGGGCATGTCCAGTCGCCATTCGTTCCCGTTGCGACGATACGCCTGCGCGAGCCCCGGCACCACACGCGTGAAGTCGCCGCGCCACGATGTGTGCGTGAGCCCCAGCGGCTTGAAGATGCGCTGCGCGGTAAACGTTTCGAAGCCCATGCCGCTTACGCGTTCGATGAGCGTGCGCGTGAGCAGGAACCCGGAGTTCGTATACGAGTAGTGATCACCGACGGCATAATTGAGTGCCGACTGATCGGTGATGATCTTGTACACGTCGCTCTGCGTATGCAGACGCGTACCGCGCGGCCATCCTTGCCACGCGACGAGATTGCTCCATTCGCGCAGCCCGCTCGTGTGCGTGAGCAGGTGCCGCACGGTAATGGGGCGCCCGTACGACTTGAGCTCGGGGAGGTAGGTGCGCGCGTCGTCGTCGAGTTTGAGTTTGCCATCGGCCACCAGCAGCATGACGGCCGTCGCGGTGAATTGCTTGGCGACGGAGCCGGATTCGAGAATCGTGGCGGGCGTAATGGGACGTTCGCCGGCGATATCGGCCATGCCATAGCCACGCTCGAGCAGCGTGACGCCGCCGCGGGACACGCCCACCGCGCAGCCGGGCCCATGGGTGTTGTTCCAAGCCGTAAAGACCCGGTCGGCGATGGCGGCAATGTCGGCGGCCGGCCGGGGCGACTGGGCGACGGCCGGGGACGCGGCGGTGGGTATCGCCGTGCAGGCGGCGACAACGAGTCTACGGGCGTTGAGGGACATAGCGCCAAACTACAGCGCAACGGCCGCGCCGCCATGGGAGTACTTCTGCCCGCCCGCCGTCTTTGTGGCTGCTGTCTGCTGTCTCGGCGCGATTCCGCGCCATCGCGCCGAGAGTCGCAGACGGCAGTGCGCCAGACTGGAGGTGCGCGGGGCGTACGCTACTTTCAACGAGTACCGACACTCCAAGAGCCCCCACGAATGCCAGCCAAAAAATCGTCGCCGGCCAAGAAGGCCCCCAAGTCGATGCCCTACGAGCAGGGGGCATGGGCGCATGTCTTCGCGCCGCGCGCCGCCAGGGAAATCCGCTATTGGCTCATCAAGTCGGAGCCCGACGTCTTCTCGTACGAGGATCTCGAAAAGGCGCCCAAGAAGACCACCTGCTGGGACAGCGTCCGCAACAGCAGCGCCCGCAACTTCATGCGCGACGGCATGAAGAAGGGCGATCTGGCTTTCTACTACCACTCCAACGCCGACCCGTCGGCGATC
>CANGXD010000252.1 GCA_947457545.1 Gemmatimonadaceae bacterium
ACGCGGCCGATACCGGCGTTGAACGCACCGAGCGTGCTCAACGGCAGGTTGTACGGCACGAGATTGGCAATCTGCGACGCGATGTCGCTGGTGCTCTCGAAGCCGTCGGCGTAGCCGAGCTGCAGATAGCGCTTCACCTTGGCGAGTTCGCTTGCGGGGAGCGGCTGACGAATGCCATTGAGCTCTTTCATGAACTCGATCAGCGCCGAATCGGTTTTGGCCGAGACGACCTCGGCGCGCGCCGTAAACGGACCGGCGTCGCGACGCAGGGAGAAGCTCGAGCCCGCGCCGTAGGTGTATCCCTTCACTTCGCGCAGCGTGTTGTTGAGCCGCGACGTGAAAGACCCGCCGAGCGCCGTGTTCATGACCATGAGCGGGTAGTAGTCGGCGGTGCTGCGCGCCGCGCCAATTCCGCCCAGACGGAAGCTCGACTGCGCCGCCTTCGGCTTATCGACGATGTGAATGGCCGTCGTCGCGTTCTTCGCCGCCACTCGCGCCGCCGGGACTGCGGGGAGTACCGCGCGCTCCCAACCACCGAAGGCTCGGGTCGCGAGCGCAACGGCTTCGGCCACGGTGACGTCTCCCACGAGCACCAGCGTGGCGTTGTTGGGGCGGTACCACGACTTCCAGAACGACTGCACGTCGGCACGCGACATCGTTTCGACCGACGAGCGCACCCCGGCGCTGCTACGGCCGTACGGATGCGACTCGCCATACACGATGGCGGCAAAGGCGCGGTCGGCCATGGCCGGCCCACGATCCTGTTCCTGCAACAACGCCGTGAGGCGTTCACTGCGCAGGCGCGTGAACTCCTTCTCGGGGAAGGTGGGGCGAAGTACTACATCAGCCATGAGCTGCATGGCGCTGTCGAGCGTACTCCGCGTGCTGTGGAGGGCCACCGTGCTCTGTTCGAGCGATGCCCCCGTCGACAGGCGAATGGCGAGATACGCGATTTCCTCGGCCAGGGCCAATGCGTCGCGTGAGCCCGCGCCTTCGTCGAGCATGTTGGCGGTGAGTGTCGCGAGCCCGTCCTTGCCGGTCGGATCAGCCACGCTCCCCGTATTGATCACCAGCTGCGCGTCGACGACTGGCAGTTCGCGCTGTTCCACTACCACCAGACGAAGCCCGTTCGGCAGACGGCGTTCGATCATGGTGGGAAGTGTCAGCGGCTTGGGTGCCGACAGCGTGGGCGGCGTCGAACTGGCGGCCTTCGGTGTGGCCGGCTGCGCGGCAAGCACCAGCGGCGACGCGGCGAGTGCCAGGAGAGAAACGAGTGGGGCACGCATTACTTGATACCTCCAAGCGTCGCGCTCGTAAGCGCGAGCGACGTCTTGCCTTCGGGAACGATCGTCAGCACCACACGCGGTGTGCCGGCGAGATACGTGCGAGCGGCACGCTGGACGGCGGCCGGCGTAAGCGCGTCGTAGCGCGCGAGATCCTGCGCGAGATAGTCGGGATTGCCAGTGAAGTAGTTGTAGTAGCTCAGGCGGAACGCCTTGCTCGACACGTTGGCCAAGCCGTCGAGCATGCTGGCGCGCATGCCGTTCTTCACGCGCGTGAGCTCGCGATCCGTCACCCCCGACGCGATGACCGTCGCCAACGCCCGCGTGATCTCGGCGTCGATATCGCTCGGCAGCACGCCAGGCTTGGCCGTCACGACCAACTGGATCATGCCGTCGAGCTTCTGCGACTGATTGCTCATGCGCACGTCCTGCGCCAGCTGCTTCTCGTACACGAGCGTGCGGTACAAGCGCGAGCTCTTGCCGCCGGCAATGATGTCGGCGAGCGCGTCGAGCGCCGCGTCATCGGCGGAGAACGACTTCACGCCGTGCCACGTGTAGTACACGCGCGGCAGCTGCACGCGGTCTTCCACCACCAGTACGCTGTCCTTTGAGAGCGTGATGGCCGGGACCACCGGGCGCGTAATGGCCGCGGGGCTGCGCGGGATGTTGCCGAAGTACTTCTGCACCCAGGCCTTGGCCGAGTCCGCGTTGAAGTCACCCGCAATGGTGATCGTCGCGTTGTTCGGCGCGTAGTACTGACGGAAGAAACCCTTGACGTCTTCGACGGCCGCGGCGCTCAGGTCGTCCATCGATCCGATGACGTCCCACGAGTACGGATGCCCCTTGGGGAAGAGCACCGGCAGAATCGTTTCGTCGGCCTTGCCGTACGGCGCGTTATCCACGCCTTGACGCCGCTCATTCTTCACGACGTCGCGCTGCAGGTCGAGTTTGCCCTGATCCATGGTGGGCAGGAGCCACCCCATGCGATCGGCGTCGAGCCAGAGCATGAGGGGCAGCGCATTCGACGGACCCGTCTCGTAGTAGTTGGTGCGGTCGAAGTTCGTAGAGCCGTTGTTGCTGGCGCCCGCGGCCTCCAGCCACTCGTCGAACTTGCCAACGGGGACGTTCTCCGAGCCCATGAACATCACGTGTTCGAAGAGGTGCGCAAAGCCGGTGCGCCCGACCTTTTCGTCGCCAGAGCCGACCTTGTAGAAGTTTTCGACGGCCACGATGGGCACTGAGCGGTCGACGTGCAGAATGACCTCGAGGCCATTGGGCAGCGTGTACTTCTCATGCGGAATGGTCGGAGCCTTTTGTGCACTGAGTGGCGCAAGCGGCACGGCCAGTGCGAGGCCGAGGCACGCTCGGCGCAAGATCGAGGCGGACATGGTCTGGGTCAGTTGGGAGAATTGGGTAGCGAAAGAAATGTATACGGGGCAGTTTGGCCCGATGACACAGGTGAGATACGCCGCCAGGCTCGGCACGTTCTCCGGCACGATGCTGGTGGTTGGGGGGATCATCGGGTCCGGCATCTTCCTGTCCCCGTCGGTCGTGGCGCAGCGGGTCGGCACCGCGCCGCTCACGCTGGCCGCGTGGGGGCTGGGCGCGGTGGTGGCCATTCTGGGGGGCTTTGTGTACGCCGAGCTCGGGCGGCGCCGCCCGCAGGCGGGGGGAACGTACGTGTATCTGCGGGACGCCTTCGGGACCTTTCCGGCGTTCCTGTATGGGTGGGCGCTCTTCCTCATCATGGCGACGGGGGCCATGGCGGCGGTGGCCATGACCGGAGCCAACTATCTCGCGGAGCTGCTGCAGCTCGGGGATGGGGCAGGGCGCCCCATCGCGATCGCGCTCATTGTCGTGCTGACCGTGCTGAACATCCTCGGCGTAGGTATCGGCGCGACCACCGGGAACGTGCTCACGCTGCTCAAGCTGGCCGCTATTGCGGTACTGGTCGTGGCGGCGCTCGTACTCACGCCGCAACACGCGCTCTCGGTAGCTCCGCTGGCCGCCCCGCTCGAAGCGCCGCACGACGTTTGGAGCGTGATCGTTGCCATGGGTGGCGCACTGGTACCGGTGCTCTTTTCGTTCGGCGGATGGCAGCAGACCAATGCCGTGGCCGAGGAACTGGTCGACCCGGCGCGAACACTCCCGCGTGCGCTGATCTTCGGCGTGCTGATCGTGGCGGCAACGTATCTGCTGGTCAACGTGGCCTATCTTCGGGCCCTGGGTGTCGAGGGGCTCGCTGCCAGTCGGGCCCCCGCAGCCGACACAATGTTCGTCTATCTCGGGCCGGCCGGCCGGACGCTCATCACCTGCGGTATCGTCACGTCGACGATTGGCTTTCTGAGTATGGTGATTCTGATGTCGGCGCGCGTGTATCAGGCCATGGCTGCAGACGGGTTGTTCTTCCGCCGCATGGCGCGACTGCACCCAAGCTGGCAGACGCCGGTGGATGCGCTCGTGGCGCAAGGTGTGGTGGCGCTCCTGTTGCTGCTTTCGGGAACGTACGGGCAGCTGCTCGATTACGTGGTGTTTGCCGACTGGATATTCTTTGGCTCCACGGCGGCTTCGCTCTTCGTGCTGCGGGCCCGCGACCGCAGCCCCGATGGCCGGGCACAGCTGCATCCGCTTGGCATTCTGACGTTCATCGCAGCCGCCGTGTACGTGTTGGTCGGGTCGGTGCAGTCGAACCCGGGCAACGCCGCGCGTGGTGCCGGCCTGCTGGTGCTTGGCATTCCGGTGTATCTCTATTGGAATCGTCGTCGGTCACGTTCAGGAGACGTTGCCACATGAGCCAGTCATGATCACAAGCGCTGCCCGCGTTGCCGGGCTTACGGTGTATCCGCTCAAGTCGGCGGCCGGAATCAATGTGAACGAACTGCCGCTCGATGATCGCGGCGCCATCGGCGACCGTCGCTGGTTGCTTGTCGATGGCGGAGGGCATGCGATCACCGCGCGCACCGATCACCGGTTGCTGCACATTACGCCGCGCTTCGCGACGGCCAACCGCGATGGGGCGCTCCAGTTGGATGCGCCGCGACTCTCCACCTTCACGGCGGTGGTGCCGGGGGCCGACGCGCTGGCGCGCCCGGTGTTCGTGTGGGACGATGCGGTGCTCGCACTCGACGCCGGTGACGAGGCGGCGGCGTGGTGCAGCGATGCTATCGGACGCGCCTGTCGACTCGTACACCTGGACGACGAGGCCTCGCGACCGCTGCGTCCCAAGTATGCTGGCCCACTTCCGTATCGCGAGCGTCGCGTGGCGTTTACCGATGGCGCACCGTTGCTGGTGCTTGGCCTCGCGAGTGTCGCGGCGTTGAACGCGAAACTTCTCGAGCGTGGAGAAGAGGGGGCCCTCGCGCTGCGACGCTTTCGTGCCAACGTGTGGCTCGACGGCGTTGCGCCGCACGAAGAAGACTCGTGGGGCGCGATTCAAGTGGGTGATGTCACGCTGGGCATGGGCTCGCTGTGCACCCGCTGCGTGCTCACCACCGTAGACCCCGACACGCTCGAGACTGGTGCGCAGCCATTGCGGGTGTTCGCCGAGTACCGTCGCGGGCCCGACGGCGTGGTGTTTGGGGTGAACGCCACGCACGCTGGTGAAGGGACCATTGTCGTGGGTGACGGCGTGACGGTGTTGGCGGAGCG
>CANGXD010000253.1 GCA_947457545.1 Gemmatimonadaceae bacterium
GCGCGCAGAATCGCCATTTCGCGACGACGTGCTTCGAGTGACGAGTAGAGCGCCACCAGCATCCCCGTGATGCTGATGAGTACGGCGAACATGGCAATAACGCGCAGCCCCACTTCGGCGCTGCCGATGTTCTGCCACAGCTCGCCCAGCGCCACGCCCGGAATGATCGCGGTGAGTGGTTCCACCAGGTCGGTGTTCATTTCGCGCTGCAGCATGAGCGCTTCGAAGCGGTTCTTGGTCCCGACGAAGAACGACGTGATCTGGTCGTCGCCATGATCGTGCGCTTCGCCGTGTTCGTCGTCGTGCTCTCCACCGGACTTCTCTTCTGGCGCCGGCTCGGCGGCGACACGTGCCGCGTCCTTGCGAGCCGTGGCGGCCGCCGCCTTCACCTGCTCCACCACTTGCGGCGGCGGTTCGGCGCCCGGCATCACGAGCGGCGCACCGGCCGGCGGCGGCGATGCGCCCGGCATCACCATGGGGGTGCCCGGCGGAGGCTCCGCACCGGGCATCGCCATCGGCGTTCCCGCCGGCGGCGCCACCGGGACCGCGGCCGCGCGACGCTTGTTGGCGGCAATGATCGCGGCCTTGCGCGCAGCCTTCGCCGAATCGGGCCCTGGTGCGGCGCGTGACGTCGCGGCAGCAGCAACGACCGGCGCACCGCCGGTCATCGCCTCTTCGCCGTGCATCGCCTCGATGCCTTCGAGCGTCACGTATACCGAGCGGTCGATAGGCGTAAACGTGCGCGCGAGCACACCAACGACACGAAACGGATGCGCATCGTGATTGCTCGTGCCGATATCGCGCAGCCCGTGCGTCACGACGACCGGGGTCCCCACGGTGTACTTGAGTCGTTCGGCCACTTCACTGCCCACCACGACATCGCTGTCCGACTGCGCGACGCGGCCGGAGGCAAAGGTGATGCGCCCGTCTTTGCGAAAGCGATAGCGCTCGTAGAACTCCGTGCTCGTCCCCACCACACGGAATCCGCGATGACTGTCGCCGAGCGAATAGGGCACCACCCACTTTACCGCGGGGTGTGCCTTCCACCGCTCCATGGTGCGCAACTGCACCGAGCCCGACGGGCTGCCAATGCCGAACACACTGCTGAGCAGCACCTGCAGTGTCCCGCCGCGCGCGCCCACGATGAGATCGACGCCGCGAATGGTGCCGGCAAAGCTGTCGCGCACACCGGCACGCACCGTTTCGATGCCCACCAGCAGCGTGACCGACAGCGCGATACTCGCCACCGTCAGCGCCGTCGTGAGCTTGCGGCTGCGCAGCGACGCCAGAGCGAGTCGAAGAATGAGCCTCACGACGTGGCTCCCGACGGTGCGCCGGCGCGCGCGACCTGCGACGCCGTGTTGATCTCGCCAAGCTCCACGATGCGCGAGAAGAGCGGCATGAGCGTATGGTCGTGACTCACGAACACCAGCGTGGCGTGCGCCTTCTCGCACGAGCGGAAGAGCAGTTCGAGAAACTGTTCACGCCGGTCGGTATCGAGCGCGCTGGTGGGTTCGTCGGCAATCACGACCTCGGGGCTGCCGATGAGCGCGCGCGCGGCGGCGACACGCTGCTGCTGTCCCACACTCAGCTCGCCAATAGGCGTATCGAGGTAGCGGGCAATGTCGAGCTGCCCGGCCACATCGCGCACCGCCTCGTCGAACGACTGCGTCCCGAGCCGGGCGCGTCGCGCCGCCTCCAGCCGAATGGGAAGCAGAATATTCTCCCGCACCGACAAGTACGGGATGAGATTGAACATCTGAAAGACGTAGCCGAGGTGCCGCGCGCGGAACGCATCGCGCGCGCCATTCGACATCGTGGTGAAATCTTCGCCGAGCACTTTCACCTGCCCGGCGCTCGCCCGCAGCACACCGGCAAGAAGGCCGAGCAGCGTGGTTTTGCCACTGCCGCTCGGCCCATGCAAGAACACCGTCTCGCCGCGGGCAATCGACAGGTGGTCGATTGCCAGCACATCACGGCCGGTGCGGTATGCGAATCGGAGCTTCGATAACTCGACGGCGGGTGCCACCACGGTTACTTGGAGGAGTACGGTTCGACCTTGAGTCCCTGCAGGGTGTAGCCCACGGTCCCGTACGGGCTTTCGACCGACGCGATCTTGAGCGTGCCCGACATCCACACGGCGTCGAACAGGTTGAGCTTCACGGCCTTCTTGCCGCTCATCTCGACCATGACGATCTGATTTGGCGGCGGCGGCGGGGTGTGCACGCAGGCGCCGTAGTACGGCACGAGCAGGAACTCCGCGCCCTCTTCCTGGAAGTCGTCGAGCGGCACAACGAAGCCTGGAATGCGCACCATCTTGCCTTCGAGCTTCTTGAGCGTGTCCGTGGCCTTGCCGTTGGTGTAATCGAGGCCGGCGAGCACGCGCCAATCGATGTTGATGGACTGCTGCGCGTCACCGACGACGACCGACGGGCGATCGGTGGGCTTGGCGGGCGTCGTGACCGCGAGGCGCGCCTTGGCGGGCGCCTTGGGCTTAGGCTTGCCGGGCGAAGTGAATGCCGAACCCACCACCACGAGGGCGGCCAGACCGGCAACGGACAAGAGCGAATTGGTACGACGCGTCATGGGCAGTCTCGAAAGGGACGTGATACTGAAAGATACGCTGAACGGGGCCGAATGTTGCCATGGGCGACGGTCGTGGCCCCCTTCGGTATATTTCCGGCCATGAGCCGCGCCGAAATCACCACCCCCGAGGCCCTCTTCGAAGAGGGGCTCGTCGAGCTGTCGCTGCGTCCGCAGCGGCTGGCGGAGTTCATTGGGCAGAAGAAGGTCAAGGAAAGCCTGGGCATCGCCATCGATGCCGCCAAGGCGCGCCGGGAGCCGCTCGACCACATCCTGTTTTTCGGCCCGCCGGGCTTGGGCAAGACGACGCTCGCCGATCTGATTGCCCGCGAGCTGGGGGTAAACCTCACCACCACCTCCGGCCCCGCGCTGGAAAAGCCGGGCGATCTGGTGGGTCCGCTCACCAATCTGCGCGAAGGCGATGTGCTGTTCATCGACGAAATCCATCGCCTGCGCCCGGTCATCGAGGAGTTCCTCTATCCCGCGATGGAGGACTACAAGATCGACATCCGGCTGTCGGAGGGCCCGAAGGCGCAGACGGTGACGATGAACATCGAAAAGTTCACGTTGGTCGGCGCCACGACACGATTGGGAATGCTCACGGCCCCCATGCGCGCGCGCTTCGGCCTCGTGCACCAGCTGGCGTTCTATCCGGTGGAAGAACTCGAAGTCATCGTGCGCCGCACCGGCGATGTGCTGCGGGTGGAAATGGACGCCGCCGGCGCGCATGAGATCGCCAAACGTTCCAGAGGCACTCCGCGCGTGGCGAACCGTCTGCTGCGTCGCGTGCGCGACTACGCGCAGGTGCGCGCCAACGGCGTCATCACCTTGGACGTCGCGCAGGCAGCGTTGTCCCTGCTCGACGTGGACCACTTCGGGCTCGACGACATGGACGCGCGACTGCTGCGCGCGATCATCGAGAAGTTCGACGGCGGGCCCGTTGGCCTCGGGACGATCGCGGCCGCGATCGGTGAGGATGCCGGGACCATCGAAGAGGTGTATGAGCCGTTCCTCGTGCAGCACGGATTCCTACAGCGCACCCCGCGTGGTCGCGTGGCGACGGCGCACGCGTATCGTCACTTGGGATTCGTCCCACCCGTTGGTAGCGCGGAACAGCCGGGGTTATTCTAGGTAGGATTGTTTGAGTTTCTGGGGTGTCGAACCGGTTCCTCGAAATCTTTGCCCATAATGTTTTCATTCGCGAGATGCGCGGCGCCGTTGGCGCTCGCGTGCTTGATGCTGCTGCAAACGCCGGCGATGGCCTCTGGCCAGAGCGCCGTGGAGGGCGTCTCCCCATTCGGTGCGGCACCGGGCACTCCGGCCTCGCGTGCCGAAGCGCTGGTGCGTGAGGGCGATACCACGCGGGCACTCGCACTTCTCGACAGCGCTGTACGCAAGAATCCGCGCGATGCGGTCGCGTGGTACTACCAGGGAATGTATTTGTGGTCGAAGACGGGGCACAGCATGCGCCCGAGCGTGTTTCCCTCTCAGGAAATGGTACGCATGGTCTCGGCGGCGGACAGTTCACTACGCCTTGCGGTGAATTATGCGCCCGACAGTGCCCGCTACTTCGTAAGCCTCGGCCAATTCACGCTCAAGTCCGGCTATTCGATCGTTCGTGCGGCGGGACGCCTGCAAGTGAACGGCGCCATCGAAGCCGCCAAGCGAAGCGGAGACATCGCCACACTCGCGGTGGCCTCGGACATCGCCGGCATGTACGCATGGCGCGACTACGAGTTCCTGGGCAATCGCGCCATACTGATCGATGGCCGCTATGGGCAGAGACCTGTCTTGTTGGCCCCGACGTCCAGAAACACGGTCGACCATGAGCCCCGATGGTTGGTCAATAAAGTGGAGCCACCGACCGGCCTCGCGCCGTATTCAACCGCGCTGAGCTTTTTTCAGGCGGCGGTAGGTGCGGACTCATCGAACCAGCGGTATAGCCGCCATCTGTATATGGCGTTGGCCGCCAAGAACCGGTGGGAAGAACTGCTCAGCGTGGCAACGCAACGCAGTGCCCAGTTCGCGTTCGACTATCAGGCCAAGTTGGCACGTGGACTATCGCTCCATCGACTTCGGCGCTTCGCCGAGGCGAAGGCCGCATTCGATTCGGCGTCGATACTCATGGAGGAGGATGAGTGGGAGCGCCTGACGCGTTTCTCGCGACTCCTGACTCCAAAATCGTACGACACGCGTTCCACCAAGATGGATTCCAGTCAGTTTGCCAGCATGCCGGAGGGCCAGCGCCGCGGTCTCGCGGAGATGTACTGGTTGTTGAACGACCCGTTGTCGCTGACCGCTGAGAATGAACTGCAGCTGGAATTTCTGGCGCGA
>CANGXD010000254.1 GCA_947457545.1 Gemmatimonadaceae bacterium
CTTGCGTACATACGTATCAGCGCCGTCGTGCGGAGCGTATTTGTTGAGTTCGTCGACGAAGACGATGACATGATCGACGCCAAGGTCCCGGCGCTCCAGATGCTCACGCAACTTGGACACGACGCGAGCGAAGACGAGATCCTGTGCGTCTTCCTCGACGTTGGCGACATCCACCACGTACACCGTTCGGTCGTCAAAGCTCCCAAATGGGATGTCCGATGCCAGGCCGTCGTCGGTAACCAAGCCGGCGCAACGCGTGGAGAGATTCGAGAGCCGATTGCGCACCTTCCGGATGGTGGCCGCGTGGTGGGTGCGCCACGTATCGCCGTTGGAGTCTTCCACCTTGCGCAGCACGTCGCGGAACCAGGCGTCGAGATCGGCGAACGACTGCACGCGATGCGTGCGCGAAAAGCCCTGCTCCTCGAAATCCTTCCCGACGACGCGTTCACGAATGAAGTCGATGAGCGCATCGGACTTCGCATCGACATCGTCCTTGTTCATCAACACTTCCGCAAACTGCAGAACTTCGGCAAGGCCCCACGTGAGCGGCGTCACAGTGCCCGCCAGCGCCTCGTTGGAGCGGAGCGTGTTGAGTGCATACCCGCGTGCCGTATACGGCGCGAAGTAGCGCACCTTTTCGAAAGGCGTGGCCGGCACCTTGAGCAACTCGTAAATCTCGCGATCACTCTCCTCCAGGCGACCCGGCTGATCGAGAAAGCACAGGTCGGGGCCTTTCACATTGAAACAGACCGCCGCCACCGTGCCGCGATGCTCCGGGAAGTGGGCGAAGATGGATTGCAGGAAGAACTCGATGGCGCTCGTCTTCGTGGCCAACCCGGAAACGCCCGAGATGTTCAAGTGGGCGGCTTCCGGTCCCACCAGAAAATCCGCGTCGAGAAAGATGGGAGACTTCATGCCTCCAGCGCGGTACACACCCACCGGAATGCCCGTCGCACGCTCTCCCGCGATGTACCCGTCCATGCGCAGCGCCATCGCCACATCCTGATCATCGGCGAGATACACGGTGCCGAGCGGAACCGGCTGCAGCGGCTCTTCGGGGACGTGTCGCAACACGTGCGCAGTGTACAGCCGGATCTCGGTGCGCTCAGTGGGGGAGAACGCCCCCCCAACCGGCTGACCGTCGTAACCGAGCACGTCATGCAGTGGCGACTGCAAGTCGGAATAGCTGAAGCCTTCCATGATCACACCGTACACCTGCGGGATGACGGCATCGACCGGCGTGTGTCCTTCCACGCGCACGATCGTGCCGATGCCGACGGGTGCATCCAGTGCGGTCCAGAAATGGAATTCGTGGGGCGTATTCGGCTTCCGCTCCGTAGCCACCACTCGTCCAAGCGGCGTACGCGGCGATGGCGCCAAGGCGGGCGAGGGGACGAGAGAGTGCGTCACGGACCGATGAGAGATTGCAGATAGGTTTCGACGGCATGCACGCCGTAGGCGAGCGTGTCCCACCGATGATCGGGAAGCGACACGGGCAGCCGCTCACAGAGCATGCCCGATGACAGTCGATCACAATGGGCGGTGAAGGCGTCGCGAACCGCGGGCGGGCAGTCAGCGTCGAGCAGCGCCGGCGGCGGCGACACTTCGACGCGAATGAGTCCGAACAACGGATCGTGCGTGGCGGGCGCGCGCCAGCGCAGATACCAACTCGCCACCGCACGGCGCGGCCGATGCCCCACCAGAAACGCCGGCGAGCGTTCCCCCTCGCGCAGCGCGAGCACCGCGCGCACGGATGCCGCGTCGCCGTACAGCGTGTTGTGCGACTTCACGACACCGAACGCGGTCGCCGAGGCATCGAGCGCGAGGTTCCCCGAGACGCCCCCGTCGATCCAAAGCCATCGGGCTTCGCGGGCACACCACGCCGCGGCGAGTTGGCGCTCGAGCTGCTCACGTTCGAGCGCCACCAACTCCAGCGCACGCGCCCGCATCGCGTGAGGATGCCACGCCGGCGCGGCATCGAATGCGCCGTCATCCGGCGCCGTGTCGATATCCACGAGCGGCGCCCCACTCTCGGCCAGCTGTTCCCATCGCGCGTCACCAAGCGCGACGCGGGACGCCAGCAGCATGCGATGCACCACCGGGCGTTCCCACGTGAACAATCGCCGGTCGATGCGTTCGCGAATCGCCGCGGCCACGGTCGCGAACACCAGTGGCGTCCCATGCACATGCGCGACGACGCGGCTCCGCTGAATGCCGTCGAGAAAGGCGTCGACTACCGGGGAGACAGCCGGGTGCACGGCTCGCGCCCCCGGGGCCTCAAGCGGCAGACAGGAGGCCACACCGGGCACCTCGGCGCGCATCGTCAAGCGCTCGAGCGGTGCGCCCCGAAGGTCTGGAGCGGCATCGAGGCCGGCGAGCACTGGGCGCAAGGTGCGCAGCATCTGCGTCAATGAGGCAGACGCCTGGCGAGCGTCCGGAGCGGCCACGGTCACGTCGGAGGTCACGTCGACAGGCTAGTACGACAGCCGGTCCAGCACAACTCGCCACGACCCGGCACCGACGCAGGCGGGCCGCCCCTGCACCAGCAGCCAATGGACTTCCGGGCCGTGGTGGACGAAACTGCAGATGTGACCAGTCTTCCACGATTCTTCCGTTGCCGCTTGGCGCTGCTCCCCGCCGCGCTCTTCCTGACCACCGGCTGCGACCGCCTCAAGGGCGCCCTCAATCCGACGCAGGTCGACTACGCCTGGCAGAACGACAGCACCGTGCTGGCGCAGAAGCCGACGCTGCTGCTGCGCGCCGTGCGGATTGATGGCGTAACCCGCGCCGTCCCCATTGCGACCGTGGGAGAGAAAGGCCTGCGAGCACTCTCGATGTCGACCCGCGGCTGGCGCGCGCTCGATGTGCAGGCGCTGCAGACAGGCAGCGCTTTCGTGCCATATCGCGGGAGCGACCCCTTGGCTCCGGTGTCGAGCGCGCGCGGCATGTGGGAAGGCACGCCGCTCGACTCGCTGAAGGGGTGCTCACAAATGCTCCCTGCCGCGTCGGTGAACCTGCCCGACGGCGTCCATCTGCTGACCAGCGGACGCACCCCGCTCAAGTCGCGCCCCAGTGGACTCAGCGCCGGCGAACTGCAGGAAGTGTTGAACGTGGTCGGGTCGCTCGTCGCCCCGTCGGCCGGCATCCAGCCGTCGAAGCTCTCCAAGTACCGCCGCGAGGTCGTGGTGGTCGGTACGGGCGCGACGAGCAGCCCCACCATTGTGGTGTCGTACGAAGACCCCGAGCCGCTTCCCGATTCGGTGACACGCATCGCGGAGCGCCCGCGTCAGCTCATTGTCGTGCTCGACAAGGGCGTCTACGGCTACAAGCCGTCACTGACGATTGCCGACGTCACGTCGAGTCGCATTGCGCCGCGGCGACGCTTTCTCGGCGCCCTCGACGCCGACGGCAACGGCAAGAGCGAACTGTTTTTCGGACTCGGCACGCAGGTCGAGCGCGCCGAGCTCGTGACGTACAGCTATCGCTTCGAGGGCGATACCTGGATTGCCGAGTTCAACTACGAGCGGTCGCGCTGCATCGGCTGACCGTGCATCGGCGGGTGTTGCAGGATACCGGCTACTCGACGCCGATATCCCACGCCTGCTCGAGATCACCGCGGCTGTAGGCGCGAAAGGCGGTCAGTGTTTGCGTGCGCTGAATACCGGGCACTTTCGCAAACTCCTGCGTTACGACCGTCGCGATTTTCTCGAGGTCGGGAACTCGCACAATCGCCACGAGGTCCCACGCTCCGGAGACGGAGTACACCTCGGCCACGCCGTCAATGCCCGCCAGCGCCGTGGCACACTGCGGAATGCTCTTGGGATCGGCCTGCACCAGCACAATCGTCGTAATCATCGTAGGGACTCCGTGGCCGGTGCCGTGAGACACGTGGCAATGCGGGTAAGACCGTCGACCGCCACGGATTCCGTGGTGGCATAGCTCGCGCGGATCCAGTTGGGGGTACCAAAGGCGCTGCCTGGCACGATGGCGACCTGATACTCTTCGAGCACGGCCGCGGCAAATGCGGCGCCCGGATCGTCGGCGCCGCGAAAGCCTTCGACGTTGATGTACACGTAGAACGCGCCTTCGGGGTGGACGTAGCGCACGGAAGGGAACGCCGACAGCGCGCGCACGACGGCATCGCGGCGCTGGCGGAAGGCAGCCACCATGTGGCTCACGGCTTCGTCCGCTTGGGCACGGTCGGCGATGGCTGCCAGCGCTGCATGCTGCGAGACCGCCGCCGCATTGGAGGTTGTGTGCCCTTGAAAGTTCGTCATCGCTTTCGACAACGCAGCCGGCGCGATGCTCCACCCGATACGCCACCCCGTCATGGCATACGCTTTGGCCACGCCGTTGATGACGATGAGATTATCGCGGGACGTCGCGACTTCGAGCGCCGACACGGCGCGCCCTTCGTAGTCGATGCGCAGGTAGATCTCGTCGGCAATGACCCACCAGCCGCGGGCGGCCGCAAGCTCGAGAATGGCCGACAGCTCCTCGCGCGAATACACCGCCCCGGTAGGATTGCTCGGCGAGTTGAGCATGAGCCCCTTCGTTGCCGGCGTCGCCGCCGCAGCAAGGAGGTCAGCCGTGACCTTGAGCGAGTTGGCGGGATCGCCGTTGACCGGCACGGCGTTGGCGCGGGCGAGTTCCACCATTTCGAAGTAGCTCGTCCACGACGGAATGGGGATGAGCACGTCGTCGCCCGGACCGAAGCAGCAGACGCAGGCGTTGTACAGCGACTGCTTGGACCCGTTGGAGACCACGACCTCGGCGGCCGTGACCGGCGCACCCTGCACCTGAATCCGGTTGGCGTCGGCGGCGATCGCTTCGCGGAGCGGCAGAATGCCTTCGGTGTTGGTGTAGCGCGTCGCGCCGGCGTCCATGGCCGCGGC
>CANGXD010000255.1 GCA_947457545.1 Gemmatimonadaceae bacterium
ACTGCCCCTGCGGTTCTGGACTGCACCTGCGGTTGAGGAACACGGCAGTTCGGGTTTAGTCGGAAGCGCCCGTGGGCTGCGCCTCACGGGCGCGGTCTCTGGTGGTTGATGTAACCGCCACCGCAGTGGCAGTGAGGTCAACCACCAAAGAAAGTGCCGATCCGGCAACGCCGGTCGGCACTTTCCACAGCGACCCCAAACCGCCGTGCTCCCTAACCGCAGGTGCTGTCCAGAACCGCAGTAGCAGTCCATCAACCGCAGTGGCAGTTCCAAACCCGAACCGCAGTAGCAGTTACCGCTGTCCCTTGGCGCGATACCGCGCCAACCACGACGCACTCCACGACGCATAATCGCCGAGCAAGAGGTGCTCGCGCGCCGAGGTCATGAGCGCCATGAGAAAGGTCAGGTTGTGGAGCGCCAGGAGCCGAGGGCCGAGCGGTTCCTCGGTGACCATGAGATGCCGCAGATATGCGCGGTCGTACTGCGTGCACGCGGGGCAGGCGCACTCGTCGGTGAGCGGACGACGGTCGGTGCGGTTGCTGCTCTTCTGGATCTGCACTTTGCCGTCGTGCGTGAACACTGTGCCGTGGCGGCCCATGCGTGTGGGCGCGACGCAGTCGAAGAGGTCCATGCCGCGCGAGACGGCTTCCAGCAGGTCGTCTGGGAAGCCGACGCCCATGAGATAGCGTGGCTTGTTCACCGGGAGCAACGGCGCGCACGTGTCGAACGTGTCGTACATCGCCTGTTTCGCTTCACCCACCGACAGCCCGCCTACCGCAATGCCTTCCCAGTCGCCGCTGTTCAGAATGCCCTCGATGGACGCCGTGCGCAGGTCGGCGTAGGTGCCGCCCTGCACGATGGGAAAAAGTGCTTGCGGCGGGGCCACGACGTCGCGTTCCACGTCACTCGTGAACAACGGCGGCGCGCCCTCGGGTACCACCAGCCCCGTGACGGGCGCGCGCCCGTCACGCGACAGACGTTCGAACTCCACTCGGCAGCGCTCGAGCCAGCGCAGGCTGCGCTGCATCGCGAGATACGACGCCCGATGCGCGGAGCCGCCTTCGATGAGTTCGTCGAGTTGCATGATGACGTCAGCGCCGATGTTGCGCTCAATCTGCATCACCTTCTCGGGCGTGTACTGGTGCAGCGAGCCGTCGAGTTTGTTGCGGAACTCCACGCCGGCTTCGTTCACCTGGCGATAGCGGGCAAGCGAAAACACCTGGTAGCCGCCGCTGTCGGTGAGCATGGGGCCATCCCAGCGGGCGAACGCGTGCACGCCACCGAAGGCGCGCACCATCTCGTCGCCCGGCCGCAGGTACAGATGGTACGCGTTGGCCAGAATCATCTGCGCGCCGGCCGCGCGGATTTCCTGCATGGAGAGTCCGCGTACCGATGCATGCGTGCCCACCGGCATGAACGCCGGTGTCTCAATCGTCCCGTGCGGGGTCGTGAACCAGCCGAGTCGCGCGCTGCCGTTCGCGTGGCTGTGGCGAAAGCCGAACCCCGTCACGGGGCAGGCGGTGCTGCGCGCAACTCCTGCGCACGCGCATCCTGCGCTTTGGCACGCCGCTCGGTTTCGTCGTCGAGCACCGCGCGAATGGTGCGCAATACGGGATCGTCCTTCGTATACTTCGCGCCGTATTCGAGATTGAAACGGAAATCGAAGTCGTCGGGCATCGCGCCCTGATTGTGTTGCAGAATCGTCTCGAGCTTGTCGAGCCCCTTCGCAATGCGCGCCTCGAGCGACGCGGCCTGCTCGTATTCATCCCACAAGGCAACGATCTCGTCGCGCACCGACGACGGCAGCGGCGTCGTGAGTTGCAGCAGATCACGACGTTCCTGAACCGACTTGTCGGGCATGTCGGCCTGCAGCTTGGCGGAGATGTCGCCGTTGATCGCCTCGCCCAAGTCGTGCACGATGCAGATGCGGAGCAGCTTGCCCACATCAACGCCGGGAAAGCGTGGCGCGACGACCATGGCCAGCAAACACAGGCGCCACGTGTGCGACGCCACGCTCTCCTGCTGACCGGTGGAGGTCCACGCGATGCGTGTCGTGTGCTTCAACGCCTCCGCGGCGCGAATGAAATCGAGAATGCCGTGCAGATCGGCAGCCGGAAAAGTCATGCTGAAGTGTAGTCGGTCAGCGGACCGGTGCGTCCTTGCCCATCCAGCGTGCCACGGCCGCCGCGCCACCATGGCGCACGAGCCACGCGAACACCAAGGTGCGCGTGAGTCGTCCCGCGAGCAGGGCAAGGAAAAAGGCGGGGAAGGGGACGCCCGCCGCACCCGAGGCAATGCTCGTGAGTTTGGTGGACAGGGGGCTCATGGTACTGGCGAAGATCATCCAGCCGCCCCACTCGGCCAATCGCGCGCGATACGTGTCGAGCGCTGCCGGTGACACGTTGGTGAAGCGCGACAGCGGCCCCTCGAGCAACGCCAATGCTTCGGCGCCGGCCCAGTAAAGCACCACGCTCCCGACGACGGTGCCGGCGGTTGCGACCAGCGCCAGCCGGTACGCGCGTTCGGGACGCGCCAGCGCGAGCGGCAAAAAGAACAGGTCCGCAACACCCGGAAAGACCACGCCCTGCAGCAACCCCCACCCGAAGACCACGCGGCCTGACCAACCGGCGTCGGCCCACTGCTGAAGGCGCGCGTGGAGGCGGGAGACAAAATGGGGCATTACGGAAAGTACGCGGAGCGGGGAAACGGCCAACCCCGCCCGTACCAATGGGCCCTGCGCTACGCACTCGGGCTTGCCGCCGGTCGCTTCCTACGGAATACTCAGCGCGTATGAACCGTACCCACCCCAATCGCCTGCGTGGCACCGCCGTCGCGACACTCGCGGTCCTCAGCATGTCGGCGTGCATCGGCCCCTTCGCGTCGCGTGCCACTGCGCCGCGTCCGGTCGCGCTAGTCCTGCCGGCCGGTGTGGCGGACAGCGTACGCAGTGAGCCGCTGTCCGACGGCATGCAGTTGCATACCCTCGTCAACACGACGGCGCCGTGGCGGGCGTACGTGCTCGAAATCCCCACGCGCTGCGTGCAGCTGCAGGCCGTGAAGGGTGGCCCAACGTCGGTCGGACGCACGACCACCAGCGCGCTCCTCGCATCGCTCCCCGCGGCGCGCTCGCCGCTGGCCGCCATCAATGCCGACTTCTTTCTCTTCGCGCCTCCCGGCGTCCTCACCAACGCACACATCGAAGACGGCACCGTCATCACGGGCCCCGATGTGAAGCCGGTGTTCTGGGTGGGCGATCGCGGCGCCATGGGCTTCGACACGCTGCGTACCACCGGCACGCTGCAAGGTCGCGCCGGTACGCTCGCCCTGCGGGCGTGGAATCGTCCCGCCGCGCGGACGACCGGCATTGTCGACGGTCGCTGGGGCGCGCCGCTCGATACGCTGGTGCGCAAGCGGCTCGTCAAGCTGGTGGTACTGACCGCGGCGCCGCGACAGCGCGCCACGGGCGGCACCGGTCCCACGTTCGCCACGCACGCCGTCGTGCGCACCGCGCAGCCCGGCGATACGATCGCCGTCGGTGACACGCTGCTGTTGCACTACAGCACCGCCGATCGGGCGCTCGCGGCGCAGCTGCGCGACGGCGACACGGTGCGCATCGACCTTGCCGTGAGTGGCACGGGCGTGGAACGGCAACGCACGCGGGTGACACAGGCGGTTGGCGGACGCCCGCTGCTGCTCGTGGACAGCCTAGTGGTCAACGATGTCGAAACCGAAGGAAACGCCGGCTTCCGCGGGCTCAATCCGCGGTCGGCGCTGGGCTTCAACCGGCAGCGTGGTACGATGTGGTGGGTGGTCATCGACGGCCGCCGCCCCGGTGCCACCATGGGCACCAGTCTGCGACAAACCGCCGACCTGCTGCGCGCCCTCGGCGCCACCGAAGCCATGAACCTCGATGGCGGCGGGTCGAGCGCCCTTGCGGTCCGCGAGCAGGCCTCGGGGCGGGTCCGCGTGACCAATTCGCCCTCCGACCCCACCGAGCGCGCCGTGGGGAACGCCTTGGCGGCCTACGGCACTTGCGGGCGCCGGTGACACCTGCCTAGGCTCCCCCAAGTGATGTAACACGCGCGAAACAGCCGGAACGTCGCGCCCACAGCATTGGCCAGCCACACCGTTCCGACGGTTCGTCCCTCCGGCAGCGCCCCACCGTTTTTCCGCAGTCTATGTCGCGTCCCCCGCGCCTCACGTCCCGCTGCACGGCATTGTTGGCAATGGCGAGCGCTCTCGCGCTGACGTCGGCCGCCCCCGTCACCGCACAGACGCTCGACGACGGCCTCATGGTCCGTCCGCGGCAGATCCGCCTGAGCGTCAACTATGCCGGCGAATCGTGGAACGAGTATTGGGAAGGCGGACTCCGCCGCACCAACGAGAACATCGGCACGGTGACCACGCAGAGTGCGATGCTCAGCCTGGGCGTCGGGGTGCACCGTCGCGTCAGTCTTTTCGCAACGCTGCCGTACATCAGCACCGGCGCGAGCGCCGGAGTCCTGAGCGGCATGCAGGGGATGCAGGACCTCACCGCCGGCGTGAAGGCCCGCTTGTTCAGCGTGACGCCGACGCCGCGCACCACACTGCGCGCCACGGCGCTCGTCGGTGGCGGAATCCCCACCACCCGCTACACGCCCGACTTCCTCCCCATGTCCATTGGATTGGGGGCGCGCCATGCGCGGGCTCGCGGTGCACTGCATCTGCAGGACCGCAGCAACTTCTTTGCTGATGTGTCGGCGGGCTATCAGTGGCGCAGCAACGTCTCGCTCGATCGTCCCGCGTATTTCACCAACGGCACGCTCGTGTCGAGCAA
>CANGXD010000256.1 GCA_947457545.1 Gemmatimonadaceae bacterium
CGTGGACGGCTGGCGCAACGCCGGCGAGTCACTCAACGTCACCGCCGAACTCGTGCGGCGCGGCTATACCGCCGGCGAGATCGAGAAGATCTGGGGCGGGAATTTGCTGCGGGTGATGGAGACGGTGGAGAAGGTGGCGAAGGGGCGGTAACACCGCAGTTGAAGTGATCAGCGCCGGGTTCCGGGTTCGAGTTTCGGGGTGTGAGTTAACCCAACACTCGAAACCCGAACCCAGAACCCGACACGGATCAGTTCAACCGCTGTTCACCCACGTCACACCGCTTCCGACAGCGACGTAAAGTTGAAATCCCGCGCCTTGATCGACGGCATCACCACATCGCCGCCCTGCTCCGTGCCGGCGAGCCGCTCCGGCTTCCCGAGTGCTTCGAGATTGTTGAGCATGAACAGCGGTGACTCGTTGAAGCGGAAATTGCGTAGGCTCTTGGTGATCTTGCCGTTCTCGATGAGGAACGTGCCGTCGCGGGTGAGCCCGGTGTAGAGAATGGTGCGCGGATCCACTTCGCGCAGATACCACAGACGCG
The DNA here is from genome assembly GCA_947457545.1 of Gemmatimonadaceae bacterium. Lineage (GTDB taxonomy): Bacteria > Gemmatimonadota > Gemmatimonadetes > Gemmatimonadales > Gemmatimonadaceae > Gemmatimonas. The sequence continues at coordinate 543 of CANGXD010000256.1, forward strand.
TGACGAGAATACCGCGCGTGGTCCCCTTGATGAGATCCTCCACGCTCTGTGTCCCGCCGACCATCTTGAACGAGCTTGGCCCGCCAGTTGGCGTCTTGCTCTGCTTCTTGGCCCAGAAGCGCGAGTAGATGAGCTGCTTGAGTACGCCGTTCTCGATCCACACCTGACGGCCCAGGGGCATGCCTTCAAAATCCCACGGGCGACCAAGCAGCTGCGGGTCGGCGGGGTCGGAAAAGATCGTGACGCGTTCGTCCATGATCTTCTCACCCACCTTGTTGCCACCGCCCTGCTTCACGAAGGGGCTACGTCCCTCGTCGGCGCTACGCGCGTCGGCATAGTTGCCAATGAGCTGCACGAGATCGCCCACCGCCTGCGGCTCGAGAATGACGGTGTAGCGGCCAGGCTCGATGGCCACGGGATTGCGCGACAGCCGCGCCTTTTCCACGGCCGTTTCCGCGACACGACGCGCATCGAGCTGTGCCCAGTCGGCGTGATCACCGGCGGCCCATCCGGAGCCGGTGCCGTCGGTGGTGCGCACGGTGAGCGTGTAGTTCGCATTCGTGGCGCGGTGATACGCGAACATACCCGTGCTGTTGCCAATGGCGAGCGCGCCCGCGGTGGTAACCAAGTAGCCCGCCGCCTTGAGATCACCAGCTTTACGCGCGAGCTCGAGCGCGCCGAGTGCCGCCTTGGCGCGATCGTCGGCCGACAAGTTGGCCGTGGACTCGAAGAACGCGTTGACAGGTGTATACGTCTGCGCGCCCAACTGCGGCATCGACTCGGGATCGTCGGGCGCGAGACGCGCAAGACGCTCGCTTTCGCGCACCGCGCGCTCGATGCTCGCGTCGGAGAGATCGTTGGTGGTGACGACGGCGTGCTTGGGGCCGAACGCGCTCTGAATGCCAAGCTGCGCGTCGGTGGTGCTGCCGGCGGTGCTCACCTGGTTGTCGGCAAAGCGGATGTTGCCGGCGGTGTACGTGTTCACCTGCACGTCGATCGCATCGGCCTTGGACATCTTGATGGCTTTCTCGACGATCGCCTGCGCCTGCTCACGCGTGAGGATGGCGGAGTTGGTTTGCATTAGGCCGTCCTCCCGGTGTTGATCACGTTGACGTTGCGGAAACGTGCTGGCGGCGAGCCGTGACTCACTGCATTCACCTGCGGCGGCTGCCCCTTGCCGTCGAAGAACGAACCACCAAGCTGATAGCTGCGCTTGCCGCCGATCATGTCCATGCTGTTCCAGAAGTCCGGGGTGCGAATCTGGTAGGCGACGTCCTTGAGTACGCCAACTACTTTGCCGCCCTTGATTTCGTGATAGAGCTGACCGCCGAACTGCGCGTTGAAGCGCTGCTGGTCGATGGAGAAGCTGCCGTCACCCTGAATGAGAATGCCGCGATCGGTAGCCGCGATGAGATCGTCCTGCGTGAGATCTTTCTCGCCCGGCATGAGCGACACGTTGGGCATGCGCTGGAACTGGACGTTGTCCCATCCCTGCGCGTACGAGCAGCCGTGTGAGCGCACCGGCGCGCCGTTCTTTTCGTACCACCAGCGCAGCCACGGCGCCTGTTCGCGAGTGGTCTGGTAGTCGTTGAACATGCCGTTCTTCACGATGAGGAACTCGTCGGGCTTCACGCCGTCATCGTCCCAACCAATCGTGGAGAGGCCACCGGGTTGCGAGCGATCGCCCTGAATGTTCATGAGGCTTGGGCCGTACTTGAGCGACCCCAGCATCTTTTCCGGCGGCGCAATGAAGCTGGTACCCGCGTAGTTGGCCTCGTAGCCCATCGCGCGATCGAGCTCGGTGGGGTGTCCGATGCTTTCGTGGATGGTGAGCCACAGATTCTGCGGATCGAGCACGAGATCGTAGCGCCCCTGTTCCACCGGCTTGCCCGTGAGCTTCGCCGCAGCTTCTTCGCCCCACTTCTGCGCGTTGCCCACGAGGTCACTCTGCAGGATGTACTCCCAGCCACGCGCCATGGGGGCGACCATGTTGCTGCGATCCTGGAAGTCGGTGAAGTCGGTGCTCACCGCAGTGATCTGCATGGTGGGCCACGAGCGCACGACGTCCTGCTTGGTGACGGTACCGTCGGTGTTGGCGTAGTTGCGCTCGTCCTTCACGAAGAAGAAGCCGCTGAACACGTACTTCACGTTCTTCGCCTTGAGCGCGTTGGCGTTGGCCTTGAGCAGCAGATCGGCCTTCTGTTCGATGGGAATATCGAATGGGTCCTGCGTGAACGCGCTCTTCCACACGCCGTCTTTCACCACCGGAGTGGGAAGCCACTCGATGGGATTCGCGCGCGCAATTTTCGACGCCTTGGCAATCGCCACCGCTTCCCGCGCCGCCGCCGCCGCACCGTCGGTGGTGAGAATGCGCGTGGCCGCGAACCCCCACGTGCCATCGACGAGCGCGCGCACCCCAATGCCTACGGTATCGGTATCGGTGACCTGCTGGATCTGCTGTTCGCGCGTGAACACGAAGTTTTGCCGTTGCCGGCTGCAGCGCACATCGGCGTAAGTCGCCCCGGCCATCTTCGCGGCATTGAGCGCCGCATCCATGAGCGCGCGCACATTGCCAATGTCGGTGAAGGCTTCGAGCGCCTTCGCGTCAGGTGCCGGCGCCGCCGACAGCAACCGCGGAATGCCGGAGAGCGCACTGCCGGCAAGCAAAGCGCCGCCAAAAGCGGTCCCGCCCTGCCACAAGAATTCGCGTCGTGAGGTCATGAGGGTAAAGCAAACTCCGCCATAGGTGGAAAACCGCCCCCGAGGGGTGCCGCATACGTGCCAAAACGTACGTCTCGGCAGTTGGCTGCGTTTCGACACCTTGAGCGCGTCGCGGGTTGCGCGTGGTCGGGGTCGGAGTCTGGGTCGGGGTGCTTCCGGTGTGTGCGACCCGCCCGTCACGGTCCCACACGCTCCTTCGCGCTTTCCTTCGGGGGTGGCCGTGCAACGCTGCGCGTCGCCGGCGTCACCCCCTCAGAGACGCGCGGCGGAGGTGTGGGTCCGCGCCGGGCTAGCCCTCGACCCAGACCCAGACCCAGACCCCGACAAGCGCTCGCCCCCACCCCAAGCGAGCGAAGCGACGCGCCCCCACCAGTCGGCACCACGACCACAGTGCTTCGCTCGAGTGCAACGGCGCGGGGCGCCCCACACACCCAAGCAAACCGCTGTACCTAGCCGAGCAGCAGATGGAGTTCGTCGCGCCCAATGCTCGCCAGGCCGCCGCGGTCCTCGGAGAGGATGGAGTCGGCCAACGCCCGCTTGCTCGCCTGCAACTCGAGGATCTTGGACTCGATCGTGTCGCGCGCCACCACGCGCGTCGCCAGCACGTGGCGGGTTTGCCCAATACGGTGCGCCCGGTCGATCGCCTGCGCTTCCACCGCCGGATTCCACCACGGGTCGAGCAGATACACGTACTCCGCCGCCGTGAGGTTGAGCCCGTGCCCGCCCGCCTTGAGACTGATGAGAAAGAGCGGCGGCCCGTCGGCACTCTGAAAGCGGTCAACCCGCGCCTGACGGTCGCGCGTCTTGCCGTCGAGATACTCGTACGGAATGCCCTGCGCATCGAGCCGGTTGCGCAGCAGCGACAGGAAGCTCGTGAACTGCGAGAACACGAGCGCCTTGTGCCCTTCGTTCGCAATTTCCTGCAACGACGGCACGATGACATCGAGCTTGGCCGACGGCAGCGCCGCCTTGCGCGGATCGACCAGCGACGGATGACACGCGGCCTGACGCAAGCGCAGCAGCGCTTCGAGAATGTGCATGCGCGACTTGGCGATGCCTTCGCGCTCAACCTGTTCGAACACACTCTGCACGTACTGCAGGCGGAGTTCTTCGTAGTACGCGCGCTGCCGAGGCTCGAGCTCCACTTCGAGCGTCTGCTCTGTGCGCGACGGCAGCTCGGACGCCACCTGCGACTTGGTGCGACGCAGAATGACCGGCCGCAGCGCGCGCGCAAAAAGATCGTCACGCGGCTGACCCGGCATGCCCGGCGCGCCACCAGGCTTCTGCCCGAGTGCGCGCGCGGCCGTGCTGAAGCGCGACGACGCGCCCAGCATCCCCGGATTCAGGAACTCGAAGAGACTCCACAACTCTTCGATACGGTTTTCGATAGGCGTGCCCGTCAACGCGAGCTTGTGATCACCCTGCAGCAGGCGCGCCGCCTTGGCCGTCGCCGTACTCGCGTTCTTGATCGCCTGCGCTTCGTCGAG
>CANGXD010000257.1 GCA_947457545.1 Gemmatimonadaceae bacterium
CCGAACAGGCGGTCGCCCGCGTCGCCGAGTCCGGGGAGGATGTACCCGTGCTCGTTGAGTTCACGATCGAGTGAAGCGGTAAGCACCGGCACGTCCGGGTGTGTCGCGGCCAGCCGCCGGACCCCTTCCGGCGCGGCCACCAGGCACAAGAAGCGAATGCGTGTGGCCCCCGCGCGCTTGAGAGAGGTGACGGCTGCGGCGGCGCTGCCACCGGTGGCGAGCATGGGGTCGAGCAGCAGAAAGTCCCGCTCGCTCACGTCACCCGGGACCTTGAAGTAGTAGTCCACCGGTTCGAGCGTATCGTGATCGCGATACAGGCCGATATGTCCCACGCGTGCCGACGGCATCAGACGCAGAATGCCTTCGACCATGCCGAGGCCGGCGCGCAGAATGGGGACGAGGGTGAGCTTCTTGCCGCGCACGCTCCAGCCGGTCGTCGTCTCGAGCGGCGTTTCCACCGTGGCCGCGTCGAGAGCGAGATCGCGCGTGGCCTCGTAGGCCATGAGCATGGCGATTTCGTCGACCAGCTCCTTGAACTGCTTGGTGGGCGTAGCGCGATCGCGCAGCAGCGTGATCTTGTGACGCACCAAGGGGTGGTCAACGATGCTGAGCGTCGGAAAGTCGGAACCATCGTGCGAGTGGGCCATACCCGATTATGACCGGAAGTGACGCGGAGCGCGAGCGGGTGGTGGCCACCGGCCTCCCCAGCAACGAGGCGCTTTGCAGGCAGTTCGTCGCCGAACGGGTTAGCTTTCACATATGGCTACGAAGACCTTCCAGCGCATCGCCGTGTACTGCGCTTCCAACGACGGGGCGAAGCCCGTGTACGTCGACACCGCGCGCGCGCTAGGCGCGCACCTCGCCGCCCGTGGCATTGCCTTGGTGTATGGCGGTGGACGCACGGGACTCATGGGCGCACTCGCCGATGCGGCCATGGCCGCCGGCGGCGAAGTCATTGGGGTCATGCCACACGGACTCGTGCAGCGTGAAGTCGCGCACCAGGGGATTACGAGCCTACACGTCGTCGATTCGATGCACGAGCGGAAAGCGCTCATTGCCGAACTCGCCGACGCGTTCATCACGATGCCCGGTGGGATCGGAACGCTCGAAGAGTTTTTCGAAACGTGGACCTGGGCGCAGCTCGGGGTACATCAGAAGCCGGTGGGATTGCTCGACGCTGCACAGTTCTGGGATCCGCTCCTGGCGCTGCTCGACCAACTCAACAGCGAAGGGTTTTTGCGGGGGACGCCGCGCGACTGGCTCGTGCGCAGCGACAGCCCGGTCGAGCTGTTGAGTGCACTCGAATCGTTCGAGCCGCCATCGGTGCGCAAGTGGATTCGACTGGGCGAGACGTGAGTACCGGGGCGGTGACCACACGGTGACGGTGACAGCCTGAGCACGGTGCAGCCCTGACGCTGCACTGGCGTCACCGGACGGGATCGCTGAGAATCCGACATCCATGACGGGGTCTTCTACGGCAATTCCAGCACAACAGCGCATGAACGAGGGCCGTCGTGAGACGGGCCTTCCACGGTGGCTGGCCATCCTCAGCCTCCTGTCCGTGCTGCCGGGATTGGCCGGTATGCTGCTTGGTATGCCGCGGCTCGCGCAACCACTGAACACCTTCGCGCCGGCGCGTGTGGGCGGCGTGGTGCTCGTATCGATCGCCGCGTTGGGGCTGTTGGCAAAGCTGGAGCAGCAGCGACTCCTCGCCCGCGCACTCGCTGTGGCCGGAGGGCTGCTCGCGCTGTACGGCCTGTACCTCTCGATTCGCGGGTATGCGCCGCCCATGGACGCCATGGTCGCCCGCCGGATGGGCAAGGCGTACGCAGACGCCACCAGCACACTACCGGTTACCGTCAGCGCGCTCTTTCTGTTGTACTCGACCGCGCTTCTTTTGCTCTGCAAGGAGAAGCACACCGAGCAGTTGCTCCAGATCATCGGGGCATTGGCGTCGTCGCAGGTAGCGCTCGCCGGCGTGATGTTCACCGCGCAGTTGGCAGGATTGATCGAAGGCACGGCCGTTCAGCCGTTGCGCGCTCCGTTGTTTTCCCTGCTATCGGCGCTCGCGTTGGGGCTCGCGCTGCTCGAACGCCTGGCACGGCGAGAACAGACGAGTGTCGCGCCACCACGGTGGGCGCCGATGCTCGCCGGGGTGAGCTCGGCGCTCGTCGTGCTCGTCCTCTGGCAGGCACTGCTCGCGCGCGAGGTTTCGCAGCTGCAAGCGCGGAGCGCCATCACGGCCGACGCGGTGAACCGCGCGGTGCAGCGGCAGTATGCCGGCTTGGTCCGCACGATGAGCCGGGTTGGTGCCAATCTGTCGGCCTCGACCGACGACAACGAACCGCTCTGGTCGGTGGGACTTCCCCGACTCATCGAGGACATGCCCGAACTGAAGCACGTCCTGTGGTTCGACGCGAGCGGTACGCTGCTGCACTCGGCATCGCCACAGTCGCCGCCGGCCGATGTCATGGTGGAGCTGTCGGCGCATATCCGCGCGTCCAATGTGCGCACCGGCAGCATGTTTGCGGCGCACAGCACGACAATGCGCACCGGCGCGTGGCATTTGGCGCTCTGGTGGCCCGTGCAGACAGCAACTCGTGGAGCGACGGTGCTGGTGGCGTTGGTCGACGAGGTCGAAATGATCCGGCTTTTTGCCGAGGATGCGAGCCGGGAGTTTTCGCTCCGATTACGCGCGGGTGACACGCTGTTGTTGCGCGTGGGGGACAGTGAGCCAGGTGCGTTGCCGTTTGTCTCCTCGCTGACCGTTGGCGCGCGCCAGCTGACGCTGGACGTGTCGCAACGGCCGGGGATCGCGCGCGCGCCATTGGCCGACGTGGTCCTGGCGCTTGGCCTCACGGTATCGGTACTGCTGGCGCTCACGCTGTGGCTGCAACGTCGCAACTGGTTACAAGCACACGCAGAGGGGCAGCGCTTTCGCGCCGTGTTCGAAACCGCCTTTCAGGTGCAGCTCCTGCTCGATGCGAACGGCACTGTCCTCGAGGCCAATCGTGCGGCTGGCGAGCTGGCCGAGTGTGATCCGGGTGCCCTCGCTGGCAAGCCTTTATGGACCATCCCGTGGTGGAATGAGGATCAGGTCACCGAAGCGCGGGTGCATGAACGGTTCAACCGTGCACGGGCTGGTGAAACGCAGCGTTTCGAAGTGGAGATCGGGCGCGGGCGCGATCGGGCGCTCACGCTCGACTTCTCGCTCAAGCCGGTGCTCGATGCGCTGCCGAAGACCTCCCAGGTGATTGTTGAAGGTCGTGACCTCACTATCCGTAAGCGCGCCGAGGAATCGATGCGCGAGATGAGTGCGCTGACGACGATGGGGCGCCTGGCGGCTCGGGTCGCGCACGAGATCAACAATCCGCTGGCGGGCATTCAGAACTCGTTCCTGCTCATTCGCGGGGCGATTCCCACCGACCATCCGCATTACCGTTTTGTGGGCGCCATCGAACGCGAGATCTCACGAATCGCAGCGGTAACGCGTCAATTGTACGAGACGTACCGTCCGGATCAGAGTACGGTGGCGGAATCGAGCGTGATTCTGGCGGTGAGCGATGCGGTGAGCTTTCTGGAGCAGGTGAATCGCAACCGCAATGTGCGAATTGTGGCCAACATGGCGCAGGCGCCGTCCATGGTGCCGGTGCCAGACGCGTTGCTTCGTCAGACGTTGTACAACCTGGTGCAGAACGCCATGGATGTGTCGCCGTCCGGTGGGACGGTGACGGTGAGCGCGGTGCGGGAAGACGACGAGTGTGTGTTGCGTGTCTCGGATGACGGGCCGGGCATTCCTGCCGCCATTCGCGAACGGATCTTCGATCCGTTCTTCAGCACGAAAGACCGCACGATGAAGACAGGCGGCATGGGCATTGGCCTCGCACTGGTGCGACAGTCGGTGCTGGCCGTCGGTGGCCGGATCACGGTGCATGATCGTGAGGCCGGCGGAACGGAGTTCGAAGTGCGTTTACCGATGACCCCCCTGGATACCGGAGTATTGCGATGAGTCGCGGCCGAATACTGATCGCTGATGACGAACCCACCTATCTCACGTCAACGGCCGAGTTGCTGCGACGTGAAGGGTTCACGGTGGACACGGTCGAGGAGGCCGAGGGCGCGCTTCAGGCCATCACGGCCAATCCGTATGATCTGCTCATTACCGACCTCGAGATGCCGGGCAATGCCGATCTCGATCTTGTGCAGCAGGTGGCGCATCTCAGTGGCGGGCTGCCCATCATCATCATTACGGGGTTTCCATCGGTCCGTTCGGCGGTGGCTTCCATCGAGCTGCCGGTTGCCGCGTACCTGGTGAAGCCGGTGCACTTCCCCGAGCTGCTCAAGCGGGTGTCGAGCGCTGTCGCACGATTCCGGTCGTACCGTGCCATGCAGACGGCGGAAACGCGACTGCGCGAATACCGTCAGCAGTTGGAGCCACCGCCGGCTCCGGGCACGCTTCCGATCGCCCCAACGGGTGACGCGCGAAGTGGCGTCGACTCCTTTCTCGCGCTGACGCTGCGCAATGTGATGGGCTCGCTCACCGACCTCGAACAGCTCGGCCGTGCGCTGGCTGGCCAAACGACCCCCGACGTGCACGCTTGCCAGCTGATCAATTGCCCGCGGGGTGCTCAGCTGCAAGCGGCGCTGGAAGAAACGATCAGTGTGTTGGAGGAAACCAAGGGGGCGTTCAAGTCGAAAACGCTGGGCGATTTGCGCCACAAGCTGGAAC
>CANGXD010000258.1 GCA_947457545.1 Gemmatimonadaceae bacterium
ATCGAAGCGCCCGAGTCGATCGAGCGCCACGAGCTGCGCGACCCGTGGGTGCGCTACACCACGTATGTGCCCGTCGGCAGTCTCGCGCGCGGTCGGCGTATTGCGCAGCGCGGGCCCGCTGGTGTGGCAACGAACTGCACCACCTGCCACGGTCCACAGTTGCTTGGCGTCGGCGAAGTTCCGCCCATTGCCGGCCGTTCGCCCAGCAACCTGCTCCGTCAGCTCATCAACTTCCGCACGCGGGCGCGCGCCGATTCCACCGCCGCGCCCATGTACCCCGTCGTCGATGCGCTCACCCTCGACGACATGGTCGCGCTGGCGGCATACGTCGGATCGCTGCCGCCTTCATCGCTGAAAAGGAAATAGTCATGCTGCCACGCACAGGCTTGCGCGCCATCGCGCTGTTGTTGACCACCAGCGCCGGCGCACTCGAGGCACAGAATGCACGGCCGGCAACGTCATTCACGGTCGTGGAGACGAGCATTCCGCAGCTGCAGGCGGCGCTCGCCGCCAAACGCGTCACGTCGCGGCAGCTCGTGGAGCAATATCTCATTCGTATTGCGACGTACGATCGTACACTGCACGCCACCATCACCGTGAATCCGCGCGCACTGCAGGAAGCCGACGCGCTCGATCGTGAGCGCGCGCAAGGCAAGCTGCGTGGGCCGCTGCACGGTATTCCCGTGGCACTCAAGGACAACATTCACACCGCCGACCTCCGCACCACGGGCGGTGCGTTGGCGTTCGCCGATCTGGTGCCGCCGTACGACGCCACGCTCACGAAGAACCTGCGCGACGCCGGCGCGATCATCATCGCGAAGGCGCAGCTGACTGAGCTCGCGAATTGGGTCGCGTCGGGGATGCCCGGCAACTACAACGCCGTGAATGGCCAAGGGCTCAACCCGTGGGACCCGCGCCCCGATCCGCGTGAGGGGCTGAACGATGGACGCGCCGTGCTCGGCACCGGCGGCTCGTCGAGTGGCACCGGCACGAACGTGTCGTTCTGGGCCGGCAATGTCGGCACCGAAACGTCGGGATCCATTCTGTCTCCGTCGCACGCGAACATGCTCGTGGGCATCAAGCCCACGGTGGGGCGCATCAGTCGCTACGGCGTGATTCCCATTACCGCCGATCAGGACACGCCGGGCCCCATGTCGCGCACGGTCGCCGATGCGGCCATCATGCTTGGCGCGATGGAAGGTGCGGCCCCCGACCCGAACGATGCCGCCACGAAAGTGTGCACGCCGCCGGCCAACCGCGACTACACGCCGTTCCTCAAGGCCGACGCGCTCAAGGGCGCGCGCATCGGTATTCCGCGCGCGTTCTTCTATGACACCATCACGTCGGGCGGCAGCAGCACCCCACGCGGTGGACTCACGGCCGCGCAGCGCACCGTGATGACCGAAGTGATCGCGGTGCTCACCGCGCAGGGCGCCACGATTGTCGATCCCGTCGTGATCCCCAGCATCAGCGCCAAGAACGCCGACGACAATCTGCTCGACTGGAACCCATGCAGTGGACTCGAACAGGCACGCGGACGCGACGCGTCCTGCTCCATGGTGCTCAAGTATGGCATGAAGCGTGACTTCAACATCTGGGTCGCGTCACTCGGCAGCAAAGCACCGGTGACATCGTTGACGGCGTTGCGGCAGTGGAACATTGCCCATCAGCGCGCGGGCTCCATCAAGTACGGCCAGGCGCAGCTGGATATCTCCGATGAGCTCGATGTGCGCCTGGATCGCGAGCGCTATGACGCCGACCGCCGCAAGGATCTGCGTCTCACCGCCGAACAAGGCATCGATGCCGCCATGAAGAGTGGGCAGCTCGACGCCCTGCTCTTCCCTGGCGTGAGCAGCGCCAATATCGCGGCGCGCCCCGGCTATCCGAGCATCACGGTGCCGTACGCGCTGTTGCCCGTGACCGCGCCCACGTCGCAGCCGTTCCCGGCGGGCTTTGATCCCAAGCCGGCGCCGTTTGGCGTGACCTTCACTGGTGGTGCCTGCGCCGAACCCAAGCTCATCGCCTTGGCCTACGCATTCGAGCAAGCCACCAAGAAGCGGATGGCGCCCGCCGGGTTCCCGTAAGGTCGGCTACCGGATCCCCGTCCCATACCGCACATACACCACATCTACCCACGTCCCCTTGGTCGTCTTCCCCCTGAAGAGGGGCGCGATACCCAATTCGTCGACCGGCCCGCTCCCACCGAGTCGCTCCAGAAAGTTCTCCAGCTGATACATCGCTTCGAACTCCACGCTCAGGTGGAACCGGTTGGTATGCCGACTCACCCCGCGCAGGAGTACCCCCTCCGGGAGCGACAAGAGCGCGCGCCGGCGCACGGTTTCCAATTCGGGATCAGGGGGACCGTTCTCGAGCAATTGCACTTCCTGATACCGCCGGTCCCGCTTGGCCGCTTCCAACGCGGCCACCCCCTCCTGTCGCTCGGCTTCGCGCTGACGCGCTATGGGCGCGGGTAAGTCCGGGTCGTAGGCTTCGGCCAGACTCCATGTCTCCCGGTATTCAAACGTGCCCGGGATGGGGAATCCTTTGCACCCGTCGCCACACCAGAGGCCAAACTCCTCGAAGTCAATGAACTGCAGCCGAGCCACTAGTGCGCCGGCTTTGTTTGGCGCCACCCAGAACAGGTGCCGACGGGGGAAGAACTCACCGTCCTTCATCTCGGCATCCCACGTTTGCGGGATGCGCGCGTCGCGCACCTTCAGCCAGCCCTCTTCGCAGTAGTAGTCGCCGTGCCACGGCCCACCGCGGCGTAGCGTTCCGCTCACACTGACGCTGTCCTGATACATCACCGCCACCAGCAGTGTGCTGTCATCGGCGGGCGTGAGCTCGATCCACGCGAGATCGCCGGAGGCCGGCGGGTTCCTCAGCGCCGGCATGACCAGCATGGCCATCACGGGCGCCGAGGAGTCGAAGTAGCGCCCGCCGACACATTTCCTTCAGCCCTTACTTCTTCTCCATCGCGTCGCGCACGTCGAGCAGGATCTCGAAGTACAGCTGCTCGCGGCGATACGAAAAGTCGAGCGCGGCCATCTGCGCGGGATCGCCGGTTTCCTTGGCGCGATCGAACGCTTCGCGGTACATCTCTTCGAGGTTGCTCAGGATCCGTTCACGGGTACGCGACATACGAAAGGCCTCGAGGGCTTTGAAGGTCAGGCGGGGCACGACGTCATCCCGGGTCTCGACACTTTCTTCCGTATCGAAGAACTTCGTGAGCCGCTCGAGAACGAGACGGCGTCCCTTGTCGGGAAGGTTCACAGGAAACCGGGAAAGAGCACGTGGGAAATCGCTCCGACATCTTTGCCCGTGACGGCAACCGCTGCGTGTACTGCGGGCTCGTGCACGAACCGGACGACCTGAGCGTCGACCACGTCCAGCCCCGGATGCGGGGTGGCGACGGGTCTCCCGGCAACCTAGTAACGGCTTGCAGGGGCTGCAACACGCGCAAGGGGAGCACCCCCCTGGCGGCCTTTCTGACGGCCGAGCCGGCGGCGCGCCGGAACTTCTTTGCGCTGGCGCGGTATGTATGGCCACGGCATTTGAAAGCGGTGGCCGAGGAGCTTGCGCGCCGGGGTGCGGTGACCGCCCCAACGGAGCTCGTGGAGGGGATTCGGGGGCTGCGCAGCTCCGAGGCCATCGCTACATTACTTCAGCAGCAAGACAACTCAGACTCCGAAGGGGAGTAGCCACGCGGGCGTCCGGTAACGGAACCGTTCGCGCGGCCGGATCGTCAAGACTGTCGCGGCAACGCGGCACGGTCCGGTCGGGTGATGTTTGCATCAGGCGAGACCTTCACACGCAACAGCTCGGGCCGTTCACCGGTCCGGTCCGTGTCGTGCGAAGGCTCGCCTTTCGTGTACCCGTACGTGTAAACCACAGCATTCAACCACGATGAACAACGTCAAGGTTTTCGTTCTCATGGCCGGTCTCACCGGCCTCGTCATGGCCATCGGACAGCTCGTCGGCGGTGGGACGGGCGCGATTTTCGGTTTGCTCATGGCCGCCGGCATGAACCTGTTCATGTACTGGGGCTCGTCGAGCATGGTCCTGCGTTCGTACAACGCGCAGGTGGTCACCGCAAAGGAAGCCCCGGAGCTGTACGCCATGGTCGACCGGCTGCGCCAGCGGGCGGGGCTCCCCATGCCCACGGTGGCCATTGCGCCGCACGATCAGCCCAACGCGTTCGCCACGGGGCGCAATCCGGAGAACTCGGTCGTCTGCGTGACCGAGGGGCTCATGCGCATGATGTCGAAGGACGAGCTCGAGGGAGTCATCGCGCACGAACTCGCGCACATCAAGAATCGCGACATGCTGCTGCAGACGATCGCGGCGACCATGGCCGGCGCCATCGGCAACATCGCGCAGTTCGCGATGTTCTTCGGGGGCGGTGACGACGAGGACAGCGTGAACCCGGTGGTGGCGATCGCGATCATGATCATCGGACCGGTCATCGCCATGGTCATTCAGTTTGCCATCAGCCGTCAGCGCGAGTTCAAGGCCGACGCGGTGGGCGCGGAGATCAGCGGGCGCCCGTTGTCGCTGGCGAGTGCGTTGGGGCGTCTCGAAATGGGCGCGCGTCGCATTCCCATGCAGGTGTCGCCGAACGCGGCGCCGTTGGCCATCGTGAATCCGCTGGCGGCGTTCAACATGCGCGGCATCAGCAAGTGGTTCAGCACGCACCCGCCCACCGAAGAGCGCAT
>CANGXD010000259.1 GCA_947457545.1 Gemmatimonadaceae bacterium
GCCAACCTGGCCCCCCGCTACACGCCATTCCATCCGGCGGTACTTCGGCTCATGGCGCAGGTGCAGACCACGGGGGCCGCGCATGGCATCGACGTCTGCGTCTGCGGCGAAATGGCGTCCCAGCCACTCGCGGTCTTCGCCCTCATCGGGCTCGGCCTTCGTCAGCTCAGCGTGTCCCCGCGCGCGGTGGCCGAGGTCAAGCGCATCATTCGTGGGGTGCGTGCCGAGGTGGCGGCCGACGCCGCCAAGGCGGCCATGGCCTGCAGCACCGCGCGCGAAGCCGAAGTGTTGCTCCGGCGGCGCCTGCGCGCCGAAATGCAGGATCAGCCACTCTGAGACGGGGAGCGGCCGCAGCAGTTGCAGTCTCCGCGGTCCTCCCCTAGTCTACGCAAGACCTTATCAACGCTTCACTTACCCCGAGCCCTGCACACCGTGGCCGATCGTCATCTTTTTACGTCCGAGTCCGTTACCGAAGGACATCCGGACAAGATTGCGGATCAGATCTCCGATGCCGTACTCGACGCGATTCTGACCGAAGATCCCGCAGCCCGCGTGGCGTGCGAAACGCTCGTGACGACCGGCCTCGCCGTCATCGCGGGTGAGATCACGACGTCGGCGTACGTGCATTTGCCGGAGATCGTCCGCAACACCATCGATGGCATCGGCTACAACAACGCGGAGTTCGGTTTCGACGCGAAGACGTGCGCCGTGATGAGCACCATCGATCGGCAGTCGCCGGACATCGCGCAGGGCGTCGATACGGGCGGGGCCGGCGACCAGGGTATGATGTTCGGCTACGCGACCGACGAAACGCCCGAGCTCATGCCGCTCCCCATTCAGCTGGCGCACGCGCTCACGCATCAGCTCTCTGTCCTGCGCAAGGACGGCACATATCCGTGGCTGCGTCCCGACGGCAAGGCGCAGGTGTCGGTCGTGTACGAAGGTGATCGGCCGGTGGCGGTAGACACGGTCGTCATCTCCACGCAGCACGACGAAAAGGTGTCCAACACCCGCTTGCGTCGCGCCATCCTCGACGACGTCATCCACGCGACCATCCCGGAGCAGTTCATCGGGCGTCGCATGAAGACGCACATTAACCCCACGGGGCGCTTCGTCATTGGCGGACCGCAGGGTGACGCTGGCCTGACCGGCCGCAAGATCATCGTCGATACCTACGGCGGCATGGGCCGTCATGGCGGCGGCGCGTTCAGCGGAAAGGATCCCTCCAAGGTCGATCGTTCCGCCTGCTACGCGGCCCGCTGGGTCGCCAAGAACATCGTCGCCGCCAAGCTGGCCCGTCGCTGCGAAGTGCAGGTGGCCTACGCTATCGGTGTCGCCGAGCCGGTCTCGGTGTATGTGCAGACGTTCGGCACGGGCGCCGTCCCCGACCGTGTCATCGAGGCGGCGGTGAACGAAGTGTTCGACCTCACGCCGCGTGGCATCAGCAAGGCGCTCGACCTGCGCAAGCCCATCTATCAGGCGACGGCCGCCTACGGGCACTTCGGCCGTAAGTCGGAAACGATCGGTCGCGGCAAGTCGGCGCGCACCACGTTCACGTGGGAACGCACCGACCGCGTCGCGGCGCTCAAGAAGTCCATCTGATCTCGCCGTGACCGCAAGCCGGCCGCTGGTGTGTCGCTGCACGCGCTGTGCACCGTGGCACACCGGACGGTCGGTTTGATGTCTCGGCGGGTACGATCGTCGCCCCCACCCGGAGTGTGCTGATGGTGGAAGTCACAGTGGCCCGTTTGGGTCTCGATAGTGCGACGAACTCGTACGTGGTCATCCTGCGTGAAAAGCTTGGCACGCGCATGTTGCCCATCTGGATCGGTAAGCCGGAAGCCGAGTCGATTCTCATTCAGATGAATCAGCTCAAGCGCGAACGGCCGCTCACGCATGACCTCTGCAAGGCGCTCATCAACGGCCTGGGCGGCACCTTGCGGCGCGTCTCCATCACGCGTGTCGAAAAGAGCACCTACTACGCCGAGATGCAGCTCGACGGCGCCAAAGGCATCGTCGAGCTCGATGCGCGGCCGTCCGACAGCATTGCCATTGCGCTGCGGCTCGGCTCGCCCATCTTTGCGCCCGAGGCCTTGCTCACCGTGCTCGACCTCGACAGCGACGAGGACAGCAGTACCGCGTCGTCGACCGCTGACGATGTGCATGAACTCTCCGCCGAACAACTGCAGGCCTACCTCGAGAATCTCAGGCCGGAAGACTTCGGCAAATTCACTCCCTGAGTTTTCGCACTCCCCCTCCACGTGCAGATCATTCGCTTCCTCTCCCGACTCGTGACGCCACGAGTGCTCGGCCTCCTGCTATTGACGGCGTGCGTCAGCGTGTCGTCGCTCGCCGGTGCGCAGGCGGGAAGCCGCTCGGTCGAAGGGCGGGTCCGTCGTCCCGCTCGTAGCGGCGGCGATTCCACCGGCATGGGACCCACCGGCAATGTGTGGGTCACGTTGCATCGCGTCGGGAAAGACACCGCAGGCCCCATCGACTCCGTCAAGAGCGATGCTGCAGGGCGCTACCGCTTCCGCTACATACCGTTCGGCAATCCCGATGCGGTCTACTTCGCCTCCACGACCTACGGCGGGATCGCCTATTTCACGGCGCCGCTGCGCTCGGCCAACGCCGCTGGAGACGAAACGGAAATCACCGTCTTCGATACCACGTCGCGTGCGTTTCCGCTGTCGATCAAGGGACGCCATCTGATTGTCAGCAAGGCGGACAGCACCGACATGCGAACCGTCGTCGAGGTGTACGAACTGTCCAACGACAGCCTCACCACGTTGGTCGCTTCGGAAGGCGCCGGCGCGCAACCCACATGGAGTGCGGCCATTCCGGCGGCGGCCGTCGATGTACGGGCCAACGAAGGCGAAATCTCCCCCGATGCGTTCGCGTCGCAGAACGGGCGGGTTTCCGTCTTTGCGCCGATCGCCCCCGGGGTGAAGCAGGTCGCGTTTTCGTACAAGCTGCCCAATAGCAGCTTCCCCCTGCGGGTGCGTTCTGACCTCGGCGTGGTCGTGTTCGAAGTGCTCGTCGAAGAAGCACAGGGGACGGTGAAGGGGCAGGGCTTCACGGCGGTCGATCCGGTGTCGCTTGAGGGGCGCAATTTCCGGCGCTTCTTGTCGCAGGATCTCAAGCCCAATTCGGATCTCGTGATCGAGTTGCCCTCGACGGGTACGCCGGGCCGCAACCTGTACATCGCCGGGCTGCTCGTCGCCGTGGGCTTCCTCATGATGCTCGCGCTCACGCGCAGCATGCAGAAGGCCGCCAACAAGCGTGGCAATGTCACGCCCACGCTGCGCCCACAGGAGCCCACGATCCCGCTCGGTGATCGTCTTGCGCAGGAAATCGCGGCACTCGATGCGACGTACGCCCGACACGAAAATCCTTCGGACATGGTGAAGGCCGCGTACGAGGGGCGACGCGCTGAACTCAAGGCGGCGCTGGCGCAAGCGCTTGCCGAAGCCGGGTCTGGACGGTAGGTTCGAACTGTCGCACACAGGGTGCGGCGGACAACTGATTACGAGCACGGGACACGGAAACCGGTGAAAAGCCGGTGCGGCCCCGCCACTGTAACGGGAATCTCTGCGGTCCTCACGGACTGCACAGCAGCGTCGCTCTTCACACCACTGATCGTTCGCGATCGGGAAGGTGAGCGGCGTTCCCGGAGCCAGGAGACGACCCGCGCTCTCTCTTTGACGAAGACCCTCGAGGGGGGGCTCGTGCAAACGTGACGACGCCACCGTTCTGGTTCTGTCGTTACGCGTGCTCGGGCGTCTTCTCGTGGGAGAGGATGCCCGTTCGTGTTTCCTCACCCACGATTTGTACGCCGTGTACGTGCTGCGCTGCTGCCATGTCTTGGCAGCATGCTGCTGGCGTGTACCGGCGTCTCCGATCGCGCTCCGGCTTCACAGTCGGACGACAGCGCGCGTGCGCCGCAGACGGCGCGCGCCACGGTACCGGCCCCGGCCGATACCGATGACTTTGGTGCGCCGCTCCCTACCAACGCGCAATTCGCCAGCCGCGTCGTCTCGCTCAATCCGGCGGCCACCGAGGCGATCTACGCCATTGGAGCGCAGGCGCACCTCGTCGGTCGCTCACGGTGGGACAAGTATCCCGTCGAGGTCGAGCAAGTCCCCGCGCTCGGCGATGGTATTCGCCCCGCTGTCGAGGCAATCCTCGCAGCGAAGCCCACGCTCGTCATTCTGTACGCGACGGCAGAGAACCGAAGCGCCGCGGATGCACTCACGCGCGCCGGAATCCGCACAATGGCACTGCGCGTCGACCGTATCGCGCAGTTCCACTCTCAGCTGCGCATTCTCGGTGTCGCGCTCGGTGCTGAAGCGCAGGCGCAAGTGGTGAGCGATTCCGTGCAGCGCACGCTCGATCGCGTGCGGGCACACACAGCGTCCGTACGCGAACGCCCTTCGGTGGTGTGGCCGGTGTGGAATACCCCCCCAATGGTCATCGGCGGCGGCAGCTATATGGACGAACTGCTCGAGATCGCCGGAGCGCGCAACGTGTTCCATGATCAACGGCAGCCGTCGCCGACAGTCAGCATGGAAGAAGTCATCGCGCGCGCGCCGCAGTTCGTGGTCGTGAGTGACAAGCAGGTCACTGAACTGGGGGCGAACGAGAGCTGGAGCGCGCTTCCCGCGGTGAAAGCCA
>CANGXD010000260.1 GCA_947457545.1 Gemmatimonadaceae bacterium
TGGACCTTCTTGCATCTCCCCACCGGCTCGTGAGCGACCCTCTCGGGACAGCCACTCCGGGTGGAGCAGCTCCCGATGGCGTCCCGATGCTCGTGCTCGACGACATCACGCGGCGCTTCGGGAGCGTGCGCGCGCTCGATGGCGCGTCACTCGCCGTGCGACGCGGCACCGTGCACGCGCTGCTCGGTGAAAACGGCGCCGGCAAGACGACGCTCATGCGCGTCGTCTTCGGTTTGCTCACGCCCGACAGCGGGCGAGTGCTCTGGCAGGGCACGTCGCGGCTGTTCACGTCGCCGGCGAGCGCGTTGGCCAACGGCATTGGCATGGTGCATCAGCACTTCACGCTGGTACCCGCCATGACCGTGGCGGAAAATGTGGCGCTGGGTGGCACGGGATACTTCGACCCGCAGGCCGCGGCGACGCGCGTGCATGATGTGGCCGCGCGCGCCGGGCTCACGCTCGATCCGCAGGCGCGCGTGGACACACTCCCGGTGGGCGCGCAGCAGCGATGCGAAATCGTGAAAGCCCTCGCACGCGACGTGCAGCTGCTCATTCTCGACGAGCCGACCGCGGTACTCGCGCCCGGTGAAGCCACGGAGTTGCTGTCGTGGGTGCGCCGATTCGCCGACGCGGGCAACGCCGTCGTGCTCATCACGCACAAACTGCGCGACGCGATGGCTGTGGCCGACGACATCACCGTGCTGCACCGCGGACGCACGGTGTTGACGACACGTGCATCAAACACAACGCCTGACGCGCTCGCCGACGCGATGCTGGGCGAGCGCCGCACCGAGCCGCTCGCGGTGGCCATGACGGCCGCGCCGACGACATCCGACACGAGCGCGCGCGCTGGCAACGTCGTGCTCTCGCTCGACAACGCCTCGTGGGTCGATGCGCGCGGTGTGCAGCGCGTCCAGCGCGCCACCATGCAGGCGCGAGCCGGAGAAATCGTGGGCATTGCCGCCGTCGAGGGCGCAGGACAGCACGAGCTGCTGCGCTTGCTCGCGGGGCGGCTGCAGCCACGTGATGGACGTGCCGATCGTCCCGAACGTGTTGGCTTCGTGCCCGAAGATCGTCATCGTGATGCGTTGCTGCTCGATGCGCCGTTGTTCGAGAACAGTGCGCTGCGCAACGCGGGCGCACGGCGCGGACGCATGCCGTGGGATACGCTGCGCGAGAGTACGGCGCGGTTGCTTACGCAGTTCGACGTGCGTGCGCCCGGTCCTGCGACGGTGGCGCGCACGTTGTCCGGCGGCAATCAGCAGAAGTTCGTGTTGGGACGCGAGCTCGCCGACGCGCCGCAAGCACTGGTGGTGGAGAATCCGTCGCGCGGTCTCGACTTCAAAGCCACGGCGGCGGTGCAACAGTCGCTGCGCGATGCGCGCGCGGCCGGTACGGCCGTCGTGGTGTACAGCAGTGATCTCGATGAAGTCCTGTCGCTGGCCGATCGCGTGTATGTCATGCATGCCAGGCAGCTGCACGAGGTGGCCGGCGACCGTGACGCGGTAGGGCGCGCCATGCTGGGTGGTGCGTCGTGAATACTCGCGCGTGGCTGCGTGGCGCCGGTCAACTGGCGGCCGTGTTGGGCGCAGCGTTCGTCATGTTGTCGTTGCTGCTGATCGCCACCGGACACGACGTGACGACGGCGTTGCAGGCCATGGTGCGTGGCGCCTTCGGGTCGTACTACGCGATTACGTCGGCCACCATGGTGCGCATGGTGCCGCTGGGCTTTGCCGGGCTCGCGGTGTCCATCGCGTTCCGCGCCGGCATTCTCAACGTGGGCGCCGAAGGACAGCTGCTCGTTGGCGCGGCCGCAGCAACGGCGCTCGCGGTACCGCTGGCGGGGGTGTCGCCGCTGCTTGCCATTCCGCTCATGCTCGCGGGTGGCGCGATTGCCGGCGCGCTCTGGGCTGGCGTGGCCGGGTTGCTCCGTCTGCGCTTTGGTGTGCTCGAAGTGATCAGCACCATCATGCTCAACTTCGTCGCGCTCTATCTCACCGGGTGGCTGGTGCGTGGCCCGTTGCAGGAGCCCACGCGCATCAATCCGCAATCGGTGTCGTTGCCCGATGCACTGCATTTGCCGGTGCTGCTCGAAGGCACGCGTTTGCATGCTGGCGTGCCGTTGGTGGTGGTGGTGGCCGTTGGCGCCTGGTGGTGGCTCTCGCAAACCGCCAGCGGGTTTCGTGTGCGAGCGGTTGGCGCCAACGTGTTTGCTGCGCAATCGGCAGGCGGTATTGCGGTAGGGCGTACGGTGTTCGGTGCGTTTCTCTTGAGCGGATTACTGGCCGGCCTTGGCGGCGCCGTGGAGTACACCGGGATTACGTACGCGTTGTACGAAAACTTTTCGCCGGGATACGGCTATACCGCCATTGCTGTGGCGCTGCTCGCCCGTCTGCATCCAATTGGTGTAGTGGGCACCGCGCTGCTCTTTGGCGCGCTCGAAGCGGGCGCCAACGCCATGCAGCGTGATGCGGGTGTGCCGAGTGTGGTGGTGAGTGTGGTCGAGGCGCTGCTCATTCTGCTCATCGTGGCCGCCGATCGCTGGTCGGAACGGATGTCGACGCGCGCGGAGATGGCCACATGAGCGCGCTCGACATTGGCACGGGCTTCATCGAAGCCACGGTGCGTACCGCAACGCCGCTCGCACTGGCCGCGTTGGGCGAGTGCATCAGCGAACGCGCTGGCGTCATCAACATCGGCCTCGAGGGCTCCATCATTGCCGGCGCACTCGGTGCTACCGTCGCCGCGGGGGTGATTGGCGTGGGTGGCGGCTTCGTCGCCGGCGCCGCCGCTGGTATGGCCGTCGCGGCGATCTTTGCCTGCTTCACGGTCGGGTTCAAAGCAGACCAGATCATTACCGGCACCGCGATCACGATGTTCGCGCTCGGCCTCACGGGCACGTTGTATCGCACGCTCTTCGGTACGTCGGGGGTGGCGCTCAACACGCCCACGACGGGTGCGGTGGCAATTCCCGGGCTGTCGTCCATTCCGCTCATTGGCCCGGGCATCTTTCATCAGCCCATCGTCACGTACGTCACGATGCTGCTTGCCCCGTTGCTCGCGTGGTGGCTGCAACGCACGCACCGCGGCCTCGCGCTGCGCGCCATTGGTGAGTATCCCGATGCCGCCATTGCCGCCGGTGTTGCGCCGCGTCGCCTGCAGGCGCTCGCGGTACTCTTTGCCGGCGCTATGGCGGGACTCGCCGGCGCCACGCTCGTGCTCGCGCAGGCCGGAACGTTCGTCGAGGGGATGTCGGCGGGCCGCGGCTTCATCGCGATCGCGATTGTCGTACTTGGCCGGTGGAAGCCACTTGGTGTTGCCGCCGCCGCGCTACTCTTCGGCGCGGCGAATTCGCTGCAGACGCTCTTTCAGTCCATGGGCTGGACCGGTGTGCCGTATCAGCTGTTTCTCGCGCTGCCGTATGTGCTGACGCTGCTGGTGCTGGCGGGCGCGAGTGGACGAGCGGCGGCGCCGGCGGGGCTGGGGAAGCGCGTGGCGTAAGGCGGTTGAACTGCGGGTGTTTGGTCCGGTGGCTTACTGGCCACGGCACTAGCCCTCAGGGGGAAGAACGCAAGGGGAAAGGGGGAAGCACGGTGCCGTCCACAACCAAGCGCGGTTGCTGTCTTGGTAGACACAACCGTGCTTCATCCTTTCCCCTTGCGTTCTTTCCCCTGAGGGCTCGATTCGTCGGTGGTTAACCGCCGGACCAGTCACCGCCCTTTGCCTCTTCGCAGCTCGGCCTTGAGTTTGTCGCCCGCGTAAATCGCGACTTCCACGCGACGATTCTTCTGCATCCCGCTGTCGCTCGTGTTGTCCGACACCGGCTCGACCTCGCCGCGTCCGCTTGCACGCAGCCTCGCGGGTGCCACGCCTTGCGCGGCCAGATAGTCCGACGTCGCGCGCGCTCGTCGTTCGCTGAGCGACTGGTTGTAGCTGTCCGTTCCGCGCGCATCGGTGTGTCCGACGATGAGCAAATCGGTGTTGGGATACTCGTTGAGGCTCTGCGCGAGGCTGCGCAGATTCGCGGCGGCCTCGTCGCGCATGCGATCGGAGTCGGTATCGAAGAGCAGCCCCGACGCGAAGGTCACCTGAATGCCTTCGCCAACACGCTCGACCGTCGCACCAGCTACCTGCTGTTCGATCTTCTTGGCCTGCTGGTCCATCTGATTGCCGATCACGACGCCAATGGCGCCGCCGACAACGGCGCCGAGTATCGCGCCCTTGGCCGTCGAGCCATTGGCACGGCCGACCGCCGCGCCGATGGCGCCGCCGGCGCCGGCGCCGATGGCGCCGCCCTTCGTCTTGTTCGTGTTGAGCGATTGGCAGCCGCTCAGTGTGGTTGCCGCGAGCAGACCGGCAGCGATGAGGCGTGTATGTGGTTTGTACATGGGTCTCCTGGATGTGGCGAAGGGAACAACGGGTGGCTGGTCCGTCGACTTACTCGCGACGGATCGAGCCCTCAGGGGGAAGAACACAAGGGGAAAGGAGGAAGCGCGGTTGTGTCTACCAAGACAGAAACTGCGGTTGGTTGTGGACGGCGCCGTGCTTTCCCCTGTGCTCTTGCGTTCTTTCCCCTGAGGGCTAGTGCCGTCGCCAGTAGGTCGCCGGACCAAACACCCGTCGTTCAACCCAAACCGCCGTCTCACCGCGCGTTCTCAGAGTTGTCGAA
>CANGXD010000261.1 GCA_947457545.1 Gemmatimonadaceae bacterium
CCGCGTGGTGACGTGGCCCTGGTCGGGGATGTGCACCAGCACCCGGGCCAGGAACTCGAGCGGGTCGGCGGTCTCGGTGCCCGCCGTCGGACCCTCCGACTTGTCCGACCGGTACGTCACCGCCTTGGCGGCTCGGTCGTAGGTCAGCCGTTCGAGTGCGACCGGATTCCGCGCGCAGTACCGGGCGAGTCGGGCGGTCCGCTCGCAACAGAAGCTGGCGTTACGCAGCTCGGTCACTGAGTACGAGAGACTTACTGAACAAACATCTTGGACGCTGCCTAACTGATGAGGTCAATTCGACGTGCGGCGGAAGCGGACTGGCCATCGGTGTGGTCGATCATCTCACCGGTGGCCGCTGCCGGACACACCTACTTTCTCGAAACCGACATTTCCGAAGCGGCCGCGAAGGAGTACTGGATGGGCCTGGACTCTCTGCCTACGTCGCCGAGGACGACGGGGAGATTGTCGGCACTTACACGTTGAAGGCGAACCACCGCGGCCTGGGATCGCACGTTGCCAATGCCGGCTACATGGTCCGACCCGGGCTCGACGGTCGCGGTATCGGCTTTCAGCTTGCAGAGCACAGCCTGGCTGACGCGCGAGCCGCCGGATTTCACGCCATGCAGTTCAACGCCGTCGTGAGCACGAACCACCGGGCCATCGCCCTATGGCTGCGGTTGGCCTTCAGCATCGTCGGCACGGTTCCACAGGCGTTCCGTCATCTGGAGCGCGGGTTGGTGGACCTGCACATCATGCACCGATTCTTGTAGGGCAAGATCGCCCGCCCCCCGCTTGCCCCTCTGGAAGCCCCGTCCGATCTTTACTGCATGAAGGTTCGCGATGCTCTTCGTTTGCTGACCGACGATGGCTGGATCCTCGTGCGAACACGGGGAAGTCATCAGCAATACAAGCATCCAACGAAACCGGGCTTGGTCACCGTGGCAGGCCATCCCGGCGACGAACTGGCACCCGGTACGCTGAATAGCATCCACCAGCAGGCAGGGCTGAAGTCATGAAACTACTGATCGTGGTCGAGCCGACAGCCTCAGGATTCTCTGCGTACGCGCCGGACGTTCCGGGCTGTGTGGCGACGGGTCCCACGCGCGACGCCGTTGAGCGGACTATGCGTGAGGCCATCGAGTTTCATTTAGAAGGGCTTCGCGCCGAAGGCATGGCCGCACCGGAGCCGCATGCTTATGCGACGGTGGTTGAGGTCGCTGCATAGCGATGCTTGCTGCAGTCGGGCGTCCTAGCCGACGGCGTGGGCGATCGATCATGTGGGACCGCTCTATGCCCCCGCTCGCCGGTGCCGGCGGCCGCTCGTCCCGACGCGGCCGACGGCTCGCGACTCGCTACGCCGCCTCGTTGCGACGCCGCACGGCACCCCGTCGCATAGCGGCAACGCCCAGCAGCCCTGCGCCTGCCAACAACGCGGCGCTTGGCTCCGGCACCGTCGTTACCGGCGATGCAAACAGCGAGATGTCGTCGAGCAACGTGGTGCGATCCTGGACCGAGCCGTTGGTGTTGAACGGTGACAGGCTGTTGAAGTTCAGGGTGTACGATTGACCCGGCAGCAGCGTGAACGTCTGCCCGGTGCGGCTAAACCAATACTGCCTGTTCGTGAGCGACCAGCGGTCATCGCCGAGGTTGTTCGCGCTGTTGAACTCGGTCCCGCCGGCGACCTGACTGGTGAAGCTGCCGATTGTCTGGGTAGCGCCCGCGCCGGTGATGGTGACGAGGTAATCGTTCGGCAGCCCGAACCACGAATCACCGCGCCACGAGGGACGCCCGGCGTCGTACCAGTTGAGCGAACCGATCGCTTCCTGGGTCCCGTTGTAGGTGAAGGTTTGCGACATCACCTGACGGTCCTTGATGCCGCCGAAGATCACCCCCGAGCGGGCCCACTTCCACCCGGCGCCGAAGTCCTCGGTGCGCGCGACGAAGCCGCCCGACCAGAAGCCGCCCGCCGGAGAATACGTCCACGAGCTTGCAAGCCCAGCCGCGTCCCAGCCGCCGTTCCATGGGCGTCCCCAGCGTTCCCCCCCGGGGCCAGTCGAGTAAACCGGCACCTTCAATGGGCTGTTGTAGGCCTCGAAGTCGCCGTTCTGGAGCAGGTTGGGCTGCGCCGTGGCCGTGGACGCCGCGGCCGCCAGCCCCATGACGAGGGTCAACCCGAGCGTCGCCCATCGCCGTTCACGCGTTACCGACATAGCAGCCTCGATTCGTTTGGAAGTGGGTGGTCCGGGCCTCCCGGCGGCTATCGCCGAGGATGCCGAAGATCACGCTCGCCTTCGGAGACACACTACCGAAAAAAACATAGCGAGCGGCGTGCCACCGGTGGCGACTCGGGTTGCCCCCACAATATGGTCTCGTCCGCTGCGTCTTTTCAGCTGGTGTGGATCGTGTCCTGCACCTGTGATGCGTTCAATCAACAATGAACAACGTCCATATACCTACGGTGTGACCGATTTCGCTGCTCTGGCTGCCCAGCTCGTCGGCTTCGACTGGGACCGTGGAAACGCCGAGAAGAGCTGGGCGAGCCACGGCGTGTCGCGGGCGGAGGCGGAGGAGGTCTTCTTCAATCGGCCGGTACTGTTGGCCGAGGATGCGAAGCGCTCGACGCGCGAGCGGCGCTACAACCTGCTCGGCCTCTCGAACGGGGGGCGCCTGCTCTCCGTCATCTTCACCGTTCGGCAGAAGCTCGTTCGGGTCATCCCGGTCCGGCCCATGAGCAGGAAGGAGCGTACGCACTATCCCAAAGTCCCCTTTGAAGCGCCCTAGCGCCAAGCCGACGGCGCGCACGAAGACCCCGTTGAAGGCTATTCCGCACTTCCGCCCCGAAGACGAGGAACGGGAGTTTTGGGCGACCGCCGATTCGACGGAATACTTCGATTGGGCCAGCGAACGACGCGTGGCGTTTCCGAATCTGAAGCCCTCCACCGAAACGATCTCGCTGCGCTTGCCGCAAGGCCTGCTCGACGATCTGAAGGTGCTCGCGAATCAACGCGATGGGCCATACCAGTCACTCTTGAAAGTCTACCTGGCAGAGCGCGTCGCCGTCGAGCGCGATGCGGCGACACGTCCGTCTCGTCGCGCGAGTGCATAACGACCGTTGCACCGTTGAAGCTGCTGGGCGAGTTGAACGGGTTTGAAGTCGTGCGCGTCGGATCTCGGCTCGATTATGTCTTCTCAACTGCATTTCCTTGATCCCGATGGCTGCCTAGCCGCGCCTCGTACAGGAGTTCTCGCCATGATGAGACGTTCGCACCAGCGCGCCAGTCGACATGCCTCCAATGCCGTCACGGCATTCGTGTGGGCTGGAGCTCGGGCGCTGTTGCTACTCTCAGTCCTCGCCGACACCGCGCAGGGCCAGCAGCGCACCTCCGCGGACCAGAGGCCGGCCTCCGACGCCACGATCGATTCGATCGTGGCGCTTGCCAAGCGACGCTTCGCGCAATCACGAATTCCGGGTGGGGTGCTCGGCATCTGGCACAGCGGCCGCGTCTCCGTTCGCGCGTGGGGGGTCACGTCGGCCGACGACGCGATTCCGGTCACGGAGCACACGGTGTTTCCGATCGCGTCCATCCCGAAAACCGTCACGGCGACGGCGATCATGCGGCTCGTCGATCCAGGGAAGATCGAACTCGACGCGCCGGTACGCCGCTACTTGCCGGACTTCACGCTTGCGCCGAGTGTCAACACGGATCGTGTCACCGTCGCCCAGCTGTTGACGCACCTCGGCGGATGGTTCGGTCAGGTCCCTGCGCCCGATGTCGGTCAGGAATCCTTGCAGCGCTTCGTGAGCAGTGCGTCATCGCTCGAGCAGATCTCCGACCCGGGTAATATCTGGGGTTACAACAATGCCGGCTTCACGATCGCTGGTCGGCTCATCGAAGTCGTTACCGGCACTTCGATCGACGCGGCTATGAAGCAGCTCGTGTTCGCTCCGCTTCGACTCACCCACGCTGGTACGAGTGAGCGCGACGTCATCACGCAGCGGTTTGCGCTCGGCCATCAGGTCATCGATGGGCGCGCCGTGGTGAGTCGGCCGTTCTCCACCGGGCGTACCGTGACAGCCGGCGGCACCGGCATGCGCATGAGTGATCTGATGCAGTTTGCGGCGTTCCACTTGCAAGATGGGAAAGGTCCGTCCGGCGAACAGCTGTTGCATGCGGAGACGGCCCTGGAGATGCGGCGCCCGCGCGTGCAGAAGGAAGGCAACGACGAGTTCATGGGAGTGGCGTGGCACCTGCCCGAGCGACAGCTCGCCATCGGCATCTTCAGCAACACGGGCCGCAATCTGGATACGCTGGTGGCACCTGCGTGGCGTGTCATCGAGGAGATCGAGCGCACGGCCATCGAGCGCCTGACGGGGGCGACGCGTCCCGCCAATGCAGCCATCGGACATCGCGGCATCTTCGAATCGATTCCGTCGCCCATGCCGCTGCTTCCCCAGCCGGATTTGAGCGTTTACGTAGGGTCGTACCGCTTCCCCAAGACCGCCGTGACGGCGGAAAATCAGAATGGCGTGCTCCGCTTGCAGATGCAAAGGCTTCCCGGATCACTTCTGCCAACGGATCCTCTACGTCTGCAATTCATTGGCACCGATCGGGCGATCA
>CANGXD010000262.1 GCA_947457545.1 Gemmatimonadaceae bacterium
ACGGGGGTGACGACCGTACGCGATCTTGGTGCATCGAACTACACCGACATCGCGATGCGTGATGCGATCGCCCGCGGTGACATGGTTGGTCCGCGCATGTTCGTGTCCGGCTACGGCTTGTCCAAATTGACCGCCGCGCCGCGCGAAGGCACTCCCTCTGCCGCCGTGCGCGGACGCATCTGGGACACGCTCGATATCAAGGCCGCCATTGCCGCGCAGGTGGAAGCGGGCGCCGACTGGATCAAGATGTATGGTTCCACGGGGAGCTTTCAGAATGTCACCAGCACGCAGACGTTCTCGGAAACGGAGATGCGTGTGGCCGTCGAGGCTGCCCATCGGAACGGCAGGCCGATCGCCATTCACTCGTACGGCGACTCCGGTGGGCGCGCGGCGATACGGGCGGGCGCCGAATCGGTGGAGCATCCGGCGGGGCTGAGCGCGGCGACGCTGGCCGAGTGGAAGCAGCGGGGGGCCATGTATGTGCCGACCGTCGATCACAATCGCTTCTATGCGGAGAACGCGGCGCTGTTCGGTTACACCCGCGAGCAGGTGGCGGCACTCGACTCCTTCCGCGTGCTCAATCTCGAGTCGGCGCGTCGTGCGCACGCGGCGGGGGTGAAGTTCGCCATGGGTTCCGATGCGGTGTACTGGATGCACGGCGAGAACACGCGTGAACTGGGATGGTTCGTGAAGGCCGGGATGACGCCCGCCGAGGCGCTCGCCACGGCGACGACCAACGCGGCCGTGTTGTTGCGTCAGCCGAACAAGTTGGGACGGATTGCGCCGGGCTACTTTGCCGACATCGTGGCCGTCGACGGTGATCCACTCAAGAACATCGACGTCGTGATCGAGCACGTGGTATGGGTGATGAAGGGCGGCAAGGTGGTCGTGAACCGGCGCGCGCCGTGATGCGTCCGGTCGCACTGGTCACTGGCGCCTCGCGCGGAATTGGTCGCGCCATCGCGCTGCGTTTGGCGCACACGCATCGTGTGCTGCTGGTGGCGCGCGAAGTGGGCGCGCTGGACGCGCTGGCGGCGGAGATCCGTACGAGTGGGGGTGCGGCGGATGCACTGCCACTCGACATCACCGCACCCGCGCAGATCGCCGAGCGGCTGCACAACCAGCACGTGGACGTGCTGGTGCACAACGCCGGCGTGGGCGTGATGAAACCCTTGCTCGACCTCACGCCCGACGAGTGGCACCGCATGATGGACGTGAATGTGAACGCGCTCTTTCATGTCACGCGGGCCGTGCTGCCGGGTATGGTGTCGCGCGGGCGCGGCCATGTCGTCATCATCGGGTCGATTGCGGGGCGAAGCGCATTTGTGGGTGGCGCCGGCTACGCCACGACCAAACACGCGGTCATGGGCTTTGCGGAGAACCTCATGCTGGAAGTTCGCGACGACGGCGTGAAAGTGAGTGTGGTGAGCCCGGGGTCGGTGGCGACGACCTTCGGCGGACGCACCGAACCCAAGGGTGGTGGACAGTTGTTGGCCGATGATGTCGCGGCGGCAGTGATGGCGGTGGTGGACACCCCGCCGGAGGTTTTGCTGCATCGCGTTGAGGTGCGCATTCTCTCCCCCAAGCGTCCTCGGACGTAGAGCTTCGGGATGACCACTCGTTTCCCCAGCTCGCTGCCGCTTCGTCGGGCGGTTGCTCTCACGTTGGCGTTGATGTCGCCGCTGAGTCGTGCCGGTTCATCACTGCGTGCGCAGAATGCGCCGGTGGTGACGCGCGATTCCGTCGTGGCGCGACTCGGTGACTTGCGCCGCATTCACACGCCCGACGGCATCGAGCTGTTGGAGGCCGTCGCGATTGAAGGCACCACGCAATGGGTAAGCGTGCGCGGCAAGCACAAACACAATCCGGTCATTGTGATGATTCACGGTGGTCCGGGCACGCCCATGATGCCGCTGACGTGGGCCTATCAGTCGCCGTGGGAGGATTTTTTCACGGTCGTGAACTATGACCAACGAGGTGTAGGCAAGAACGCGGTAGCTGCGAATCGTGATGCACTGGCGCCGACATTGACGTTCGATCAGTTGGTACGTGATGCGGAGGCGATAGTCACCTGGGCACGATCGCGGCTCGGTGTAGAGCGGGTGGTGGTGATGGGCTATTCGTACGGGACGATGATCGGCATGTCGGTGGCACAGCGTCATCCTGAGTGGCTGCATGCCTATGTGGGGGTTGGTCAGGTAAGCGGCAGCGGTGACGACTACCTGTACACGCGATTGCGCGAGCTCGCGCAGGCCGCTGGACAGCGCGATGCGTTGCGGGAGCTCGACTCCATTGCGCCGTATCCGCGTCCCGGCGCGCCCGTGTCCACGGTACTGCTTACGCGAAAGTGGGCGCGCTACTTCAATGGCGGGTGGTACGGCAAGCCCACGTTTGACCTGCTCTTTGCCATGCCGTCGTGGGCGCCCGAGTATACGAACGCCGACGTTGCCGCACAAACCGCGGCGACCCAGTGGACAACGCGTACGTTGGTGGGGCGCGGCGGTTCGATGCTACCCGACTCGCTCGCCGTTCCGGTGGTGGTGATTCAAGGGCGTCACGATCTGCATACGCCGTACGAACCGGCGCGCGTCTACATCGAGCGTATGCGCGCGCCGTCGAAATCGTTCGTGACGCTGGAGTGGTCGGCACATGTACCGATGCTCGAGGAGCCGGGTCGGTTTCTTCAGGAGCTGCTGAATGCGGTGCGCCCGCTTACCGGCGCCGCCAAGTAGCGCGCGTCAGGCCGCGCGCACGGGATAGTCGGTGTAGCCCTTTTCGCCCGGCGTATAGAAGGTGCTGAAGTCGGGTGCGTTCATCGCGGCATCACGTTGCACACGCGCGACGAAGTCGGGGTTGGCGAGTACCGGACGACCAAACGCGACGAGATCGGCGTCGCCGCTCTGCAGCAGCGCTTCGGCGGAGCCATGGTCGAGCCCCCCCGAGGCGATGAACGTGCCGCCGAACGCCTGCTTGAGCTGCGCCGGCAATGCGGTCGGGAGCGCCGGATTGCCCATGGACTCGTGATTCACGAGATGGAGATACGCGAGTTTGAGCGCGCCGAGATCCTTTGCGAGCGCAATGAACTGCTCGTCGACGCCATCGAAGGTACCCATGCCATTGAAATCGCCATGTGGCGACACGCGAATGCCCACGCGGTCGGCGCCAATGGCGTGCGCGGTGGCTGCGGCTATCTCGAGCGCGAAGCGGTTGCGGTTGGCCGCGCTGCCGCCATACGCGTCGGTGCGCGTGTTGAGGTTGGCGTTGAGGAACTGCTCGATGAGATAGCCATTCGCGGCGTGCAGCTCGATGCCGTCGAAACCCGCGTCGATGGCATGCGTGGCCGCGGCCACGTACTCCTGCACGACGGTCGCCACTTCGGCGGTTGTGAGCACGTGGGGGGCGCTGGGAGGCTGCAGGCCGTGACTATCGGTATAGATGGGGTCTGCGAGCGTCACCGCCGCGGAACTCACCACGCGGGCGCCCGCGGGAAGGTTGTCGACGTGTGACGCTCGCCCGCAATGCATGAGCTGCGCGAAGATCTTGCCGCCGGCGTCGTGCACGCCCTTGGTGACCGGCTTCCAGGCCTCGACCTGCGCGGCGTTGTACAGGCCGGGAATGCGCGCGTAGCCAGCCCCGTCGGCCGAGGGCGCGACGCCTTCGGTGACGATGAGGCCGATGGTCGCGCGCTGGGTGTAGTAGGTGGCCATGATGGGCGTCGGCACGTGCTCAGCGGTCGCGCGATTGCGCGTCATGGGCGCCATGACCAGGCGATTGCGTAGCGAGATGCGTCCCAGCGTGTACGGTTCGAACAACATGTGGCGGTGCTCCAGTATACGTGAACAGATCCGCCAGATGATGGGTCAACGGCGACGACAATACCGTGGAGTGCAGTATGCGTACCACAGGCAAGAGAATTGTGAATAGCCGTTGCCGACGATAGGTTTTGCGCGATGACGCCACGTCCCCGCTCACTCACCGTCAACGCCGTGCAGGACCACTGAACAGCGCGCCGCCGTCGGCACGCGACCAGCGGAGTGCCGCGATTGCGGCGACGATCGCGTGCATCTGTTTCGGCGCGTCGGTGGTCGCCACGCGATTCGTGGTGGCACAAACGACACCGGTGGTGCTCGCTTTCCTGCGCTACACGATTGCGAGCGCGGCCATGTTCGCGGTGTTGCGACGCTCGGCGTTCACGCCGATGCCGTCACGCGACCGGTGGCAGGTGGCGCTGCTGGGTGTGCTCTTTTTTGGTGTGTTTCCGTGGAGCTTCAGCGCTTCGCTTACGCATTTGCCGTCGGCGACGGTGGCGCTGATCGTGGCGACCAACCCGCTGGTGACGCTCGCGCTGTCGGCGCTGCGCGGTACTGAGCGGCTTTCAGGACGCGCCATTGCCGGTCAGCTGCTGGCGTTGGCCGGCATCGCGATCGCGCTGCTCCCCACGGGCGCGCAGGCGGTCACGACCTCACCCTCGGCGGTGAGTTGGATTGGCTACGCCGAAGTGGCCACGAC
>CANGXD010000263.1 GCA_947457545.1 Gemmatimonadaceae bacterium
GCTGCGCATTGGCCTCATCGATCGTTACGGCGGCAACATGCCGACGGGTTGGACGCGTCTCATTCTCGAGAAGTTCGAGTTCGGCTACACCACCGTGTATCCGCAGGAACTCGACGCGGGCAACCTCAAAGCCAAGTACGACGTGCTCGTCTTCACCGACGGCATGTTCAGCGAAGCGGGCGCCGGTCGCGGCTTCGGTGGTTCGCCCGACACGACGCTGATTCCCGCCGAATACCGCAAGGAACTCGGACGCGTCTCGGCAGAGAAGTCGGTGCCGTCGCTCAAGGCGTTCGTCGAGGCGGGTGGCCGGATCGTTGCCATCGGCTCGTCGATCGGCCTCGGCAAGGCGATGGGGCTCCCCATCGAGAACTACATGGCCGAAGCCAACGGCCGCGCCTACGCCGGTGAGAAGTACTACATCCCGGGCTCGGTGCTCGAGGTGAAGCTCGACACGTCGGCCACGGTGGCGGCGGGCATGGCGCCGCGCCCCGCCATCATGTTCGACAACAGCCCCGTCATGAAGCTGGGTGCTGACGCCGCGGCCAAGGGTGTGAAGCCGCTCGCCGTCTTCGACAACGCCGCGCCGCTGCTCTCGGGCTGGGCCTGGGGACAGGCGCTGCTCAAGGACGGCGTGGCCATGGCCGAAGCGAACATGGGCAAGGGCACGATGTGGCTCTTCGGTCCCGAGATCTTGTTCCGTTCGCAGTCGCACGGCACGTACAAGCTGTTCCTGAACGCACTCGACGGCGGCTTCAAGCGCCCGTCCAAGGCGATGCAGTAAGGGGGCGCTCGCCCCGCGAGACTGACAACTCGTCACGTGAACACAAAACCCGGAACTGATCAGTTCCGGGTTTTGTGTTTGGGTACCGGGCAAGTGGTTTTAGTTTTTCGGCATGGCTCTCACACTTCGTAACGCGGCCTCCGGCGCGGCCAAGCTGGCGGGGATGCTCATCCCGGTCGGGCTTGGCCTCGGCGCCAGTAAGCTGGCGTCGCCCTACATGCCGGCCTTTACCGATTGGGTCAACACGCTCGGCGTGTGGGGGCCGGCGGTGTTCGTCGCCGGCTATGTGGTGGCCACGGTCTGCATGATGCCGGCGTTTCTGCTCACGATTGCGGGCGGCGCGGTGTTCGGTATGGCCAAAGGCTCGGTGCTGGTGTTCATCGGCTCGACCGTCGGCGCCGCCATCGCGTTCACGCTGGGGCGCACGGTGCTGCGCTCGTGGGTGGCCGCGCAGATCGCCAAGAATCAGACACTGCAGATCGTCGACCGGGTGGTCGGGCAGGAAGGGCTCAAGCTCATGTTCCTCCTGCGCCTCTCCGGCATCGCGCCGTTCGTGCTCACCAACTACGCTATGGGCGTCACGTCGGTCTCGCTCGCGCATTTTCTGTTGGCGCTGCTGGGAATGATTCCCACGATCGCCACGTATACCGCCGTCGGTCAGGCGGGCGCGCAAACGCCGGGCGCGGGCGCGATTCCGTCGTGGATGCTGTACATGGGCGTTACGGCCGCCATCGTGCTCGCGGTGACGATCACCCGCATCGTCCAGAAGGCGTTGCGCGAAGCCCATATGCGTCAGGATATGGAGACGCTCGCGAAGCAGGGCGCATAGGGCACGCGTGGCGTTCGTCATGCGAACGTCATGCACGCGTCATCGGGCCATCATGCAAGGCTCACGGTTTTGTCACCGGCGCTGATGCAACGCGTAATGCGTCACCCATGACGGGTTAATCGAGCGGTGGCATGCTATCTCCACACTTCAATGCGGAGGTAGTTCATGTTCTCTACGCTGCTCGAATCCCAGTCCAAGTCGCCCCGGCGCACCGCCGGCAGTATTGCCTCGGTCCTCTTGCACGCCGGCATTGTCGGCGCGCTCGTCGCGGCCACCGCCAATGCCGCAGTGCGCACCGCGGACGACCGGCTCGAAACGCGCGTGATCTTTCAGCCGACACCGCCCCCTGCCCCGACACCACCGCCGGCGGTCAGCGCGAACACTCCGCGTATGTACACCAATAGTGCGCCCGCACTTGGCACGCCTTCCCTGAGTGTCGTCGTCGACATTCCCCTTGGCATTCCGCCGGTCGACTTGTCGCGCGCGCCCACGAACGAGAATGATTTCGGCGGTGGTCCGCGCGGCTCGCAGAACGGCATTCCCGGTGGCGACCGGTCGGTGCGGAGCGATGCCGACTACTACTTCGAAGGACAGGTTGAGAAGCCAGTCATGAGTCTCCCCGGCACTGCGGGCCCAGCCTTCCCCGACATGCTGCGATCGGCGGGGGTGGAGGGACAGGTGCTGGCCGAGTTCGTGGTGGACAGCATGGGGCGCGCGAAGATGGAGACGTTCGCAGTGCTCAAGAGCGATCACGCGCTGTTCACGAACGCCGTGAAGACGTCGTTGACTCGCATGCGCTTTCTGCCGGCCGAAGTGGGTGGCCGTCGCGTGCCGCAGCTGGTGCAGCAGACATTCCAGTTCATGCTCAACCGATAGCTGACGGTGGGTTGATTGGGCGCGTTGGTTGAACTGCATACACAGAGGCATCCGAGGAACAGAGGCCACAGAGGAAGGCGCGCGATTGTGGCGTGGGGCGGCGGAGTACGCTCCGTGACCTCTGTTCCTCGGATGCCTCTGTGTGAGCAGTTCACGAGGCCAGCCCCAGCGAGACGCCCATTCGCGCCGTATGTTTGCCGACGGCAACACGTGGGATGTTGCCCAATTCCAGGCAGACCGCTCATGCGCATCACTACATCACTGATCGTGTCGGCAATGGCGCTGACCGCCTGCGGAACCACTCAGGCACCGGCGACAGCCGCGAAGCCGAGCGCGATCAAGGTGGGGCCCGAGAAGGGATCGGTGCTGGTCGTTGGCGGCGGACAGCAAGGTCCGGAGATTTTCGCGAAATTCATCGAACTCGCTGGTGGCCCCGACGCGCTCATCGTGGAGGTGCCCACAGCCGGTGACGATTCGATTGATGTGCGCACCGTGGGACGCGGGTTGCGCGCGGCGGGCGCGAAGAACGTCGTGGTGTATCACACCACCAGCAAGGCGGTTGCCGATGCCGATACGTTCGTGGCGAAGATCGCGAACGCGCGCGGCGTCTGGTTCGGTGGCGGGCGGCATTATCGCCTGGTGAATTCGTACATGGGCACCAAGAGCCAGCGCGCATTCGAAGCGGTGCTCGCGCGCGGCGGCGTGGTGGGCGGGTCGTCGGCCGGCGCGAGCATTCTCGCCAGCTATCTCGTACGTGGTGCACCGTCGAGCAACAACCGCATTATGAATCACCCGGACTATCTCACGGGGTTCGGATATTTGCGGAACACGGCAGTCGATCAGCATGTGGTCGCACGTGAGCGGCTCCCCGACTTGTATGACTCGCTCACGATTCGCCGTCGTGATCTGCTGGCCATTTCCGAAGACGAAGGCACGGCGTGGGTAGTGCGTGGAGATACCGCCGAACTCATTGGGCGCAGCAAGGGATTCGTGTACAACAGCCGCGAGCTCACCGATCAGGGCAAGCC
This sequence comes from Gemmatimonadaceae bacterium, assembly GCA_947457545.1. GTDB lineage: Bacteria > Gemmatimonadota > Gemmatimonadetes > Gemmatimonadales > Gemmatimonadaceae > Gemmatimonas. The sequence continues at coordinate 3,515 of CANGXD010000263.1, forward strand.
GTTCATGACGCTGTTGCCGGGCGACAAGTTTGATCTGGGGGCACGCCGGGTCATTTCGCGGGCCGCGTCGGCGTCGCGTCTCGATGGCACCTTTCTCGATGATGTGTTTGGCGTGTACAGCAACGGCGTGCGCGGCGGCGCAGCCGTTCTGGTCGCGCGTGAGGGCAAGGTGCTGCTCAATCGCGCGTATGGCATACCCGTTCAGCCTCGCTTCACGCCGGAAACCTCGGTACCGCTCTTTGATCTTGGTCGCCTGAGTGGCGTACTGAACGCCGCCTTCGTGCCCGACAGCACCGGACGAATGTCGGTGGCGTCCATTCGTCGGGTCCAAGGAATTGGCGGCATGCAGCGCGCGCGCTACGACAGTGTACAGCTCACCTGGCGAGCCAACGTGGATGATCTCTATCGCTTTGAACTCGGGCGATTCGTCGTGCGTCCGGGGGCGCGCGACACCAATACGCCGCCCGCTCCCTTCAGCATCGACACCGTCAACGGCCAGGTGCGACACGCCGTGTACGGTACCGACGACGGCATGCGCAATGCGTGGGTTCGGTACCCCGCCGAGCGCCTGGTCATCATGGTGCTCACCAACGACAGCACCGCGGATGCACGGGCCATGGCACAGCGTGTGGCGGAGCGGGTGCTGACACCGCGATGAGGGAACGGCACCTGATTCGCTCTAGTTTTTCCCCTGCCGCACTGCTGGGTATCGCGCTGGGCACAGTCAGTGCAACGCTCACGGCCCAGGCATCGCCAACCGCCGCTCCCTTTGTAGTGCCCGCGTGGGCGTTCCCCACCCAGCCGCCCCCGCCCAAGGGGACTCCACCGGTGGTGAACGACAGCGTCACGCTGCACACCGTGCCCAACTCGACGCGGCAGTTCACCATGAAGCAGGTGAACAACCCGTTCGACATCCCCGACTGGTTTCCGTCGCAGCATCCCGCCATGCCGTCGTCGGTGCAGTACGGGGTGCGGCCCGATGGGCGCGCC
>CANGXD010000264.1 GCA_947457545.1 Gemmatimonadaceae bacterium
CGCCGAGACGGCAGAAGGCAGCCACTCAGACAGCAGTCACGCAGGAGCTATCTCCCCACCCGATCCAACTCCGCCACCATCCGCGTGTAGTAGCGCAGCTGCGACCGCTGGTCCGCCGTCGGCGCCCCCGTCCACCGCCCCACCGCCGAGTACAGCGTCGACAGTCGCGACGACAACTCCTGCGCCTGACGCTTCGCATCGCGCGTCGCTGCGTCGGTGCCCGTCAGTCCGCGCACGCGCGTCGCGATGTCTGCAAACCGCGTCACCAACTTCGCCACGTCGCGGTGGAACGCCGTCCACGCCGCGCGCTCGGCAGCAGTGACGGTCATCCGCGGGTCTTCCTTCACCACCACCGTGCGGTTCGTCGTGCGCCCCTCGTGCACCATGCGCACCGTGTACGTGCCCGGCAACACCAGCGGGCCCGGCGTCGTCGCGCGCGGCCCTTCGTCGTCGTCTTCTCCGCCGCCACTACGCACCGGCAAATCCGCCTCGCGCAAATTCCACACGATGCGATTCACACCACGGCGCTTTGTCGGCGTGAGCGTTTGTACCACCCGACCCGTGACATCCAGCACGGTGAGTGAAACCGACGCGCCTTCATCGCGCAGCCAGTAGTCGATCAGCGCCCCGTTCGCCGGATTCTCCCCACGGAAGATCATATCGCCCGTGTGCGGTCGCAGATTGGTCGTGCGGATCTGATACGCCGGCTGCACCGTGAACAAGTGCGAGGCACTCGACGCTACGGCAGGGGTGAGCTCCTGCAACGCATTGAGCTGATCGAGCACCCATACGCCACGCGCGTGCGACGCCAGCACCAGCGCGTTGTCGCGCAGATGAATGGCCATATCGTTGAACGGCATGAGCGGCATGTTCGCGCGCAACGACAGCCAGTTCGCGCCGCCGTTCGGCGAATAGAACAGGCCGAACTCCGTCGCCAGGTACAGCAGCGACGGATTGCGCGGATCTTCACGCACCGTACGCGCAACACGATTGGGCGGCAGGTCACCCTCGATGCGCGCCCACGTGGCCCCGAAGTCGGTGCTCTTGTACACGTAGTTGCGCATGTCGTTGCTGCGATGGTTGTCGGCCACCACGTACACCGTGCCCGCTGCATGGCGCGACGCTTCCACGCCGGCAAACCACGAATCCTTGGGCAATCCGGGGAACTTGGTCTGCGCATCGGTCCACGACAGGCCGCCGTTGCGCGACACGCGGAACCGTCCGTCGTCGGTGCCGGAGTACAACACGCCGCGCACGAGCGGCGACTCCGCCAGCGCCGTCACCCCCGGGAAGTATGGCACACCGTCGTCGAGCGACAACGTCGCCTCGCTCGGCTTGCGCCCCATGAGCGGCAGCGTGCTGCGATCGACGCCCGTGGTCATGTCACCCAAGCTCTTCCACGTGCGTCCCCCGTCGCGCGACGTGAACAGATGCTGCATGCCCACGTACAACGTGTTCGTATCGTGCGGGGAGAGCACGATGGGCGCATCCCAATTGGCAGGGTGCATGGCGTTGCCGAGCACCTGCGTGGCGCCGGGCTTGCCCCACGTTTCCCAGTTGCGACGGCCACCAATACGGCCGGTCGAATCGCCGGGGCGCAGGTCCTGCACCTGCCAAGTTCTCGTGTCGTTCTTCTGCAGCCCGAGGAACTGCGACGCCGAGTAGACGGTGCGCGGGTTCTTGGGGTTGGGCACCACGAAGAATCCGTCGCCGCCGCACAGCCGCGACCAATGTTCGTTGAGAATGCCGTTGGTATTCCAGCTGGCACTCGGCCCCATCCAGCAGCCGTTGTCCTGCAGGCCGCCATACACATTGAATGGCACCGCGTTGTCGAGCGCCACCCGATACCACTGCGACAGCGGAAGCGAGCTGACGAACAAGAACGTCACCCCGCGATCGTAGCTGATGCCAATGCCGCCGTCATCGAGCTTGATGACGTGACGGCTGTCCTTGGGGTTCACCCACACGAAGCGGTCGTCGCCGTGCGTGGTGGTGCGCGGGGCCGTGAACGTCTTGCCGCCGTCGTCGCTGAACGAATATGCGTTCAGCATGTACATGCGCTTGTCGTCGTTCGGATCGATGATGGGCTGGCTCGCGTACATGGGACGCGGGTTCCAGTCGCTCATGAACGTCCACGTCGCGCCCGCGTCTTCGCTGCGGTACACGCCCGCCTTACGCTGGATGTACGCCGTGCTCGCGTTGTAGCGCGCGCCCTGTTCGACGCTCACGACCACGATGCGCGGGTTCTTGCGATAGACGGCAATGCCGATGCGACCGTATTCCCCGTCAGGAAGACCACCGCCAATAATCTTCGCCCACGTGTTGCCACCGTCAGTGCTCTTCCAGAGCGCGCTCCCGGGGCCACCGCCGTCGAAGCCGTACGCGCTGCGGCGGCGCTGATAGGTGGCCGCGTACAGCACGTTGGGATCGTTCCAATCAATCACCACGTCGGTGGCGCCGGTGTTTTCGTCGGTCTTGAGCACCTGCATCCACGTGCGGCCGCCATCGCTCGTCTTGAAGAGCCCGCGCTCACCACCGGGCCCCCAAACACTTCCTTGCGCCGCGACCCACGCAATGTCGGGATTGGTGGGATGCAATTGGATGCGCCCGATATGCATGCTCGTGCGCAGCCCCATGTTCACCCACGTCTTGCCGGCGTCGGTGCTCTTGTACACGCCGTCGCCCCATCCCACACTCTGACGGTTGGCGCGCTCACCGGTGCCCACCCAGATGATCTGTGGGTTGGGCTGGAAGACCGCCACATCGCCAATGGAGTGCACGGGCGCGTCGAATATCGACGTCCACGTCACGCCGTTATCGGTGGTGCGCCAGAGGCCACCCGTCGCGGCAGCGACGTACATGGTGTACGGGTTCGACTCCACGACATCCATGTCGACGACACGGCCGCTCATGGAGGCGGGGCCGATGGAGCGGAGGCGGAGGCCGTTGACATCCTCGGCGCGGAAGGCGGGCTGCGCGAGGGCAGCGGACGCCGCGGTGGTCGCCCAGACGAGGGCGGCCAGAACAGAGCGAAGTGGGGTGCGAGTCAGCATCAGGCGAATATGCTGCGTAATTTTCATGGCTGCTCGTCGTTCCCCACCTTGTTCCCACCCGACGTGACCTTCCTCCCCCGTGTTGGCCGTCAGATCGCCCCGTTTCTGGCGCTGGCGAGCCTCTCTGCCCCTCTTGCTGCGCAGAACCGTCCCGCCGGCGCCAAGTCGGTCCCGTCTCGCACGGCTCAGCGCCCAGTCTGGTCAGACGAAGGGCCGCTCAAATGGGCGCCGCGTCCCACCGAGGGCGCCATCACCGCCAACGATCTGCGCACCCGCCTCTACGGTTTTGCCGACGACTCCATGCTCGGGCGTCGCATTGGCGAACCCGGCAACTACAAAGGCACGAGCTACATCGCCAGCGAGTTCAAGCGGCTGGGGCTCAAGCCGGCAGGCGACAGCGGCACCTACTTTCAAACCCTCCCATTCGGCCCCATTGGGTTCGACAGCAGCAGCGCCACGCTGTCCGTGGGTGGACGCGCGCTGGCGAGGCAGAAGGACTGGATTCCCACCACGCCGACCGTCGCGAACGGCTTCGGTGGCGCCGCATCCCTAAATGGGGTGCCAGCCGTGTACGCCGGTGTGTGGGGCGATTCGACCGTCATGCTCGACGCCGCCGCCTATCGCGGCAAAGTACTGGTCTTCAGCGCCGCGCCCAGCACCGGACGTGTCGCCGCCAGCAGCGGCGCCCCGGCGAGCTTCGTGAGCTGCGCCGACGTGCCCGACAAGTTCGGCGCCAACGCGTCCATTGCCGAAGAGGCCCGTCAGCGGGCGAATCCCAGCGCGCCCGCTGCTCGCCGTGCGGTCCCGACGGGTGTGCGCGATCCGCGCGCCGCCGCGGCCGGTGCCGCCGCCGTGCTCGTCATTGGACTCGACGACATGTCGGCGCAGCAGGTGACCGCCGCCTTTGCGCAGCCCATGGGCATGCGTCCCACACAGCCGCTCAACGCCAACGCGCCCGCGGCCGCCACCATTTCACGCGCGGCCGCCGAACAGATCTTCGGCAAGTCGGCGACCGCCCTGCGCGTGGGTGACACGGGCGCGCCGGTCACGGCGAACTTCCGCCTCCAGTGGCGCATGTCCGCAACGCCGGCGCGTAACGTGATCGCGGTGCTTCCCGGCAGCGACGCCAAGCTCGCCACGGAGTACGTGCTCGTGGGCGCGCACAACGATCACGTGGGCGTGAACACCGTCGTCGTCGATCACGACTCGGTGCGCGCGTACAACACGGTCGTGCGCCGGCAGGGCTCCAACGATCCGGTGTGCACGCCTACCGCCGAGCAGCAGCGCAAGATCGACTCGCTCATCAAGGTCGCCCGTGCGGTGCGCGCGCCGCGCCGCGACAGCATCATGAACGGCGCCGACGACGACGGCTCCGGCACGGTGGTGATGCTCGAAATCGCCGAGAA
>CANGXD010000265.1 GCA_947457545.1 Gemmatimonadaceae bacterium
GAGCCACGATCGCGCGTTCTTGCGTCAGGTGGCCACGCGCGTGTGGTGGTTCAACGGCACGCGTCTCATGGACTTTGACGGGCCGTTCGAAGAGTGGGAAGCAGATCAGGCACGACGCGCCGCGAAGTAGTCTTCGCGGCGCGCGTACCTTTAGTGCAGTGACGAAACGGTGTGAACCGGCGACGCTCAGCCCATTGGCGTCGCTACCGCTGCCATCAGCGCAGCGGACGCCGACGGGAGTGGAAGCCAGATCTCGAATCGTGTGCCGCTCCCCGGTGTCGAATCGACGACCATGTCGCCACCGGCGCGTGCCACGATCCCCATGACCGTGGACAGCCCAAGCCCGGTGCCGCGCTCCTGACACTTCGTGCTGAAGAACGGCTCGAAGATGTTGGGGAGAATGTCGGCGGGAATGCCGCTTCCGGTGTCCTCCACGCCGATGCAAATCCACGCCTCAGGCGGCGGAGCGTCTCCGGTCCGTGTTGCGGCCGTGCGCGCAGCCAGCACACCCATAGGAGCCTCGTGCCGAACGGTCGACGACACGGCGATGCGTCCCCCAGCCTCGCACGCATCGCGGGCGTTGACGACGAGGTTGAGCATCACCTGATCGAACTGCGAGCGATCCATGTGCACCCGCGCGCTGTCCGCATCGAGCGTGATGCGGAGCTCGACGCCTTTGGCGAGGCGCGTCAGCATCGTGCGCAGCTCACCGAGCTGCACGTCTGCCCCAAACGTTTCGGTGCGAGCCGGTTGCTGGCGGGCAAAGGTGAGGAGCTGTCGGACAAGTGACCGCCCGCGGTCGGCGGCGGCGCTGATTTCGTCGATCTCCGTCAACTGCCCTGCGGTCAGCGCGTCCTCTCGCAGGTTCTCCGCCGTCGCCATCACCACGGCCAGCACGTTGTTGAAGTCGTGCGCCACGCCACCGGCCAGGCGTCCGAGTGACTCGAGGCGTTGTCCCTCTTGCAGCACACGTTCCGCGCGCTGCAGGTCGTCACTCTGCCGCCGGACAATGGCTTCTTCTTCGGCGGCCATGGCAATGAGTGACGCCGCGCCGAGGGCGATGAGTCCGACCAGATTGAAAAGGATGGCCGCAGCCTCCGCCCACGCGGACAGATCGGGCATGCCGGCGCGGAGCCCAAGCGCCAGTTCGAGCACGCCACGGACGGCGAGCGCGGTGAAGCCGCCCGCAAGCAGCAACATGGAGAGGCGATTGCGGGTGAATACACGTCGATGCTGCCACGCCACGGCGGCTGGAACCGCATACACGACAGCGTGCAACGCTCGGCTCCAGATCACCGGTGCCAGGCGAATGTCTGGCATCCAACGCAGCGCGGCCCAGATACCGACCCCGTGGAGCAGGAATACGACGGTGCCCCAGAGCAGCGCCGTGCGCGATACCGGCTGCTCTACGGCGTCATCGGCGAGTCGTTGCATCGTGGCGCGCGCGAATGGCACCGCGGCGCCGTGGAGCGCGACCACCAATGTCGTGAGCGACAAAGAGAGAATGCGGTCACGCCAGATGGCGCCACTCCACGACGAGAACACGTTGAGTGCCGCCGCGCACGCAAACAGCCCCCAATAGGCGCTCAGTGCCCGCATCGCCGGCCGTCGTTGCGTCAACCACACGCCGGCGACGGCGATGGCAAACGCCACTACCACGGCGGTCTGCACGAGCGTCGCGCCGAGGTTGATCTGGTCGAATGACGAAAGGTCAGCGAAGCGGACGGGCGCCATCAGGGTGTACTCAATCTCCCGGCAAAGAATCCTATGGCCAACGCGACGAGCGCTACTGTCAGAAGTATCGGCGTCGAATGCCCATGTCGGGATGCTGAAATCCCTGACACGCTGTCAGTCGCCGCCCCACCTGCGCGGTCCGGCGGGACGCGCGGCTCCAACGCCGCCACAAACTCGTCGACGGTGCTGAACCGGTCGGCAGGATTCCGTGCCAGCGCCTTGGCGATGGCCGCCGCGATGTGCGCCGGTACCAGTGGGCGCACACTCGCCACTGACCGCGCTTCCGTGGTAATGACGCGCGACATCACCGACTGCGGCGTCGGGCCCGCGTGCGGCGCCTCACCCGCGAGCATCTCGAAGAGCAGTGTACCCAGCGCATAGATGTCGACGCGCGCGTCCACCTGCTTTTCGCCGCTCGCCTGCTCGGGGCTCATGTACTGCGGCGTTCCCATCGCGACGCCCGTTTGCGTCATGCGTGCGCCGCCGGCATTGCGCAGCGCGAGTGCGATACCGAAATCGAGGACCACGGGCTGCCCGTGCTGCAGGATCACGTTCTCGGGCTTGAGATCGCGATGAATGATGTCACGCGCATGTGCATACGCGAGCGCATTCGCGATGCCGGTCGCAATGCGCACCGCTTCGTGTACCGAGAGCTGGCCATTGCGCGCGATATGTGCCCGTAAGGTCTCGCCGTCGAGCAGCGGCATCACGTAGTACAGCAGTCCGCTCGCCTCGCCGCTGTCGATGAGCGTGAGCAGGTTGGGGTGCTGCAGCGTCGCGGTGACTTTGATTTCCGTGAGAAACCGCTCGGCCCCCAGCATAACTCCGAGCTCGGGGTTGAGCACCTTGAGCGCGACGTGGCGATCGTGCTTGAGATCGCGCGCACGATACACGGTGGCCATGCCGCCCTTGCCGAGGTGTTCCTCGATGAGGTAGCGGCCGGCGAGGGCGGTGCCGAGTTCGGCGGTGTAGCTACGGGGCATATGAAAACAAACGCGGGATGACGGTATCTGTTGCCTTGGCCGCCTTCGCGTCATCGGTTCAACGAGCTGCCAGCACCGCCTCGAGCTTGTCGAACGACCCAGTCCACCCCTGCGTCATGCCGCCGCGCTCCTGCACGAACGCCGCGATCTCCTCGGGCGTGGCGGCGCCGAACACCGACCAACGAACCGTCACACGCGTCGTGCTCGGTCCTTCGGCGGTGAGCAGCACGGAGGTGTGCATCTTCTCCGGCCACACCGGCGCGCCTGGATGCCGCGAGATGTTCTCGTGTTCATCCGCGAAGTTCTGCACGTACTCCACGCGATGCGGTCGCTCGAGACGCAGATACTTCACATGGCCGTACATCGTGAATGCGCCGTTGCCCATGGCATAGAACGCATCGCCGCCCTCCACGAGGTTGACGCGACGGAACTCCATGGTGAGGCCCGTGGGCGGCAGCCACTTCGCGAAATGCTCGGGCTGCGTCCACATGTCGTATACGGTGTCGATGGGCGCGTCGAAGCTGCGATTGATGATGAAGACATCCGCGTTGGACGTCTGCTTCTCGAGATACTCGCCGAGGCGGTCCCACGTGGCGTTGCCGCCGGCCGCCTTGACGAAGGCGCGCGTCTCGAGCGCGGCCTCGGGGGTGGGCAGCGTCATCGTCATGACAAGCTCGGTTTGTCCGTTCACCTCACGAAAAGTGGCGGTGACCTGAAACATGGGCGCGCTGTCGGCCGATGACGCGCCGTGATCGTAGACGAGCCGCTGCTGCGGGACGACTTCGTGATAGCGCGTGAAGTTGGGCCAGTCTTTCCCGTCGGGGCCGTGCATGGTGTAGTCCCAGAATCCACCGGGGCGCAGCTCTTTGCTGTGCGTCGTGATTGAGAAGCCACGAGGGCCCCACCATTGGGACACTTGAGCGTCATCAGTCCATGCATTCCAGACCCGCGCCACCGGCGCGTCGTACAGGCGGGAAATGCGAATCTCGCGCGCGCTGTTATCGGTGGTCATCGAACGGGGCCGGTGGGGAGGTGGGTGGGTCGGTGAGCGTGGACTCGCGGACGGGCGGGGCAACGGTCTTGAGGTACTCGCCCAGCCGATCCAGGCTGGCTTCCATGAACACGCGGTACTCGTCCATCCACTCCGCCGCGTCCTTGAGCGGTGCCGCATTGAGGGTGCACGGGCGCCACTGTGCCTCACGCCCTTTGGTGACGAGGCCGGCCCGCTCGAGCACCTTGAGATGCTTGGTCACCCCGGGGAGCGTCATCTGCCCCAGAAAGGGCTCGGCGAGCTGCGAAACGCTCGCTTCCCCCTGCCGAAGACGCGCCAGAATGGCCCGTCGGGTGGGGTCGGCGAGCGCCGAAAAGGTCTGGCTGAGGGTGTCCGGCATGGCGTACCATATGGTTAATTAGCTGATTAGTATAATGCTAATCAGCTAATTAGCGGCAAGCCCCCCGTGGCGCGTTACGCCGTGTACTGCACCCGCTTGCCCAGCGGTGCGAGGCTCACGCCAGCCAGGCGGAAGTGCGCCAGGCCGAACGGAATGCCAATAATGGTCACGCAGAGCGCCACGCCCGCGCAGACATGCGCAATGGCCAGCCACAGCCCCGCAAAGACGAACCAGAGCACGTTGGCAATGCCGGTGCCGGGAATGATCTGCTCCCCCACCGAACGCGCGTCGACGAGCACCTTGCCGAACGGAAACGCGGCAAAGCTCGAGATGCGGAACGC
>CANGXD010000266.1 GCA_947457545.1 Gemmatimonadaceae bacterium
AGCAGGGGCGCAGGAATCGCGCCGCGGGAGCTAGTGCTCGAACATCCCCCGGCGTATCGGCTTGCCGTCACGCACGTGCCACACGCCGCGGCACATCACGTCGCGAATGGCGCCGTGCTCGTCGAGCACCAGCAGGTCGGCATCATGGCCCACGGCGAGGCGCCCCTTGCGTGGGAGCCTCAACAAATCCGCCACATTGCTGGTGAACGGCGGCAGTACCTGTTCCAGAGCATGGCCGCGTTCGCGCAGCGCCTGCACCGTGCGCCACAGCGTGCCGGCGTCTCCCACATCCATGGCTACCACCCGACCATCGGCGTCGAAGGTCGGCAGGCACCCACCGCCATCACTGCTCACGGTTACGTTGGTCAGCGGCGCGCCAGCGGCCCAGTAGCGCTCGAGCGCATCAGCGGCGCTCCACGCGTCTTCGTCCTCACCCACGTCGAACGCGGTGATGTCCACGATGCACCCCGCGCGCGCCAGCTCCACCGCTTCGTCGAACAATGCCTTGCGGCGGTTCACATGCGTGGGGTTGAACACGCGCGGCGGCAACTCACTCGTGGCCAACATCTCGCGAATCTGCGCGAGCCCGCGCAGCCCATCGCCCACGTGCAGATGGAGTACGCCGGCCTTGCCGGTCATGAGGCCGCCCACATGCGCTTCGCTGGCCAGACGCAACAGTTCCTGCACCGTGGGCTGACTGCTGCGATGATCGGCAATCGCCACTTCGCCTACGCCAATGATGCGGTCCACGAACGCGATGTCACCGCGCACACTGCCGGTGAGAGTCACCGGTGGTACGTGGTACCCACCCGTATGGCACCAGGCCGATAGCCCTTCGGCCACGAGTCCATTGGCGGCCGTCACCAGTTCACCAGTGGTGCGCGTGGTATCGTCAGTGCCGAGCACCCCAACCACGCTGGTGACGCCGGCACCGGTGTAGCGACTCAGGAACGGCGCCGGCACTTTGCTCTGGGGCCCCGATTCGCCACCGCCGCCACTCAGATGGGCGTGGCCATCCACCAGGCCGGGGACCACCACCGCGCCGTCGAGATCCATGACCTCGACGGCGAGTGCATTCGGGAGCGCCGCCAGGTCGGGGCCCATCCACACGACGCGGTCGCCGGCGATCAGGAGATGCTGCCGGCCAAGCGGGTGCGGGGCAAACACGGTGCAGTTTGTGAGAAGAACAAGCATGCCGAACGTTACCCGGAGGCCCCCGTCACCGTTAGCTTTCAATGGATAAGCTCTTTGTTGATTCCTACGGACCCGTTCCACGGACCCGTCGTATGCGCGGTTGGATCATCCCCATAGGCGGCAAGCTCATGTCGCCCGCCATCCTCGAGCGGTTCATTGCTCTGGCGGGAGGCGCGAATGCCCGGATCGCGATTATCCCAACGGCCTCCAGTGAGCCGGACATGGGTGCGTATTACGAGCGCATCTTCCAGCGACATGGGGTGCGCTTTGCCAAGGCCTTCAGCTTCGAGCGTCGCTCGGATTGCGACGATCAGGACTGGCTGGAGTGGCTCGGCGAAGCCACAGGAGTGTTCATCACCGGCGGCAGTCAGCTCAAGCTGTCCAGCATTCTGGGGGGAACCCCCGTTGCACGACTGCTGCGTGAGATGAACACCAACGGCGTGCCCATTGCCGGCACCAGCGCCGGCGCGGCGTACATGAGTGAGCACATGATTGCCTGGGGCGATGAAGGCAGCACTCCCCGCGTGGGGATGGTGCATATGTGTGCGGGCCTGGGGCTCAGCAACCGCATCATCGTCGATCAGCATTTCCGGCAGCGCGACCGTCTGGGGCGGCTGATGACGGCCCTCGCGTACAATCCGTTCTGCCTCGGCCTCGGAGTAGACGAGGATACCGCGGCGTTCATTTCCCCCGACGATATCGTCGATATCATGGGGACGGGCGCGGTCACCATCGTCGACCCGACGCACGTGGAGTACTGCTCCGTGGCGAATGCGGAACCGGGTGAACCCATTGAAGTTGTTGGTATGCGCATTACGGTGCTGAGCGCCGGCTCGACGTACAACCTCCACACCCATGTCGCGGTACCTGCCGCGACATGCCCGGTGTAGTTCTCTTTTGCCGCGTCAGGCCATGCGCATTCTCGACCGCTCCGTGTACGTGGGCCCCAGCCACTACGCGCATTTTCCCGTAATCCGTCTCGTGCTCGACCTCGGTGTGCTCGAGGCGTGGCCCACGCGCAAGCTTGGCGATGCGTTCGTCAACGCGCTGCTGCAGGCGCTTCCCGGGCTGCGCGAGCATGGATGTTCGTATGGTGAGCCTGGTGGCTTCGTACGCCGCATGACGGAAGACGAGGGCACATGGCTTGGCCACGTGCTCGAACATGTGGCGATCGAACTGCAGAACGTCGCCGGCGCGCACGTGACCTTCGGCAAGACGCGCGAGACGACGCAGCCCGGTGTGTACGACGTCGTGTTCGAGTACGAGCAGGAAGACGTTGGCATCGAAGCCGCCGATGTAGCGCTCGACTTGTTGCAGTCGTTGCTCCCGGCGGAGCTGCGCAGCGCGAGCTTCGATCCTTCGTTTGATCTCGAAGCTCGTCGCGACGGATTCATTCGCTTTGCACAGCGTCGCGCGTTGGGGCCGAGCACCGCGAGTATCGTGAAGGCCGCAGAGGATCGTGACATCCCGTGGCTGCGCCTCAACGAACAAAGCCTCATTCAGCTCGGTTACGGGTGCCGCCAGCAGCGCATTCAGGCCACGATCACGGGGCGCACGTCGCACATCGCGGTGGAGCTGGCATCGGACAAGGAAGAGACCAACCGCATTTTGTCGCACTTGGGATTACCGGTACCGCGGCAGCGCTTGGTGCAGTCGGCAGAGCGTGCGGTCGCTGCCGCAGAACGTATCGGGTATCCGGTGGTGACCAAGCCGTACAACGGCAATCACGGCCGCGGGGTGAGCATCGGGCTCGCCACGCCCGATGATGTGCGCGCCGGCTTCGCGCGCGCGCAGGAGCATTCGCGCAGCGTGATCGTGGAGAGCTTCATCACGGGGCACGATCACCGCATGGTGGTCGTCGATGGTGAGCTCGTGGCCGTCAGCAAGCGCGAACCCGGCAAGGTGGTGGGCGACGGTGTGCATACCGTCGCGCAGCTGGTGGAGATCGTGAACAGCGATCCGCGTCGCGGTATTGGGCACGAAAAAGTGCTCACCAAGTTGTCGCTCGACGATCAGGCGACCGGGTTGCTGGAGAGGCTTGGCTACACGCCCGAAACGGTACCGGCCGCGGGTGAAGACGTGTATCTCCGTCTCACCGCCAACCTGTCCACCGGTGGTACGGCCGCCGACATGACCGATGTGGTACATCCCGACAACGCCGAGATGGCGGTGCGCGCCATCCAGGCCATCGGGCTCGACGTAGGCGGCGTGGACTTTCTCACCCCCGACATTACGCAGTCGTACAAGGACATTGGCGGCGCAATCTGCGAAGTGAACGCGGCACCTGGTTTCCGCATGCACATGGCGCCCAGTGAAGGACGCCCGCGCGATGTGGCCGGACGCATGCTCGACATGCTCTTCCCGCCGGGCGTCGCCACGACCATCCCCATTGCGGCCATTACCGGCACCAACGGCAAGACCACCACGTCGCGTCTGCTGGCGCACATTCACAAGCTGGCCGGCAAGCGTGTGGGGCTCACCACCACCGATGGTGTGTACATCGACGGCCAGCGCACGGTCGAAGGCGACATGACCGGCCCCACGAGTGCACGCATCGTGTTGCGTGACCCGGCGGTGGAAGTCGCGGTGCTCGAAACGGCGCGCGGTGGTTTGCTGCGCGCCGGCATGGCGATGCGCCACGTCGACGTGGGGGCGGTGCTCAACATTCAGCCCGATCATTTGGGGCAGAAGGGCATCGACACGCTCGAGCAGTTGGCGGAGATCAAGCGCACGGTCGTGGAGATTGCGACCGATACCGCCGTGCTCAACGCCGACGACCCGCATGTGCTGCGTATGGGCGCGTATACCAAAGCGCGGCGCGTGTGCTACGTGACGCTCGACCCGCAGCACGAACTGGTGCGCGAGCATATTCGCGCGGGCGGCTGTGCGGTGGCGCTCGAAGGGGGCGTGAACGGACAGATGATCACCATCTACGACGGCGAGAAGCACATTCCGCTGCTCTGGACTCATCTCATTCCGGCCACGCTCGAAGGACGCGCCACGTTCAACGTGCAGAACGCCATGTTCGCCGCGGCCATGGCATACGCGATGGGGGTGCGTCTCGAAGACATTCGCCATGGGCTGCGCACCTTTGACACGACATTCTTCCAGGCGCCGGGCCGCCTGAACGTGTACGACGAGCATCCGTTCAAGGTGCTCTTCGACTACGGACACAATGCGCATGCCATCACGGCGCTGTGCGATCTCGTGAACCGGTTGCGTCCCGTTGGGCGTCGCCTCTGTGTGCTGTC
>CANGXD010000267.1 GCA_947457545.1 Gemmatimonadaceae bacterium
TCGCCCTCGCCGCCGTCGCCGCGCCTGTTGCCGGCGCCCACGCGCAGGGAGCCCCCGGCGCCAACGCCGGCCTGCCACTCAAAACCGCTCGCACCCACACGTTCACCACCACGAAAGGCACGTGGATGAGCGTGGATATCTCTCCCGACGGCGGCACGCTCGTCTTCGACCTGCTCGGCGACTTGTACACCATGCCCGTAGCCGGCGGCAAAGCCACGCGCCTCACCAGCGGCATGGCCTACGACGCGCAGCCGCGATTTTCCCCCGATGGCAAATCGGTCGTGTTCGTCTCCGATCGCTCGGGCGGTGAGAATCTCTGGACGCTCTCCCTTGCCGATCGCGACAGCACGCAGGTGACCAAGGGCAACAACAATCTCTATACGTCGCCGGAGTACACCCCCGACGGCAAGTACATTGTGGCGGCGCGCTCGGGTGGACTGGGCGGCACGGCCAAGTTGTGGATGTACCATGTGGACGGCGGCAGCGGTGTGCCGCTCACCACACAACCCGCCGCACCACCAAATCAGAAGCAACTCGGCGCCACCTTCGGGAAAGACCCGCGGTACATGTGGTTCGCCACGCGCACCGGTGACTGGCAGTACAACAGCATCGGCCCCCAGTTCCAGCTCGCGGTGTGGGACAAGGAAACGGGACGCGTGTCGCAGATGAGCACCCGCTACGGTTCGGGCGCGCGCCCCGCGTTGTCCCCCGATGGCAAGTGGCTCGTGTACGCCACGCGCTTCGAAACCAAGACGGGGCTCATGCTGCGCAACCTCGACACGCAGCAGGAAGAGTGGCTCGCCTATCCTGTGCAGCGCGACGACATGGAATCGCGCGCGCCCATGGACGCGTATCCGGGCTACAGCTTCACCCCCGACTCGCGGGCCGTGGTCGTGAGCTACGGCGGAGAGTTCTGGCGTGTACCCGTCGACAAGAGTGCGCCCGTTAAAATTCCCTTCGAAGCCGAAGTGAAGCTCGAGCTGGGCCCCGAAGTGAAGTTCGCCTACAAGGTGGATACCGCACCCACCTTCACGGCGCGCCAGATTCGCGATGTGCAACCGTCGCCCGATGGCAAGTCGCTCGCGTTCACGGCACTTGATCGCGTGTACGTCATGGGCTTCGCCGACATGAAGCCGGCGCGTGTATCGAACGCGACCACCGGGGAGTTCAATCCCGTGTGGGCGCCCGATGGCAAGTCGCTCGCGTGGGTCACCTGGGAAGACGCGCGTGGTGGCCACATTGTGCGCGCCGACCGCGACGCCAAGAACGTATGGCGCACGCGCGTACTCACGGCCAACGCCGGGCTGTACACCGATCTGGTTTGGTCGCCCACTGGCACGCGGTTGGTGGCGTTGCGTGCCGCTGCGCGCGAAATGCAGGAAGCGGGTGGCGCGTTCTTTGGCCCGGCCGCGGCGGAACTGGTGTGGCTCCCCGCTGCCGGTGGCACCATTTCCATGATCGCGCCGTCGGGCGGGCTTGGCACGCCGCACTTCACCAACGACACGACGCGCATCTTTGCGTACAGCTTCAGCGGCGGCCTCCAGAGCTTTCGCTGGGACGGCACCGACATCAAGACACATCTGCGCGTCACGGGCCCCATGCCGCCCAACGCCGGCAATCTCGACGGCGCCCTCGTAGCCAAAGAAGCGAAGCTCACTTTCGGCGGTCGCTCCGCGCGCCCCATCAGCCAGGGCATGCACCTGGACGATGGACACGACATGGAACCCACACCGTCGGCCCCGCCGGCGTCGCTCATTGTCATGTCGCCCAACGGGGATGTGGCGCTGGCGACGGTGGGCATGGACATCTACACCGTGACGGTGCCGCAGGTCGGTGCGACACCGCCCACCGTGAGTGTGGCGGCGCCGGCCGCAGCGTCGGTGCCGGTGAAGAAGCTCAACACGATTGGCGGTGAGTTCGCCACGTGGTCGCGCGATGGACGCAAGGTGCACTGGGCACTGGGCAACGCGTTGTTCACGTACGACCTGGACCGCGCGAAAGTGGTCGACGATTCGCTCAAGACCGAGGATCGTCGCAAGACCCGTCTGCGCGCCGACACCACGAAGGCGGTGAAGGACAGCATTGCGCGCAGCGACTCCATTGCGAAGGCCGATACTACCAAGAAGACGCCACCGGGCTACAAGGCCGGCGAGGTGCGCGTGGTGGTCACAGGTCAGCGCGACATGCCCACGGGCACGGTGGTGTTGCGCGGTGGCAAAGCCATCACCATGAGGGGCAAGGAGATCATCGAGAACACCGACATCGTGGTGCGCAACCAGCGCATTGTGGCGGTGGGCGCGCGCGGCAGTGTAACCATTCCTGACGGCGCGACGATTATCGACGTGACCGGCAAGGTGCTCATGCCCGGCATGGTGGATACGCACTATCACCCGCAGTGGCTCACGCCCAACGTGCACAACACGCAAACGTGGCAGTATCTCGCCACGCTCGCATACGGCACCACCACGACACGCGATCCGCAAACCGCCACCACCGACTTTCTGTCGTACAGCGATCGCGTGGAGAACGGCGAGATGATCGGGCCGCGCATTTACACGACGGGGCCTGGCGTGTTCAGCGCCGAGCCGGTGCGCGACCTGGAGCATGCGCGGGAGATTCTCACGCGGTATGCCAAGTACTACGACACCAAGACGCTCAAGATGTACATGAGCGGCAATCGTCAGCAGCGGCAGTGGATCATCATGGCGGCGAAGGAGCTGGGGATCATGCCCACCACAGAAGGTGGTCTCGATCAGAAGCTCAACATCACGCACGGCATCGATGGCTATCCTGGCATCGAACATACGCTGCCCATCACGCCCAAGTTCGACGATGTGTTCGAGTGGTACAAAGCCACGCAGGTCGTCAACTCGCCCACGCTCATCGTGGAGTACGGTGGGCCGTTTGGTGAAGGGTGGTTCTACCAGACGGAGAACCTGCTCGACGACGCGAAGCTGCGCCGCTTCACGCATCCCGTAGACTTCGACAGCAAGGTGCGTCGTCGTGGCAACGGCAATGCGCCTGGCCCCGCGGGCTTTGCGGTGAAGGAGGAGTACGCCATGTGGCAGCACGCCGAAGATCTCGCCAAGACCGTGGAGCGTGGCGGGCGCATTGGCATTGGCAGCCACGGTCAGCTGCAGGGACTGGGGATGCACTGGGAGCTGTGGCTCGTGCAGTCGGGGGGCATGAGCACGCACGACGCGCTGCGTGCCGCCACCATTGTGGGCGCGGAAGCGATTGGTTTGGGCAGCGAAGTGGGCTCACTCGAAGCCGGCAAGTTTGCCGACCTGCTCGTGCTCGACGCCGACCCGCTCGTGAACATCCGCAACAGCAACACGCTGCGCATGGTCATGGTGAACGGTCGACTGTTCGACGCCAACACGCTTGACGAACTGCATCCGCGTGCGAAGCCGCTGGTGCGGCAGCCATGGAGCTACACGCTGCCTGTGGCTGGGGCGGGCATTCGGCCGTAACGTACCGCTAGGGAGTATCGATGAAATGCGACGGGGAGAACGGGAGTGCTTACTCCTGTTCTCCCCGTGTCATGTTGTGCAGTAGCTACGCTCGTGAGGCGCCGGTTACTTCGCCGCCTTGATCAACCGTTCCTGCACCGCGCGCAACGGCAGCGTGGGCGCGCCGGTGATGTTCCACGCGTTGAAGACCACGACCATCTCCTGATCGGGGAACGCCATGGGAAACTGCCCGCCAAAGCCCGAGCCGGCCCAGATGAGCTTGTCCTTCTGCACGGGATTGCTGTACAACCACCACTTGTAGCCATACTGCGGCGCACCGGCGCGCGTGCTGGTGGCAATGTGCGGCGTGACCGATTCGCGCACCCACTGTTCAGACACAACGGTTGCACCGTTCCAGCGGCCACCTTGCAACCACAGCTGCCAGATGCGCGCGAGGTCACGCGCTTCGAGATAGAGACCACCTTCGGTATCGATGGTCCCCGACGGCGTGCGCTTCCATTGCCAGTTGGTAATGCCGAGTGGCGCAAAGAGGTGACGCGCGGCGTACTCCTCGATGTCCATGCCGGTGGCGCGGAAGAAGATGTGCGCGAGCAGCGCGCTCTCACCGCTGCTGTAGTTGAACTTGGTGCCGGGCTCACGCATCATGGGGCGATCGATGGTGAACTTGACCCAGTCCGGGCTGGACTCGAGTGCGCCGGCCGTGTTGTTCGGATCGCTGTACGGAATGCTTTCGTTCCAGTCGAAGCCGCCCGACATCGTGAGCAGGTGACGAATGGTGATGCGCCGCTTGCGATCATCCAAGTTCGCGACCGTCGTGGTGTCCCAATACTTGAGAATGGGCGTGTTGATATCCGGGAAATCCCCACGCGTGATGGCGGCACCAATGACCGCCGAGGCCACCGTTTTGGACACGGACTGCAGCGTGTGCA
>CANGXD010000268.1 GCA_947457545.1 Gemmatimonadaceae bacterium
CTGGACTGGGACCACCGCGATCCGGCAGACCGCATCATTGTGGCAACCGCCATGCGCCACGACGCGACGTTGCTCTCGTCTGATCAGGTGATTCGCGCGTTCTTCTCCGAAGCGGTCTGGTAGCGGTGGTGCATCAGACGTTGGCGCGATTCCCGGCGGATAACCGCTGTACCAACGACTGTAGCGCTTCGTTCGGCGTCCCGAAGAACTGCGCGTCCACCGCCTCAACCAGCGGCAGCGCGCGCCGCACGAGACGCCTTCCCGCCGCCGTGGATACGATGCGCTTCGCGCGTGCGTCGTCTGGATGCGCCTTGCGCTCTACGCATCCTTTGCGCTCGAGCGTACGCATCACCTCCGAGGTCATGACCGCATCGGTTGCGGTATGCGCGGCAACGACGGTTTGCGTCACCGGCACCTCGGGCGACTCGGCCTCGAGCCACACGACCGTCGCCAGCAACACGAACTGCGCGTGGGTGAGATCGAGGTTGTCGAGCGCCGCACGGATGGCCCGCTGCCACGCCGATGCTACTTGCCAGAGGAGAAAGCCTGCACTCTCGGCGGGTCCGGCAAAGCGGGATCCCACCGCCGCCGCTCCGCGTCCGGCGGCCGCACGGGCACGCTCAGGCACGCGACAGCTCGGGAGCCGTAGTCGTGGCCAAGGTGCGCACCGCCCTATCTGCATCGGCGGCGAGCACCGGGCCGAGCAGTCGTGCGGCGAGCCACCCCAACGGCCCACCAATGCAGACCCGATGCATGATGTGCGTTTTCCCCGTGGTCGTGGGCGTGAGTCGATGTTCGAAATCGAGACGGACCAGCGGCACTCGGACATGGGGCAGTACCGCGCGACTGTCAAATCGTGCGGGTGCTGCCACATGAGTCAGCGTGAAGGCCGTCGGCGGCCCGTGCAGGGCCTCCAGTCGGCCGTGGGCGCCAACGACGAAGTCACCTGCCAGCGCTGCGCGGCGGAGCGAGGGATCCCACTCGGTCCAGCGCGAGACATCGACGTATCGCGCCCAGAGGTCCGCAGGGGGGAGATCCGATTCAGCGTGTGCGTCGTGTATCCACATGGACTCTCCGGGAAGAATGTATTGCTGCGTGTACGTATTACACTAGTACGTACACGTAGCTATTACGTCAAGTCCCTCGAGGTGCAGCTACGATGGTGGGATCTTGGCGCGACGGCAGCCGCGGCTCAGAGATCCCAGCCCAATCCCACGGTTGGATTGACCCGGGTGGCGGAGCGTTCTGAGGACCGCAGCCAGCCGACGCCCAGACGCCCCGTCGCGCGGTGCGCCCAGCCGTTGCGGCCAAGGCGCTGCCGGACCCCGCCGTCGAGGATCCAGGAGTCGGACCACTCCTCAGAGCGCGAGTTGGCAAAGGACACGGACGCATACGGGGAGGTCATGCTCTGCGGACGCAACGCGAGCCCGGCCCCGAACCGCAGAAAGTGGGTCGTCGGCCGGTCGTCGCCTCGCCAATCGTCGCGACGAATGATGGTAGGATAGTGCCCGGCGAAGACCATGAACGCGCCTCGTCGCAGCTCGAGACCAGTGCCTGGATTGCGGAACACTGTCACTGTCAGCTGCCACGATTCACCGCCGGATTCGCCGCGGGACGTGGGTGTGTGGGCCGAGCGCAGAGCGGTTGCCGGCGTTAGCGCGTGTTGCGCCGCCAGGGGTGCGACCAGCGTTAGGGCGAGCAGGGCGAACGGCAACTGCGTGAGAAAGCGTCGTCGGGACATCGGGATCCTTGGCTAGGGTGATGGTCCCAGCCTATGCACTCTCGATAGCAGCGTCCAAGACGCAGTTCCGCTGAGTGTGATCGGCCGTGCTTATGGAAAAGCGCGGCACGACGCGCCCGCGAAAACGCGCGCACCGATGGTGACTCCGCGTAATCGACGACGGCCACACAGTCATTTTTGTCGAGCGGAATCGGGCACCGCGAGGCTTCCTCCATTGAGCTCCGCCAGCAACTGCGCCCGCGTCTCCGCATCCAGCCTGTCCCATCGCTCATTCCGCAGGGCCCCTTCCAGCGCCCAGAGCAGGTTGGTGCTCACCCGCCCCGCGCGATGAAAGAGTACCCGACGAAAGGCGCCAACAGCACCCAACGCCCGCAGCTCCTGTGGTGCGCGAATGCCCGCCGATACAAGCAGGTGTGCCGATACCGGGCCAAGGTTGCGCAGACGGGCGAGCGACGCTTCGGCCGCAGTATCCGCAGCCGATGCGTTCCGCGCGCCCTTTGCACGGCTACGGGATTGATCAGAGTCCACCTTCTCCGGATGTTGACGGTTGAACGGGCAGATGTGCGAATGTACGCATTGTTCTGATCGACGCCATGAACCCCGCCGCCACTGGCATTACGGCCATCTGTGCCGCCGCGGCCTCGGCCGACTCACGCGATGCCCACGTGATGTAGTCGGCAAAGAGCGTCGGGGTAGAAAGTCCTTGGAGCCGCTCTGAAGCAATGAATCCGGGCACTGCTCGCAACGCGTCGTGAACGGCAACCTGCTGCGCAGGGAATTCGTCGAGCGCCGAGGTGTGCACGTCGTACACGGCGATTTCGAGGCAGGGTGTCGTGGTGGGCGTCGTGGTGGCAGACTGTGACATGGTATGGAAGAGTCGGGGTGACGGGTCGCGTGCGGATCCACACTGACTCGCTGGTGCGCGCGGCGTGGTCTGAGTACGATACGGGCAACCCTGACAAGAACTGTCAGTAATTATTCTGTCCTCTCACGCGCCATGGTCGTGTCCCGCGCCATCCGTCTCTTCGAGCTTCGCGAGCGTCTTCAGGCCGCTGCAGAAACCACCGTCGACGCGCTCGCGGTCGCGCTGGGTGTCAGCGAGCGCACCGTGCGTCGAGACCTTGCGACGCTGCGGGAGCAAGGCCTCAGCATCACGGGCGAACCGGGCCCCGGGGGCGGGATTCGGCTCGAAGGACGGCGCGGACTCACGGCCGTGCATCTGGCCGTCGAGGATGTCGTGTCGCTGTGGCTCGCCGTGCGCATCGCGCAGGCCATCGGTCCGCTTGCGGGACCACTACCGTGGGGACGGCGTGCCGAGCGCGTGGTGCCAAAGCTGTTGTCTTCCCTGCCGCCGGCGCGCGCGCGCGCGCTGCGTGATCTCTGCCGCCGCATCCATGTTGGCCCGCCAGCCAGTGACGCGGTCCGAACTCTGGCCGGCACCGGCGTCCCCGAGTTGATGTCCCTTGTCGAACGCGCCGCGTACGAGGGGCTCGCACTCCGCTTCGGGTATCGCGACCGCAATGGACGCGCGTCCACGCGGTTCGTCGAACCGCACGGCGTATTGATTCAGCTACCCGTGTGGTACCTACTGGCCTACGATGTCACCGCGCAGGCGCCCCGCGCTTTCCGCATGGACCGCATCAACACACCGTCGCTCGATGGTACACATCGCTTCGACGCCGATGTGCGGATCGTTCGCGCGCTGCTTCCGGGCGAGGTGGTGTGTCGGGCGTTGTCGTAACGAAAGGGCCATGCGGGTGGACTTAAGCCAACCACTCCTCGCGCAAGATGCCGTACCACACTTCGTCAATCAGTTCACCGCGCGTGGTGCGGTTCTGCCGAAGTGTCCCTTCGCGGACAAGTCCGATCTTCTCCATGACGCGCTGCGATGGAACATTGCGCACGTCGGCCATGGCCCGCACGCGGACGAGCTGCTGGCGCCCGGTGAATGCCGTATCCAGCACGGCCCGCGCAGCCTCTGTGGCGCACCCCTGCCCCCACACCCACGGCGCCAGCGACCACCCCAGCTCGCCAATCATGCCGTCGCAGAAGAACCGGATGTTGATGCCGCCCACCACCGTATCGTCCAACGTGATCGCCCACGCCTCATGGACAACAGGATCCAACGCCATCATCTCGGCGACGAACTCCACCGCATGATCGCGCGTGTACGGCACGGGTACAGGCAGGTAGCGACTCCACGGCTCAAGCGTGGCGTACGCGACAATGTGGTCGACGTCGCCGTCACGGTATGGACGGAGCACGAGGCGGGCCGTAGTGAGCTGCTCGGTTGGTGACGACACGGGGGACGAACCCTCACAGAGACTGTGGTAGACAGGGCAACACAACTGGCACATACGCACAATATGACTACAATTATGACTATGGTCACCATCTCTAAGAGTGCGCTCAAGGCACGAATGCTCGAGTACTTCCGCCACGTCGAGGAGACCGGCGAGCCATTGATCGTGACCGATCACGGCACGCCGGTGCTGCAGGTACTGCCCTTTGCCGCCAAGCGGCCCATGGCAGACGTGCTGGCAGAGTTTCGCGCCATCGGACCGGTCCGCTTTACGGGCGACCCCAATGCGCCGACAGGCGACGAGTGGGATGTCGCCTGAGCGAGCGTCGCTGACCTACGGGAAGCGGCAAAAGAAGC
>CANGXD010000269.1 GCA_947457545.1 Gemmatimonadaceae bacterium
GTCGAGCCACGGACGCCCTTCGGCATCGAGCCCCCACTGCTCAGGGACCACACCACTACCCGTGAGGCCCGCACTGATGATGGCTTGTGCGCGGTCGCGAGCGAACGGCTCCACTTCGGGGTGCGCCGCCGGTACCACAGCGAGCGTGACGCCGTGGAACACGTCGCACTCCTCGCGCAGCACACCGGCCAAGTCGCCCAAGCCCTCGAGATGCTCTTCACCGATGCTGGTAAGCACCGCGACATCGGGCGCCGTGATGGCACGCAGCGTGGCCACTTCTCCCGGCGTATTGGTCCCCAACTCCACGATGGCCACTTCGGCGTCGCTGGGAATGGCGAGCAGCGTGAGCGGCACGCCAATGAGGTTATTGAGATTGCCGCTGGTGGCGTGCACCGTGAACGTGCGCCCGAAGGCCGCCTTGAGCAGCTCCTTGGTGCTGGTCTTGCCGTTGGAGCCGGCCACGGCCACGACACTGCGTCCCCACGCCTTGCGCCACGCGTGCGCGAGCTGCCCCAGCGCGACGAGCGTGTCGGGCACGACATACGTTGGCACACCAAGCCCCGCCGCCTTCGTCGCATCACTGACGACGAACGCCGCCGCGCCCGCCTCGCGCGCCTGCGCCAGAAAGTCATGCGCATCGAACCGGTCGCCGCGCAGCGCGACGAACAGATCCCCGCGCGCAATGTGCCGCGTATCGGTGGACACACCGGCAAGCGGGTTGGGCATACTGGGGCCAGTGCCGAGCGCCTGCGCCACACGCTCGAACGTCCAGTAGGCGTGTGCCATGTCGGGCGAGACGGCCGGGATTGCGTTGAATGCGGTGCCGGCCTTGAGCGTGACGCTCATGCGCCCTCCGGCGGTGCGTCGTGCGACAACAACTCACGTGACAACTCGGCCACGATCACACTCTCGTCGAAAGGATACGATGTCGTGCCGCGAATCTGATACGTCTCGTGTCCCTTGCCGGCGAGCACGATGACGTCATGCGGCGCGGCGTGCTGCAATGCGTACGCGATCGCGTCGCGACGGTCGACAATGCGCACATGTTTCCCTTCGCGCATGCCGGCCTCGATATCGTCGAGAATACGCTCGGGATCTTCGGTACGCGGATTGTCGCTGGTCACGATGATCATGTCGGCCAGTGCTTCGGCAATGCGTCCCATTTCGGGACGCTTGCCGCGGTCACGATCGCCGCCGCAGCCAAAGAGCACGATGAGCCGCCCGGCGCGCTCCGCGCTTTCGCGCGTGAACGGACGCACCGCGCACAGCGCGCGATCGAGGGCATCAGGCGTGTGCGCGTAGTCGCGCAGCACCGTGGGCGACGTACGCAGCAGCTCCAACCGGCCCGGCACCTGCGGCGAGTTGGAGAGGCGCTGCGCGACCTGGGACACGGGCATGCCGAGTGCCAACGCGACCGCAGCAGCCCCGAGCGCGTTGGCGATGTTGAAATCGCCAATGAGCGGGAGTGTCACCGGATGCGCGCCGGTGGCGGTCACCAACAGAAAGCCGCTCCCCGAGGCGACGTATTCCACGTCGCGCGCCGCGACATCGGCGCCGGTATCGTGCGCGGCAAAGGTGAGGGTGCGCGGCGCGTTGGTCACCCCCTGCCAGGCGGGATCGTCGGCGTTGAGCACCGCGACGCCGTCACGCGCCAGCAGCCCGACCAGCCGCAGCTTGGCCGCGCGGTAGGCTTCCATGGTGCCGTGATAGTCGAGATGATCGCGGGTGAGATTGGTGAACACCGCCGCCGCAAACGTGAGCCCCTCCACGCGACGCTGATCGAGCGCATGCGACGAGGTCTCCATGGCGACTCGCGTGACACCCATGTCGACGAGCGCGCGCAGCAACCGCTGCAACTCCACGGGCCCGGGCGTCGTGAGTCCGCTGCCACCAGGAAACGGCGTGCCTTCGCTGCCCAGCAGTACCCCGAGCGTGCCAATGGACGCCGCGCGATGCGAGGCATCGTCGAGGAGATGACGCAGCAGTCCCACCGTGGTGGTCTTACCGTTGGTACCGGTCACACCGACCAGCGTGAGCGAACGCGCCGGCCATCCGTGAAAGGCGGCTGCGGTTACGGCGGCCGCACGACGTCCGTCGCGCACGTGCAGATACGGAAGCCCTGCGGCTTCGGCGGCGCCCGCGTCTTCCACGATCGCGAGTGCAGCCCCCGCCCCGTGCACCTGAGGCAGCCACGCATGTCCATCCTGCGCCGCGCCCTTCACCGCGAGGAAGGCCGCCCCGCCCCGCACACGACGGCTGTCGTCGACGAGATCGGTGACCGTCTCGGGGACATCCGGCGAATACCCCACCAGCAGCCCGGCGTCGCGTAACGCGTCGAGCAGCGTACTCACGGCAACGGGTGTCGGTGCCTTGTCGGCAGACGAGCCGGTATCGATGGTCACGTAAGACTCACTTGGGTGTTTCGAGTTGCACCGTGGAGCCGGCGCGCAGCAATGCCCCTGCGGCGGGGCGCGTGCGCACGCTGCTGCCTTCCAGGACACTCACCTGAAAACCGGCAGCGTACAGGGTGCGCGCAGCCTGACGCGCCGACAATCCGTACACCGACGGTATGGGGCGCATTTCGCCTTCGGCCTTCCGCCTGACGTCGCGGGTGACGGCAAACGGGAGTTCCACCACGATGCGCGACGGCATGGGCAGCGGCTCGGCCTTGGGAGGCTCCGGCGCCTTGAGTGAATCGAAGAGCGCCGCTTCGCGTTCGGCGCGCAGCTGCTGTTCTGGAGTAAGCGGCTTGGGAAGCGGTGCCGGCATGGGACGCGCCAGGCGCGCGAGCTCCGTACGATCGAGCGACGCGTCGCGCGTGGCGATCGCCGACTGCAGCAGATCGTTCACCATGGTGCCGGAGACGAGTCCGCCGTAGTAGGTGCCCACCGGGTCGATGAGTCGCGCCACAATGACGTACTGCGGCTTCTCCACGGGGAACATGCCGGCGAAGCTCGAGTTGTACTTGCCGATTTCGTAGCCACGGCCGTTGTCGCGCACACGACGGGCAGTCCCCGACTTGCCGCCGACATCGAACTGCTGCATGTCGGCGGCCGTCGACGTGCCACTATCCACAACGCTCTTGAGCATGTCGCGCATGAGCTGCGACACCTCGGCGGACACGACACGCCGCACGACCGTGCGCTTGTGCTTGTAGACCAGCACGCCATCGGCATCGTGCACTTCACGCACGAGCGACGGTTCGAGCAGCTCGCCACCGTTGGCAATCGCCGCGTAGGCGGTGGCGATCTGCAGTGGCGTAGCCGTCATGGCATAGCCAATCGACATCTGCGCATGATCCAGCGAGGAGTACGGCGGCCGCTTGACGTCGCCGCGCGATTCCGATGGATACGACACGCCGGTGGGCACGCCGAACCCGAAGTCGCGCAGCGCTTCGTACTCTTCACCATCAGAGAGCTGCATGGAGGCCTGCACGGTCCCGATGTTGCTCGAGAAGCGCACGATGTCGCGCACCGTCATGCGCTCGGCCTTGTACGTGTCGCTGTACTTCTTGACGCCGTACTTCCACTCGCCGTTGTAGGTATTGAACCACTGATCCGGTTCAATGCGCTTGAGGTCGAGCAGGCGCGCCAGAATGAACGGCTTCATCACCGAGCCGGGCTCGAACGCCTCCGTGAGCCCGTTGCCGGAATACGCCGCCTTCCCATTGCGGATGCCGGCAATCGCGAGAACCGCCCCGTCGCGCGGATCGAGGATGAGCACGTCGCCGCCGGTCGCTCCGGTGCGTTGCCGTGCGTTGGCCAACGCCTCCTCGGCGATCTCCTGCAACTGCTGATTGATCGTGAGCGTGACGTTGTGGCCGGGCCGCGCGGCGAGCGAGTTGAGCATCGGCGACTTGATCCGTCTGCCACGCCCATCGACAACCACGGAGTCGCGCCCCTCTTTGCCGCTCAGGAATTCGTCGAGCTCACTTTCGAGGCCGCTGCGCGCGTTACCGGTAGCGGTGGCCACGCCCACAATACCTGCGAGCCCCTGCGGCGTGGAGTTGATCCGCGTGAGCTGCGAGCGCAGCACGACGCCCGGCAGGTTGCGCAACCGCTCGACGTCGGAGGGCGCGAACTTCTGTGGAATCTCCACCCACTTGTATCTCTTGCGGTCGAAGGCGCGCTTCACCCACATGTCGGGGACGCGCAAATCCTTGAGCGCTTTGCGGAGAATCACGCGCGAATCGACTTTGCGCTTTTTTCCGTCGGCGCCTTTGCGTTCGGCCACACGCAGATTGTGCGGCTCCACGATGATCTGGACCTGCTCGCGTGTTTCCACGAGCACGGTGCCGGTGGCATCGAGAATCGCCCCGCGCGGTGGCGTGACCTGCACATCGGCCACATGCTGCGTGGCCGCTTCCTGTGCCCAC
>CANGXD010000270.1 GCA_947457545.1 Gemmatimonadaceae bacterium
ACGGGCTTTCGTGAGCTCAACGGCAGTCTCGCCCTTGGCATACGGCGCAGCTGGGGACGCGCCGAGCTGTCGTTCTCGCGCTTCGCCACGGAGCTCGGCGTGTTGCGGCAGGCGCACGTGGGCAATGCCGACGACTTGCAGCGTGCCATGACGATGGCCCCGCGCGACTCGGCGTTCACGTATGACATTGGTCGCCCCAATCAGCGTGTGGCGCACAGCACGATGCAACTGCGTACGGTGCGCGATTTCGCCAACGACGCGCGCCTCGAAGTGGTGTACGGACTGCAATACAATCATCGTCGCGAGTACGACAATCACGGACCGCTGCGCTTCCGCAATGAGCCGGCGTTCAACCTCAAGTTGTTCAGCAACTCGCTCGACGTACGGTACACGCACGCGCGTTACAAGGGCTGGCGCGGCACCGTGGGAACGAGCGCTCTGGCGCAGGGGAATCAGACGCTCGGAAAAGCGTTCCTCATTCCCGGGTATGACCTGTGGCAGGGGGCGGTGTACGCACAGGAAGAGCTCGGGCTCGGCCGGCTGTCCATCCTTACCGGCCTGCGTGGCGATCTGATTTCACAGAGCACGATTGCCTTTGGCGACGTGGGTATTCGCAGTCCGGCCGGCACCACGTCATGGCGCAACATGGCCGGCTCGCTCGGCGCGGCGTATCTGTTGCGCGACGGACTCGACGTCGCGGTGCGTGTCGCGCGCGCGTGGCGCCCGCCGACGGTGAATGAACGGTATGCGCAGGGTGTGCATCACGGCACGGCGCAATACGAACTCGGTGACAGCGCGCTCGATCCCGAGGTATCACTCGGTGTGGAGAGCACGGTGCGCTACCGTGGTCGCACCGTACAAATGGAAGCGGCGGCGTATTCGAACACGGTGTCGGGGTTCATCTACCTCCAGCCTACGCAGCCGGTGCAAACCATTCGCGGAGCCTTTCCGGGATTCCGCTACGCACAAGCGGATGCACGGCTGCGCGGGTTGGAGCTGTCGTCGTCGTACACGCCCGAATCACGTCTGCAATTTTCGGCGAATGGTACGCTGGTGCGCGGCACGCGGCGCGCTACCGGAGAAGCGTTGTACGACATGCCCGCCGATCGCATCAACGTGTCGGCGCGGTTCATGGGATCACGTCGCGTGCTCGGCGAGTGGTTCGTGGGCACCGGCGCATTGCTCGTGCGTCAGCAGGACGGTGTGCCGGCAGGCACGGTATACACCCTGCCAACAGCAGGCTATGCGTTGTTGCAGTTGGAAGCGGGTACGCGCGCCATCCACATGCTCGGGCGGACTGCCGACGTGTCGGTGTCGGTGAACAACGCCCTCGATACCCGGTATCGCGATTACCTGAGTCGCTACCGGTTGTTCGTCAACGATGCCGGTCGCGATGTGGTCGTGCGAGTGACGATGCCGTTCTGAGTTTCACCCATCATCAACCTTTCACACACTGGAGATTTACGATGCACAAGTTTTCGTCCCGCCGTGTCATGGTGCTTGGTTCTGCGGCACTCGTCTCGTTGGCGGCCTGCGGTGATTCGACCACGGCGCCCGGTGGCGAGTCGGAGATCATTTCGCGCGTCACGTTGACGCTGACGCCCACGACCGGTGGCGCGGCGCTCGAGACGTACATCGACGATGCCGATGGCAACGGATCGACCGCCCCGTCGGCGCAGGTTGCCATTCCGGCGCTCCGGCGCGGCGTGACCTATACGGGTACCGTCAAGTTCGAGAACCGTCTCAAGACGCCGGCCGAAGACATCACGGCCGAAGTACAGAAGGAAGCGAATGAGCACCGCGTGTTCTACACGGTGACCGGTACGGGCGCGACGATCACGACGACGGATGTGGATGGTCAGAATCGTCCGTTGGGACTCCGCTTCTCCAAGGCGCTGACGGCCACCGCGACCGCCGGCACGGCGCGCGTGGTGCTCTGCCACTACGACTCGTCGCCGAAGGTGGCCACGGCCACGTCGTGCGTGGGCGATACGGATATCGACGTGACCTTCGCGTACACGATCGCGCCGTAAGGTGCGCCCTAGCGGCAACAGAGGCGAAGGGTAGCGACAACGGGCATACTCCTTGCTCGGCTGATATTGTTTTGGGAGACATTCACCCGGAGCATTGATGCCTCGCTGTATGCCCATTGTCGGGACCGTCATCACGTTGTCGTTGCTGACAGCTTGCGCCACCAATCCCGTGACTGGGCGGCGCGAGCTGTCGCTCATTTCCGAGTCTCAGGAAGTGCAGATGGGACGCGAGGCGTCGCAGAACGACTTGCGGCGTGTGGGCGAAGTTCCAAGCACTGCTGCGCAGGCGCTCGTCAAACGCCTTGGGACACAGATGGCCGCCAAGTCGGAGCGGCCGTCGCTCCCGTGGGAATTCCATGTGCTCGATGATGCGGCCGTAAATGCGTTCGCCTATCCAGGCGGATTCATCTTCGTGACGCGCGGGCTCATGACGTATCTCAACAGTGAAGCCGAGCTCGCCGAAGTGGTGGGCCATGAAATCGGACACGTCACCGCCAAGCACTCCGTCGCGTCGATGAGCCAACAGCAGTTGGCGCAGATCGGGTTGGTGGGTGCGAGTATCGTGTCGCCCACCATTGCCAAGTACGGTGATTTGCTGGGCACCGGCGCGTCACTGCTCTTTCTCAAGTTCGGCCGTGACGACGAGCTGCAGGCCGATGCGCTCGGCTTTCAGTATTCACTCGCGCAGGGGTTCGATGTGCGCGAGTCGCCCAAAGTCTTCACCACGCTCGGGCGACTGAGTGGAGGCGCGGGACGCGTGCCCGAGTGGCAGAGCACGCACCCCGATCCGGGCAATCGCATTCAGCGCGCGGAGCAGCGCATTGCGCAAACGGCGCCGGCGGCGCTGACAGGCAAAGCCGTGAATCGCGAATCGTATTTGCGCGTGGTGAACGGCATGGTGTTCGGAGAAAATCCGCGGCAGGGGTATTTCACCGGCACGCGCTTTCTGCACCCCGACCTGCGTTTTCAGCTCGATTTCCCGACTGGGTGGAAGACCGCCAATCAGCCCGATGCCGTGGTGGCCGTGAGCCCCGACAACGGTGCGCAGATTCAGCTCGTGCCGGGACAGGGCACGCCCACGCAAGCGCTGCAGGGGTTGCTGCAACAGCAGGGCGTGACGGTGAAGCAATCGGGACAGACCACCATCAATGGCATTGGCGCTGTCATGGCGGCGTTCGACGCACAGACGCAGCAGGGGACGCTGAGCGGACTGGCTGTCGCGCTGACATACGGGAGCAGTACGTATGTGCTGCTGGGGCTCACCGTCCCGCAGGTGACCGCGCAGCAGGGTCCGGCCATCGAAGCGGCGCTGCGCTCGTTCCGTCCGCTGACCGACGCCGCCGCGCTGGGCGTGCAGCCGGCGCGCGTGGAGATCGTGACGCTCGATCAGACGATGACCGCACAGCAGTTCGTGCAGCGTTACCCGAGTTCGGTGCCGGCAGAGCAGGTGTACGTGATGAACGGCGTAGAAGCGACGACGTCGCTCCCGCGAGGGACGCTGGTGAAGCGCGTGGTGGGAGGACCTGGCCGGTAAGCTCGGTGTGCGCAGGTGGTCGGACGCCGCCGGGACCGACTACGCGGCGGCGTACTTCCTTCCCTGTCGGGCGACCAGCAGTGATCCTGCCACGCACACGACGGCGCCCACGATGAATGGGCCACCGAGTCCGACGAGGCTGGCGACGCCGCTTCCCAAAACAGGGCCGAGGACGCGGCCGAGCGACGACGCGCCCTGATACGCGCCCAGCACGCCGCCGCGTTCGTGTGGTGCGGCCGACGCAGCCACAAGGCCGCTCATGCTGGGATTGAAGAGCGCCGATCCCACCGCGAAGATCGACAGCGCCACCAGCAGTAACGGAATGTTGGTGGCGAACGGAACGCCGAGTATGCCGATGGCCGTGAACACGATGCCGACCGTCGCCAGTTTGTGGGGACCAAAGCGCGTCGTGAGCTTCCCGATGATGCCGGCCTGCACCGCTACCGAAATGACGCCCGTGAACCCGTACATCCACCCCAGTGTGCGGGGGCCTACGGCAAAGCGTTCGGCGGAATAGAGGGCGAGTGTGCTTTGCAGCAACGCGACGGCCGCGACCACGACAATGGTGGCGACCAACAATCCGCGCAGCACCGGTCTCGTGAAATACACACCCATCCCCACGCGCCGGGTGTCTGGGGCGCGGCGCTTTTCGGGCGGGAGTGATTCGGGAAGGCGCACCAGCGTCAGCACGAAGGCCACGAGCGACATGATGGCGGCCGCGTGCGCCACACGGC
The DNA here is from genome assembly GCA_947457545.1 of Gemmatimonadaceae bacterium. GTDB lineage: Bacteria > Gemmatimonadota > Gemmatimonadetes > Gemmatimonadales > Gemmatimonadaceae > Gemmatimonas. The sequence continues at coordinate 4,302 of CANGXD010000270.1, forward strand.
CAAGGGCACTGCCATTGTCGTTGTCCGCTCCGGCCAGGAAGCCGCCCAGTGCGGGTCCGAGAATG
>CANGXD010000271.1 GCA_947457545.1 Gemmatimonadaceae bacterium
CGCCGTCTCGGCGTAATCCCGCCGCATCGCGCCGAGTCCCGCAGACGGCAGCCACACAGATAGCAGGCGCGCAGCAACCGCCGCCGTTTCCCCGCCCCTGCGGTCTGAGTTCCTGCCGTCCGCCGTCTCGGCGTAATCCCGCCGCATCGCGCCGAGTCTCGCAGACAGCAGCCACACAGATAGCAGGCGCGCAGGAACCGCCGCCGTTCCCCCGCCCCTGCCGTCTGGGCTCCTGCCGTCCGCCGTCTCGGCGTAATCCCGCCGCATCGCGCCGAGTCCCGCAGACGGCAGCCACACAGATAGCAGGCGCGCAGGAACCGCCGCCGTTTCGCCGCCCCTGCCGTCTGGGCTCCTGCCGTCCGCCGTCTCGGCGTAATCCCGCCGCAGCGCGCCGAGTCCCGCAGACGGCAGCCACACAGATGGCAGGCGCGCAGCAACCGCCGCGGTTTCCCCTAGGAGGCCTGGGCCGCCAACAGCTGCTGTACGCGCGCCGCCAGTTCGGCAAGCGTGAACGGCTTCGCCAGCACCGGGCGTCCCGTGAGGCGGATAAATCGCGACGCCTGCGCACTGTGCAGGTCGCCCGTCATGAACACCACGCGCTGCGCCTGCTCCGGGTGCGTCGCCTGCATCGTTTCGTACACATCCTCGCCCGTGATCCCCTCCATGCGGAGGTCGAGCAGAATGAGGTCGAACGAGGTCCGCGACAGCGCGTCGAGCGCCGCGCTGCCGCTCTCGGCGACGTCCACTTCGTACCCGGTGCCACGCAGGAACCGGCTGATGGCCGAACGCAACGTGGGCTCATCCTCGATGAGGAGAATGTGCTTCCCGTGCGAAGCGGACGCCGTGGTGGGCTCGGGCACAGGCGGCGTGACCGTCTCTGCGAGATGCGCACTCCCCGCACCCTGGCGCATGATCGTGGCCGACGCGTCGAGCGCGGGAAGCACAATCGTGAAGCACGCGCCGTCGCCCGGATTCGACTGCACTTCGAGGTGACCCGCATGGTCGCGCACAATCGTGTGCGTGATCGTCAGGCCGAGTCCGCGGTGCCCGCGTGCCCCGCGCGTCGTGAACATCGGCTCCATGATCCGGTCCAGATACGTCGACGGGATGCCCGGCCCCGAATCCTGAATGGCGATGCGAACCTGATCGCCATCCATGGACGAACGCACCGTGAGCTCACGGCGACCGTGATGCTCCGACAGTGCCTGCTCGGCGTTCGTCATGATGTTCGAAATGACCTGCTGCAGCTGCAGACTGTCACCGTCGACGTAACGAAGCGCGGGGGCAAGATCACTGTACACCACCACGCCAAGCGAGCGCATGGTGTAACTGTGGTGATCGAGAGCGCGACGCAAGACGGTGTTCACGTCTACCGGTGCACGCGTCCCACCAAGCTGCGGCGCCTCGCCCGTGGTGTCGAGCAACTGTCCCACGATCTGCGACGCGCGTCGTGCTTCGTCGACGATCTGCGATACCGCGCGATGATCGTCGGCACTCATGGTGGTCGACGTCGTCTGCAACTCCGCGACGGCCAGCAGACTGGCGAGCGGGTTGTTCAGCTCGTTCGCGACACGGCCGAGCGATTGTCCCACCGCGGCAAGTCGCGCCTGCTGCAGTGTGGTCTCGCGCCGGATTTCATCGTTCGTGATGTCACGGACAATGCCCACGGCGCCCACCACGACACCGCCCTCTTCGAACGGGGCGCTCGTCACCATCGTGAGACGCGATCCGCGCTCGCCGAGGCACCGCACCTGCAACCGCCGGCGCTCGCCGGAGAGCGTGGCGCGCATCTCGGCGTCGGCAAACGCCCGATCGGCGGGATCGACCATCACCAGGAAATGCTGCCCGAGCACCTGCTCGCGCGTCAGCCCCGCTTCGCGGAGGAAGCCGGCGTTCACCGACGTGAAATGCCCATCGATATCGACGGTGAAAATCGCGTCGGTCGCGTTCTCCACCAGCCGATGATACAGCGCTTCACTGCGCAGGCGGGCCATGGCGTCGGCACGCTGGACCGTTACGTCGCGCAGGCAGGACACCGTGCCGACGACTTCGTCGAGTTCGTGCAGTGGCGCGCTACTCACCTGCACCGCGCGCGTGCTGCCGTCGGCGTGCACGACTTCGCATTCGTAGCGGCGGCTCTCGCCGTGCCGCACGGCATGCTCCTCCCGCTCGAGCTGCGGGGCGTATCCGTCGACGACCAGGCGCGTGCTCAGTTCGCCCACAAGATTCTGTCGGCCAAAGAGCAGGTGTGCCGCGGGGTTGGCGAAGGTAATCCGGCCATCGAGCCCCGTAATGACGATCGCGTCGGAGACCGTATCGAGCACCTTGCGGTGCTGTTCCGCGAGCCGCGCCGTCTCGGTGACATCGTCGAACGTGATGACGCAGCCACCGTCGGGGTGCGACGCGGCCAGCAGCGAGAAGAGACGCCCGCTGGCCATGTCGCGCACCGTTTCGCGCACCGGCACGCCGTCGATGAGCGCACGCTCAATGAAGGCGTCGAGCTGCGCCCCTTCGGACGACTCGCCGGCACCGACCAGGGCATCGCGGAAGCGACGCCCCAGCAGCGACGGAACGCTGAAGCCGCACAGCTCGGCCGCACGCGTGTTGCAGCGGCTCACCGTGAGCGATTCCTCGAGCACCACGATGCCGCTGGCCGTACTGTCGAACGCCACCTTCCATTCGCGCGTCGCTTTCTCGATCTCCTCGAACAGGCGCGCGTTCACAATGGCCACCGACACGTGATCAGCCAGACGCTGCAAGACCTTGGCGTCTTCCTGATCGAACGGCTTGTCGCGATTGAGAATCGCAATGGCGCCAATGGTCCCGCCACCCGTTACGAAGGGAGCGATCAGCGTGCGCTGAATGCGCATGAGATGCTGCACCGAACGGTTGAGCGCCGTCTCGGTGGTGAACTCATTGACGAGAATGAGCTCGTTGGTCTGCACCGAGCGCCCAATCAGACTCGCGTTGACCGGCAGGTGCACGCCACTCAGCACGTCGGCACTGCCGCTCGAGGCGACAATGTGCAGGTAGTCGCCGGTGCGCAACGCAATGCAGGCACCTTCGACGTGCAGCAACGAGACCGCGTGACGCAGAATGAGCCGAAGCACTTCACCCAGTCGCAAGCTTTCGCCGACGGCACGCGCCACGTCGGCGAGTGCTTCGGTGGTGCGACGTTCGCGTTCGCTTTCGGCATACCGGCGCGCGTTCGCAATGGCGGTCGCCGCCTGCGAGGCCATCGTCGCGAGCATTTCCTCGTCTTCCGCCGTGTACATGTCGGCGTTGGTCGAGTGCACCGCGAGCACGCCCAGCAGGCGAATGCCCACGCGAATGGGCACCGCCACCACACTCGTGGCCGCACCAGATTCGCCGACGATGTCGTACATCGAGAGCGGCGGCAGCAACCCGGCCTTCTCACGCGCACGATCGGCTTCTCGGTCGCCTACCCGCACCGGTCGACCAGTGCGCGCGACTTCGGTCACCAACCCTTCACCCAACCGCACCTGTGAGCGCGGACGCTCCACACCACGCACCAGCCGGAGCGCGGTGGTCAGAATGTCGTTCTGCAGGTCGGGGACGAGCACGGCCACGCCGTCGCAGCGCAGCGCACGCTGCACCTGACGCGCGAGCTCGCGCATGATTTCCTGTTCGTCGAGCGAGCGCGTGAGCGATGCGCCGGCTTCCTGCAGGAGCGACAGCCGCTCATGGCGTTGCAAGGCGAGCGCTTCGAGGGCATCGAAGGACACGCGCGCCGACAGGTGACGGACGATTGCGGAGATATCGCGAAGCCGTGTATCGCCGGGGCGACGGCCGTCGCGCGCACCCGCCAGTTTGATCGTGCCGATGACGTCCTGACGCGGGCCACGCATGATCGCCAGCATCAGGTCGGTGGGGAGCCAGTCGGTCCCATTGCTTGCCGGCGACGGCTCAGCGCCGAAGAATTCGCGCGCCACCCACGGGTCACTGCCGTCGAGCAGATAGAGGTCGCCCACCCGGAAGCGTTCAAGGTGCGGCAACCGGCGGCGCCAGACCGCGCCAGGCAACGGCTTGAGCGCCATCCCGGTCAGCGACGTCGATTCCGGGGTCCCCGCATGCGCGACGACCGTGGGATTGAGCGACGGGTCGCGGAGGATGATCATCACCCGATCGAAGCCCATGTCGTACAGCAGCGATGCCGCCAGCTGTACCCGCGCACCAGTGCTCTCGGCGCGATCAATCGCGTCGAGAATCTCGTGCAGCGGTTTGACCGCGGCACTTGAGGTGGGCGTGAGGGAGGTGGGGATCATGGGTGCTACCGCGTGGACGACCCACGGTTGC
>CANGXD010000272.1 GCA_947457545.1 Gemmatimonadaceae bacterium
GCGCGAGCCACGCGCCAACGGCGCACGGGCTCTGCTGCGTATTCTGCTACGTAAGTAGCTGCGGGCAAACGGTTTGACATGGATGTGGCGAGGGTGAGCACAGAATCGTCACGTGACGGGCGTTTCCGTCACACTCACCCTACGGGGCAACCCCTGTGCCGGACCCGGCCATGGCGTGCCACCGACCTTCCTGTCGAACGTTCTCGCAAAAAAAGGTGACGCTCCCGACTACTTTCCGGGGGTGCGTCGTCTTAAATCACACGTACCCACCCACGGGAGCCGTCGTAGCGCTCCCCTTCCCGATGGCCCAGCGATGACTCCCCCAGTGACCGACCTCTCGCGCCCCCCTCTCACCATCCTCTCGGAAGAAGAGGAACTCTTTCGCAGTGCCGTTGCCGACCTGGCTGCCGCCGAGGTGGCGCCGCGTGTGCGCGCCATGGAAGACGCGGGCAAAGTGGACTCCGCGCTCACGGCCAAGTTCTTCGAGCTGGGGCTCATGGGCATCGAGCTCCCCGACGAGTACGGCGGCGCCGGCGGGTCGCTCATGATGGTCACGCTGGCCGTGGAAGAGCTGAGCAAGGTGGACGCAAGCGCCGCCATTCAGGTGGATGTGCAGAACACGCTCGTGAACTATCCGCTGCATCGCTACGGTAACGCCGAGCAGCGCGCGCGCATTTTGCCACGCATGACGAGCGACACGATTGGTGCCTACGCGCTCTCGGAGCCAGGCTCGGGGTCGGATGCGTTTGGCTTGGCCACACGCGCCGAACGTGCGGAGGGCGGCTGGACGCTGAACGGGTCGAAGGCGTGGATTACCAACGGCGGCGAAGCGAACCTGTTTGTGGTGTTCGCGAACACGCGCCCCGACATGGGCTACAAGGGGATCACGGCCTTCATCGTGGAGCGCGGCGACGCCGGCTTCACGGTGGGCAAAAAAGAAGACAAGCTGGGCATTCGCGCGTCGAGCACCACGAGCCTGCATTTCGAGAACGTATTCGTGAGCGATGCGAACGTTCTGGGGGACGTGGGCACGGGCTACAAGATTGCCATCGAGACGCTCAACGAAGGACGCATTGGCATTGGGGCGCAGATGCTCGGGGTGGCGCAGGGCGCGTTGAATGCGGCGACGGCGTACCTCAAGGAGCGCAAGCAGTTCGGGAAGTCCTTGTCGGAGTTCCAGGGCATTCAGTTTCAGGTGGCGCAAGCAGCGACGGAGCTCGAGGCCGCGCGGCTCATGGTGTATAACGCGGCGCGGCTGAAAGACGCGGGGCGCGACATTGCCCGTGAAGGCGCGATGGCGAAGCTGTATGCGTCGCAGATGTGCGAGCGGGTGACGTCGCTGTGCGTGGAGCTCTTTGGCGGGTACGGATACACGCGGGAGTATCCCGTGGAGAAGTTTTACCGGGATGCGAAGATTGGGACGATTTACGAAGGGACGTCTAATATGCAGTTGCAGACGATTGCGAAGGCGGTGCTCAAGTGAGGGGGCTGGTTCGGGCGGGTGACGAGCTCGGCGGTCTTTGAGTTTTGAGTAGGGTGCGAGGGGCAGCCCTCGTTGGCAGCGTGGCGCTGATTATTGCGGCCACGCTGTTGCCGTTTGGAGGGATGGCGGCGGAGCAGATTCCGCCGGCGTGGTGCGTGCGCTGCGGGAGCTTGTGGCTCACGGATGTCATCAGCAACGTGGCGATGTTCGTGCCCTTTGGCGCGGCGCTGGGGTTGCGACGCTGGACTCTGTGGCGCGTGGTGGTGGCGTCTCTGCTGTTTACGGTGGGCGTTGAAGCGCTGCAATCGGTGGGGCTGCCGCCGGGACGTTCGCCGGCGTTGGCCGATGTCATGAGCAATACCGTTGGCGGCGTGCTGGGTGCGCTGCTGGTGCTCGGGTGGCGATGGCAGCGAGGGGCGTCGCGCGCGCAGCTGAGTGTGCTGGCATTGGCGTGGAGCGCGCTGGTATGTGCGGTGGTGGCGTGGAGTGCGTATATGCTTACGCCGGTTACGGGGCTAGAGGCGATGCGTTCGGAAAGCGCCAGCGTTACGCCGAGTGCGTTTGGGCATGTGCCCGGGCACGGGTGGTACGAAGGCATGACCGACTCGGCGTTCGTGGGCACTACGCGCATAAAGCGCGGTTGGAGCGGGCCGATCATTCAGCAGATTGCGTTCGAACAGTTTCCAATGACGGCGGGCGTCACGGTGCGCGGTACCGACCCACTCTACGGGCAGATTCCGCTGCTGTTCGTGCATTTGCCCAACGACAGTTCGGCGTGGCTGCAGTTAGCCAAGCATGGCAACGACATAGAGCTCACAGTGTTGCGGCGCGCATCACGATGGGGGCTCACCATGCCATCCGTTCGTGTGCCTGAGGCCTTTAGGGGCCGCACTGTTGATGACGCGCGATCGTTGGTCGTTACTGCTGATGTCACGACCTCCGTTATGCGCCTGCGGACGACGGGCGCGTACGTGAGCGCCGATTCGCTGGCCTTTACGCCGCTGCTGGGATGGACGCTCATTCAACCACTCGTCAGCACCGACTCGCCTTTGGCGTGGGTGATCTCGGCTTGTTGGTTGCTCGCCCTCACGTTTCCGCTGGGCTGGCTGTATGCACGCTGCGGCAACCCTTGGATTGCCGTGGCGGGAAGCGCATTAGTCAGTGGCCTTTTGCATCTGCTTCCGGTGGCGTTCGGACTCGCCCCGGCGAGTAGCACGGACATGTTCATCCTCGCAGGGGGTGCGGCCATCGGATACATGGTGTGGCGGAGCAGTGCTTCCACGGCCCGCGCGGCTGTCCGCCAGCTGAAAACATAGGTAACGTTAACGCGGCATTGCTCGTCGACTGAACGTCACAACAGCGCGGACTTCCTGCTGTTGTCCAATTCTTCACTCTCTGCTGCTCCCAGTACTCCATGCATATCGCGATGATTGGCACCGGCTATGTCGGCCTCGTATCCGGCGCCTGTTTTGCCGAGTTTGGATCTTCGGTTACCTGCGTGGACATGGATCAGGGGAAGATCGAGCGTATTCTGCAAGGTCAAATGCCCATTTATGAGCCTGGCCTCGAGGATCTGGTAGCCAGGGGTGTTCAGAGCGGGCGACTGCGCTTCACGACGGATATCAAGAGTGCGGTCTCGACGGCCGATGCGGTGTTCCTGGCAGTTGGCACCCCAAGTCGTCGTGGCGATGGGCACGCCGATCTCCGATATGTCGAAGCCGCGACGGTAGACGTGGCACAGGCGCTTCGCGGATACACCGTCATTGTCACCAAGAGCACCGTCCCCGTAGGCACCGGCCGCCGGGTGGCGCAGCTCATTCGCGACACCAACCTCGAGGCCGATTTCGATGTGGCCTCGAATCCGGAGTTTCTGCGCGAAGGCTCGGCCATTGGCGACTTCATGCGCCCCGACCGCGTGGTCATTGGGTGCGAAACACCGCGCGCCGAAGCGGTGCTGCGTGAGCTCTACCGCCCGCTGTTCCTTAGCGAAACGCCCATGGTGATCACGAGCCTCGAAACGGCGGAGCTCACCAAGTACGCGGCCAATGCGTTTTTGGCCACCAAGATCACGTTCATCAACGAGGTGGCCGACCTCTGCGAAAAGCTTGGCGCGAATGTGCAGGATGTGGCGCGCGGCATGGGGCTCGACGGACGCATTGGTAAGAAGTTCCTGCATGCGGGGCCGGGCTACGGCGGCAGCTGTTTTCCCAAGGACACGCTCGCACTCGCGCGCACCGCGCAGGATGTCGGCAGCCCGGTGCGGCTGGTGGAGACGGTCGTGCAGATCAACGATCGCCGTAAAGGCGCGATGGCCGGGCGCATCATGAATGCGTGCGGCGGGAACGTGCGCGGCAAGACGATTGCGGTGCTGGGGGTGGCGTTTAAACCGAACACCGACGACATGCGCGACGCGCCGAGCCTGTCGATTGTGCCGGCGCTGCAGGATGCAGGGGCGCATGTGAAGGCGTTCGACCCGGCGGCGATGCACGAGGCCGGCCCGCTGCTGCCTGGGGTGGAGTGGTGCGACGATCCGTATGCGGCCGCGCAGGGGGCTCACGCGGTGGCGCTCATCACGGAGTGGAACGAGTTCCGTGGGTTGGACCTCGAGCGCTTGGGGGGGCTTATGGCGGACCGGGTATTTGTGGATTTGCGGAATGTGTACAGACCAGAGGTGGTGAGGGCGCAGGGGTTTCGCTACGAGAGTATTGGACGGCCGTAGGGGGACCTGGGAATATCGGCCTTCCCGATTTCTTCCCGTTGATATTCCGTTGTATTCACGGTATTTTTACGGTGAATCTTTATCGGGAGCGTAGA
>CANGXD010000273.1 GCA_947457545.1 Gemmatimonadaceae bacterium
AATCAATGGAGCTCGCTGTGAACAAGCGTACGCTCGCCGCGTGTCTGATCGCGGCCATATCGATGGTGGTCGCGTCGTGCCGCGAGACCCTCGCGCCGACCGACGTTGGCCCCGCGTCGTCCGTGGAGGAGCCACGGCCGCGCCAGACGCTCTCCGGGGCGTGGGCGCCGGAACCCGGCTCCTGTACCGCGACCTTCACGGCGACGGGAGACGGGTTCGCAAATGCACCGACGAACTGCTATCTGGAGCCGCAGAGCGTCAGCAGCATCACGATTACCGGTACGCTCACCGCCTCGCCGTCCCCGCAGTCGACCTGCTGTATCGTCACGACGTATCCCGAGTCGGGGACGTACGGTCCGATGGGCGGCCCGCCGCCGCATACCTGAATGCAGCTGCTGGTGCGACTGCGACTGGTGCAGGCGAACACGCAAAGCGCGACGATCGTGATGGGCTCGCCGATCGGCAGCGCGGCAAACAGCGTCACGATCAACGATGTCTACGTGACGGGTGGGCTCGGGCGGTTCGTCATGTTTGAGCGCACTGCGATGGGGAAAGGCGTCGCATGCGGTGGGAATCCCCCGGCGCCGCCCTGCCCGTACAGTGGGTACACCGCCGCGAAGTACGTGGTGAGCGGGACACAGACAGTGACGGTACGCTGGATGGCGAAGACGCTCCAGCTTCACGTCACCCCCACGTCCACGCTGTACGAGGGGATTCCGTCACCTTCACGGCCCGGTCGAGTGACACCCGGCCGGTGACGGTGAGCCACTGGTTTTGGCGGGATAGTACGGGCACCGCAACGCCCGTCCCCTGTGGGAATAGCCCCGTATGTCGCTGGGTCCCCCCGAACACGGGGATCATGTACGTGCGCGCGAAGGTCGGCACGAACCCGTTCTTCGAGCAGGCGAGTGCCTATGCGGAGCTACTGCCGGTTGAGTTTGCGATTACCCTTTCGCCAGCCTCCGTCGCCTTCTCCGACACTGTGACAGTGACGCCGAAACTCACCCCTGCCCGTCCAATCTTAAGTTTCGAGATACTCGCACCTGTCGTCGCAATGGGTGCGACAGGACCGCTGCACAGCGCCACCGCGAGACACTCCCCGAAAGTGCAGAGTTCGATGACGCCAACGCGGGCTGCTAGCCCGTTGCTCGCGAACAGCACGACTGTACAGGCCGAGCTCGACAATATCCTTTGTGGCGGATCCCCCTCACCGCGATGCCGAGGCGTTGCGGTTTCGAGTGGAGTAGTGCGGGCACGGGCAATCGTGAACGGCAGACCGAGGGTTGCCACAGCCACGCTGGAAGTAACACCTCTCTATATCACCGTCGAGGGGACAGGCGACGCGAGTTTCGTCGACTCGCTCGAATTAGTCGGCAGCGCCCCACCATATCAGTGTCCGGACATGGCTGGCGTTTTGGGCTACCCACTGCTCGACAGGGCGCCGGAAAAGGAAGTCACGTCGCTTGAGCATCCGCTGGTGCCACATGTTTCCATAGGCCGAGGATTGATGAAGTCATACGCGCCCATGGAGTTTAAGCAGTTGATCGTGAACGCATCGTACGGCACCGGACTTCCGCTCGCGCTATATCTCCCGGCCACCGCGAGTCTAATCACGACAGAGTTCGCGTTACCCCGCGGGGCCGGCTGGACGTATGTCAAGTCGATGTCGTTGGGCATCGAGTATCAGTGTAAGACATGGTGGGCCGCAGACATGACGCTGAAGGGGCGATTGATCTTCAATGGTCACATGAGCCTTACGTTCATGGCGAAGGGTTGGTAAGCCGCGCTGCGCCAATCGCTCGACCGACAAACTAAGCGGACTGCGCCGGCCTCGACACATGGGGTGGACGCGGTCATGAGAGGTGTACTATGAGCTTTGATCCGTTTCCACCGAGATATGTACGGGCAGTGTTTACCGGGCCAGTCTCGCGAATCTCTCGACACGCGTTCGATGCGAGAACACGCGAATTAGTGCCGGTAGCGCAGCAGAACAATTGCGCAGTCGTGTGGTATCCGTTCGAGCTGATCGGCGAAAATGGTGCGCTGGCCCTCCCTGCATCGATCTCGGTCGGCTCGCGCGACACAACGTGCGACGACATACTGATCCTGACTGCGGCGACGAGCGAGGTACAAATCGACATGTTCGCAAACGGAGACAGCGAGCGCGGGTCGCTTCCGGACTTCACGGCCGGCGACGCGAGCCTGACTCTGGCGAACAGCCCGTTCGACTGTCAGCGACTTCCTTCGCTCGATCCCGCGGTGCATCCGCCAGCGGTAACACCCTACTATCACGGCGTAGTGATCCGCGGCTGCTGGAGCGACGAGCATTGGATTTCGATTCGCTTGCAGACTCGAGAGCTAAATGTGCTAGACTCCATGCTTGCATGCATTGATCTGCGCCGGGGCACCAATCCGCACGGTGATATCTCGACCGCCCGCGACGATTACCGCAGAGAAGAGCGGTGAGTACTTTGGCCGCTCTACTGAGGGATCCTGATGCACCGAGTATGGTTTCGTATGCCTATGTACGTTCAAGAGGCAGCGGCACCAGAAATCCGCGTATCGACGGTTCGATTCCTCCCGAAGCCACGCAGTAGTACAATTACTTCCCCCGCGCGGCGCGCCTCGATTCGAGCGTACCGCGCGGTGCTTGTGTCTGGTTGAGGGACGATTTCTGGCTGGCTAAGGGCCCCCGTAACTCGGCCTAAGTGCGTTGGGAGGGAGAAACAGGCAGTGGCCGCTGAAACTGAGCGAGCCCCATTTACATGGATTACCCCTGATGCATATACGCCGCGAACAGCTCCACCATGTCCGGCGGAATGCGCGTGATCTTGCCCGTGCCACGCGCCAGCAGCGTCCACATGGAACGCCCCCGACAGAGCACATGATCGTCGCTGGTACGGACAATCTCCGTCAGCCGCTCGAAGCGCCGTGAGTCCACCGCGCCAATCCAGGTCCGCGCCACGATGCCGTCGCCCATGACCGCCTCGCGGCGGTAGTCGATTTCGTGCCGCGTGGCCACCCAACCATAGGTGGCCTTCATCTCCGGCGACGCACTCACGTTCCAGTGCTCGAGCGCGATATCGAAGATCCACTTGAGATAGACCACGTTGTTCACATGGTCGTTATCGTCGATATCGGCCGGGACAATCGTGATGGGCATGTCGAACACCTGCTGGCCATGCTTGGCAAAACTCATCGTGCAGATCGCGGAAACGGGATGAAAAACTCCGCCCGGGGGGTTGAGGACCGGGGAACCGAGGCGGAATTTAGCGACATGCGATTCCCCTCGGGCCGTGCCCTCCGCGAACAGCCGTCTCACGCCGTCACCTTCTTCGGGATGTCGGGGGTGGGCAAGACCACCCTGGCCGGCCTCCTCCAGAAGCAGGACTGGTTCCAATACTCCGTCGATTACCGCATCGGCACGCGGTATATGGGCGAGCATATCGTCGACAATTTCAAGCGCGAAGCGATGAAGGTGCCGTTCCTCCGGCAACTTCTGCGCTCCGATTCCATCTACATCCGCTCGAATATCTCCTTCGAGAATCTGAGCCCGCTCTCCACCTACCTCGGCAAGCCCGGCAACGAGGCCCAGGGGGGCATCCCGTTCGACGAATACCGTCGCCGCCAGGCGCAGCACCGGCAAGCCGAAGTGCGCGCGCTGCTCGACGTCCCGGAGTTCATCGACCGGGCCACCGACATTTACGGGTACGCGCACTTTGTCTGCGACTCCGGCGGCAGTCTTTGCGAAGTGGTCGACGTGGACGATCCGCACGACCCGGTGCTGCAGTGTCTGTCGCAGCACACGATGCTCGTGTACATCCGCGGCACCGCGCAGCACACCCGCATGCTCGTGGACCGGTTCCGCAAGCACCCCAAGCCGATGTACTACAATCCGGCCTTTCTCGAGCAGAAGTGGAGTGAGTACAAGGTGAAGATGGATATCGCGAGCGACGCGCTGGTCGACCCCGACGATTTTGCGGTGTGGGGTTTCGAGCAGCTGCTCGCCCATCGCATTCCGCTGTACGAAGCGATCGCCGAGCGTTACGGCTACGTGATCGACATGGAAGACGTCCCCGGCGTGAAGAGCGAAGACGACCTGCTGGCCTTGCTAGCCCGGACGATCGACCGGTCTGCGGGCAGCCAGCGGGGATCGCGCTAAATGGCGACTTCTTCAGCCTCGCGACTCCGGTCCATCATTGGTGGCTCCATTGGCAACCTCGTCGAGTGGTACGACTGGTATGCCTATTCGGCCTTCTCGCTCTACTTCGCCAAGAGCTTCTTCCCCCCCGCCG
>CANGXD010000274.1 GCA_947457545.1 Gemmatimonadaceae bacterium
ACGCAGCTGCGCGACAAGCGCACGTCACTCGGCGCGTGAGCCTGACCGTGCGTCATCACGCCGTGGCCGGCGCCCTGCTCCGTCTTGCCATGGTCGGCGCGGGGCTGGTAGTCGGTACGGCGTGCGCCAATCAGGCGCTGCCGCCGGGTGGGCCGCAGGATTTCGTGCCGCCGAACATCGTCAAGATCACGCCCGAGAACAACAGCGTGACCGGCAAGCCCGGTCAGGTGACCATCCGCTTCGACGAGGTGATCAGCGAAACGCCCAAGGGCGCTCGTGACCTGTCGGAATTGGTGTTCATCAGTCCCAAGAGTGGCGCTCCACGCGTCGACTGGGACCGCACCAGCATTCAGATTCGCCCTTCCAAGGGGTGGCGCCCGAATACGGTGTACACCGTGCAACTCAAGGGCGGGATGCAGGACCTGTACAACAATTCCATCGACACCACCCTGCGCGTGGTGTTCTCCACCGGGCAGCCCATTCCGCAGACGGTGCTCAAGGGCGTGGTCTTCGACTGGATGGAAGGCAAGGGGCTCAAGGGCGGTGTCATCGAAGCGGTGTCGTCGGATACGACGCTGGTGTATCAGGCGGTTGCCGATTCATCTGGCCGCTTCGAGTTGCGGAGCATTCCCATCGGGCCGTATCTCGTGCGTGCCTATGGCGATCGCAACAACAACAAGGATCTCGAGCCGCTCGAAATGTGGGACACGGTGCGCGTGACGCTGACAGGGTCTGCGGAAGCCGAGTTCTATGCGTTCGCGCGCGATACGGTTGGGCTGCGCATTCAGACCATCGAACCGCAGGACAGCAACCGCGTGCTCAAGGTCACCTTCGACAAGCCGTATGCGGTGAACCAGTTCTTCGTCACGGAAGGGGCCATCCTCACGCGGCTCCCCGATTCGGCGCGTGTGGCGGTTTCGCGCGTACAAACGGCCGTGCAGCGCGCGGCGTATGACTCCGTCATCATCAAGCGAAAAGCGGACTCCGTCGCAGCCGAAGCCGCCAAAGCCGATACGATTTCGGGGGCCGCGCGTGCGCGCCGCGACAGCATCGCCCTCGTGCGACGCGCCGACAGTGTGGCCGCTGCCGACAGGGCGAAACGTGAAGCGGCGCGTGTAGCGGCGCGGCAGCGCGGCGGACGCGCGGCCCCGGTGGACACGACGCCTCCGCCCAAGATGAATCGTCCGAAGGTGTACAACGAAGCGTACATCATGCTCGACACGGCGCTGTTGGCTGGCCGAACGTATCGGCTGCAGATGACAGGGGTGAGCAGCTTGAGCAACATCCTCAAGTCACCCGCGCGGAATTTCACACTGCCCCGGGTGAAGGTCGACAGCACGGCGAAAGACAGCACGCGAGCCAAGCGCGACAGTACAAAACCGCCCGGCACGCGCTGACCCATGAGCACCGCGCCCCTCCGCCCGGCCCTCTTCATCGATCGCGACGGCACGCTCATCGCCGATGCGCACTATCTCGCGGATGCCGCGGGTGTGCGCCTGCTCCGCGATGCCGCCGAGGCGGTGCGTCTCGCCAACGCAGCGCAGGTGCCAGTGGTGATCGTCACGAATCAGTCGGGCATTGCACGCGGGCTCATTACCGAGGCGCAGTACGAAGCGGTCCGTGACCGCACCGTAGCGCTGTTGCACCACGGCAAGGCCGAGGTACTGGCCACCTATCATTGTCCGCACCTGGCCGAGATCACCGGCGCGTGCGACTGTCGCAAGCCCGGGCTCGGCATGTATACGCAGGCGGCTCATGAGCACGGGCTCGACCTCGCGCGCAGTGCCTACATTGGCGACCGCTGGCGCGATGCGCAGCCGGCGCTCGCTACCGGCGGGCTCGGCATTCTGGTGCCCGGTGTGGAGACGCCCACGCACGACGTCGACACGGCGCAGTCGAGTCCTGCTCCCAACATTGCGGTGACGTCGTCGCTACGCGATGCCGTCATGCTGGCGCTCACGCGATTGGGCGTAGGGGACCTCCCCGACATGCCCACGGCCTCCGACTTCGAAACGCCCGCATGACACAGGCTCATACCTCGCCGGCACCACACCGGTCGCGCATCGCGGTCCTCGCTTCCGGCGGTGGCTCCAACCTCCAGCTGCTCCTCGATCACTTCGCCGGTGCGGCGGCCCATATGGGCGAGATCGTGTGGGTAGGGTCGGACAAGAGCACCGCGGGAGCACTCGCGCGTGCCACGTCGAGCGGGGTGCCTACCGGCGTTGTGGGCAATCCGCATGATGGCGAGGCGCTGTTGGCGCAGCTGCGCGAGGCGGGCGCCGACCTGCTGGTGCTTGCCGGCTATCTCAAGCTGGTCCCCGAGACCGTGGTGCGCGCCTTTCACGGCCGCCTGCTGAATGTGCATCCGGCGCTGCTGCCGGCGTTCGGTGGCGCGGGCATGTACGGCATGCGCATTCACACGGCGGTGCTGGAGCATGGTGCCACGGTGACCGGCGTGACCGTGCACTTCGTCGATGGGCACTACGACCGCGGGCCCATTGTGGCACAGTGGCCCGTGCCGGTGCTTCCCGGCGATACGCCGGCCACGTTGGCCGCGCGCGTGCTGCGCGTGGAACATCGCCTCTTTCCGCTCTGTGTGGCGGCAGTGTCGAGCGGTGCCATCGTGCTGGGAGGCGATGGCCGCGTGCATGGCCATCTGGACATTCCGGTAGGCATCGCCGCTCCGGAATGGCGCTTCGGTATGGTGTCGGACACCGTTGGTGACACTGCGGCGTTCGCCACGGACGTAACTCGATTGTTTCCGCGGTAGTGCTGGTCTGTTGTTGCTGCACTCGCTTTGCTCTTCGCCCGTTTCGCTGACTCACGTACTCAGCCCCTCGACATAGATGCGCGCACTGCTGTCGGTTTCCGATAAATCCGGTCTCGTTCCATTCGCTCAGGGTCTCGCGGCCAAGGGCGTCGAACTCGTCTCCACAGGTGGCACCGCGCGCACGCTGCGCGACGCCGGTCTCGCGGTGAAGGACATCAGCGAGATCACCGGCTTCCCCGAAATGCTCGACGGCCGCGTGAAGACGCTGCACCCGGTGGTACATGGTGGCTTGCTGGCGCGGCGCGATCTGCCCGAGCACATGGAGGCGATCAAGGCGCACAACATCGGCACGATCGACCTCGTGGTGGTGAACCTGTATCCCTTCCGCGAAACCGCTGCCAAGCCCGGCGTACACCCGGAAGAGGTGATCGAGAACATCGACATCGGCGGGCCATCCATGCTCCGCTCCGCCGCCAAGAACTTCGAGTCGGTCTGGGTCATCGTCGACCCGAGCGACTACAACACGGTGCTCGACATCGTGAACGCCGGCGGTGACGATCCGGCGTTCCGTCGCCTCCTCGCTGAAAAGGTGTACGCGCACACCAGCGCCTACGACTCGGCGATCGCGACCTGGTTCGCGCAGCAGCGCGGCGAGCCGTTCCCGCAGACGCTCCCCATCGCCTTCGAAAAGCAGCAGTCGCTGCGCTACGGCGAAAACCCGCAGCAGCGTGCCGCGTTCTACGTGGAGAAGCAGGGTGCAGGACTCGGGGCGCTCGTGCAGAAGGGCGGCAAGGAACTGTCGTTCAACAACCTGCTCGATCTCGAAGGCGCCCTGCTCGCCATCGAACCATTCGGTGAGCAGCCGGCGTGTGCCATCATCAAACACACGACGCCGTGCGGGCTCGCCACCGGCAGCAATGTGCTCGACGCGTACAAGAAGGCGCTGGCCTGCGACCCCGTGAGCGCGTTCGGCAGCGTGATCGCGTTCTCGGTGCCGGTGGATGTCGCGGCCGCCGAAGCGATCTCCAGCCTGTTCGTGGAGTGCATCGTCGCGCCCAAGTTCGCCGACGAAGCGGTGGAAATTCTGGGACGCAAGAAGAACCTGCGCGTCCTCGAAGGCAAAGCCAGTTGGCCAGCCCACGGCATGGACTACAAGCGCGTACGCGGCGGCCTGCTCGTGCAGGACCGCGCGCCTTCACCCACCGATCCGCAGCAGTGGAAGGTGGTCTCGTCGCGTCAGCCCACGGCCGACGAACAGCGCGACCTGCTCTTCGCGTGGAAGAGCGTGGCAAGCGTGAAGAGCAACGCCATCGTGCTGGCGCGCAACGGCGCCACCATCGGCATTGGTGCCGGCCAGATGAGCCGCGTGGACGCGAGCTTCGTGGCGGTGCACAAAGCCGCCACCCTCGGCCACGACACCAAGGGCGCCTCGCTTGGCTCGGATGCGTTCTTCCCCTTCCGGGACGGCATCGATCA
>CANGXD010000275.1 GCA_947457545.1 Gemmatimonadaceae bacterium
CTTACGCGAAAGTGGGCGCGCTACTTCAATGGCGGGTGGTACGGCAAGCCCACGTTTGACCTGCTCTTTGCCATGCCGTCGTGGGCGCCCGAGTATACGAACGCCGACGTTGCCGCACAAACCGCAGCAACCCAGTGGACAACGCGTACGTTGGTGGGGCGTGGCGGCTCGATGCTACCCGACTCGCTCACCGTTCCGGTGGTGGTGATTCAAGGGCGTCACGATCTGCATACGCCGTACGAACCGGCGCGCGCCTACATCGAGCGTATGCGTGCGCCGTCGAAATCGTTCGTCACGCTGGAGTGGTCGGCACATGTGCCGATGCTCGAGGAGCCGGGTCGGTTTCTTCAGGAGCTGCTGAATGCGGTGCGCCCGCTTACCGGCGCCGCCAAGTAGCGCGCGTCAGGCCGCACGCACGGGATAGTCGGTGTAACCCTTTTCGCCCGGCGTATAGAAGGTGCTGAAGTCGGGTGCATTCATCGCGGCATCACGTTGCACCCGCGCGACGAAGTCGGGGTTGGCGAGTACTGGACGACCAAACGCCACAAGATCGGCGGCGCCGCTCTGCAGCAGCGCTTCGGCGGAGCCGTGGTCGAGACCCCCCGAGGCGATGAACGTGCCGCCGAACGCCTGCTTGAGCTGCGCCGGCAATGCCGTGGGGAGCGCCGGATTGCCCATGGACTCGTGGTTCACGAGATGGAGATACGCGAGTTTGAGCGCGCCGAGCTCCTTCGCGAGGGCAATGAACTGCTCGTCGACACCATCGAAGGTACCCATGCCATTGAAGTCGCCATGTGGCGAGACGCGAATGCCCACGCGGTCAGCGCCAATGGCGTGCGCCGTTGCCGTGGCTATCTCGAGCGCGAAGCGGTTGCGGTTGGCCGCGCTGCCGCCATACGCGTCGGTGCGCGTGTTGAGGTTGGCGTTGAGGAACTGCTCGATGAGATAGCCATTCGCGGCGTGCAACTCGATGCCGTCGAAACCCGCGTCGATGGCATGCGTGGCCGCGGCCACGTACTCCTGCACGACGGTGGACACTTCGGCGGTTGTGAGCGCCTGAGGGGCGCTGGGGGGCTGAAGGCCCTGGCTATCGGTATAGATGGGGTCTGCAAGCGTCACCGCCGCGGAACTCACCACGCGGGCGCCGGCGGGAAGGTTGTCGACGTGTGACGCGCGTCCGCAATGCATGAGCTGCGCGAAGATCTTGCCACCGGCGTCGTGCACGCCCTTGGTGACCGGCTTCCAAGCCTCCACCTGCGCGGCGTTGTACAAGCCGGGAATGCGCGCGTAGCCAGCCCCATCGGCCGAGGGCGCAACGCCTTCGGTGACGATGAGGCCGATGGTTGCGCGCTGCGCGTAGTAGGTGGCCATGATGGGTGTGGGCACGTGCTCAGCGGTCGCGCGATTGCGCGTCATGGGCGCCATGACCACGCGATTGCGTAGCGAGATGCGTCCCAGCGTGTACGATTCGAACAGCATGTGGCGGTGCTCCAGTATGCGTGAACAGATCCGCCAGATGATGGGTCAACGGCGACGGCAATACCGTGGAGTGCAGTATGCGTACCACAGGCAAGAGAATTGTGAATAGCCGTTGCCGACGATAGGTTTTGCGCGATGACGCCACGCCCCCGCTCACTCACCGTCAACGCCGTGCAGGACCGCTGAACAGCGCGCCGCCGTCGGCACGCGACCAGCGGAGTGCCGCGATTGCGGCGACGATCGCGTGCATCTGTTTCGGCGCGTCGGTCGTCGCCACGCGATTTGTGGTGGCACAAACGACACCAGTGGTGCTCGCTTTCCTGCGCTACACGATTGCGAGCGCCGCCATGTTCGCGGTGTTGCGACGCTCGGCGTTCACGCCGATGCCGTCACGCGACCGGTGGCAGGTGGCGCTGCTGGGTGTGCTCTTCTTTGGTGTGTTTCCGTGGAGCTTCAGCGCGTCGCTGACGCATTTGCCGTCGGCGACGGTGGCGCTGATCGTGGCGACCAACCCGCTCGTGACGCTCGCGCTGTCGGCGCTGCGCGGTACTGAGCGCCTTTCGGGACGCGCCATTGCCGGTCAGCTGCTGGCGTTGGCCGGCATCGCGATCGCGCTGCTCCCCACGGGCGCGCAGGCGGTCACGACCTCACCCTCGGCGGTGAGTTGGATTGGCTACGCCGAAGTGGCCACGACGGTGCTGTGCGGCTCAGTGTACAACGTGTGGTCACGGCCACTGTTGTTGCGCTATCCGTCGGCGGCGGTCACGAGTTTTGCCATGCTCGCGGGGACGATCGCGCTGGCTCCCCTGGCGCTGGCGCAGGGACTGCTGGCGCACACGCGCACCATTACCCCGTCTGGTTGGCTGACGGTGTTTTTTCTCGGGCTGCTCGGTGGTGCCGTCGGGTTTGGACTCTGGGGCTTCGCGTTGCGTCGCTCCACGCCGTCGAGGGTAGCCGTGTTCCTCGCCATCAACCCCATCACGGCGATCGCGTTGGGGGTGTTGCTGTTGCATGAGCCGGTGACCGCGAGACTCGTGGTGGCACTCGTCGCGGTGATTGCGGGCATTCAACTCGCGACGCGACGCTAGCCGTTCCGCCACGGCAGACTCGTTCCCGGTCAGCGCAGTTCGCTGAGCAGCTGATCGCGATAGTCGCGCATGAACTGTGCACGCTCACCGGCAATGGTGCGCGCTGCGGGGGTATTCATGGTCTCGACAATGCGAAAGAGCTTGACCTCGAGATGGTCGAGCGCAAAGGCGCGGTCATCGAGCGGGCGGTGTTGTGCGAGCGGATCGTTGGCATCGAAGAGCGCGCGCTGCATGGCGCCGGACACGTAGAACATGCGGGCGAGCCCAATGGCGCCGAGTGCTTCGAGGCGATCGGCGTCCTGGAGAATGGCGGCTTCGAGCGTGCGCGGCGCGACATCGGCCGAAAAGCTGTGCGCGTGAATGGCGTGGTGGACGGCGTCGAGCTTGTCGTCGGGGAATCCCGCCTCGCGCAGCAATGTGACGGCGTCGTTGGCCGAGTGCAGAGACGCGAGCGCGCGCTGCGGCGAATCCTTGGGATAATTGACGAGGTCGTGCAGGAACGCCGCAGCGCAGAGTGTTTCGAGGTCGACGGTCTCGACGGTGGCGGCGGCGATGCGTTGCGCGTTGAGCCACACACGGCGGAGATGGCCAAGATCGTGGGCGCCATCGTGCGGCGCCGGATCGTGGGCTGCTGCTGTATGGAGCCCCCACGCCGCGGCGACCATTCGTTCGAGCGTGACAGTGTCTTGCGGAAGGTGCAGCGGCTGAGATGCCGGCATGGGTCAGCGTTGCGCCGGTGCGTGCTTCCAGACAATGCGTGAGCCGGTCGCGGCATCGAAGCCGGACGACAGCTCACTGATGACCGCAGGGGTACTCACGGTGACCGGGCGCCCCAGCTCTGCGTAGTAGCGTGCGGTGACGAGATCGCTCACGGCCGGCACCTCGCGCGTGCTGCTGTACAGGCGAACGCTGCCGGTGGGCGCGAGGTTGAGCTGCGTCCACGTGGCCGTGCGGTCTTCAATGAGCGTCGGGGTGCGGCCGCTGGCGGGCGCGGCGTACCCGACGTCGCCGCCGGTGACGACGCTGCGCGCTTTGGTAGCGCGCGGGATGACCCAGGCTTCCGTGGCGGCGTTCGCGGTGGCAATGGGGACCACCGAAAACGGACGTTTGCGCTGTGCCCACTGCGGCGAGACTTGTGCTGATACGTCGCGTGCGAGCTTCACGGCGCGAAGGAGGAGCGCGGTGTCGAGCGGCTCCGTAAAGGCCGCGCGCGTATCGAGTCGCCTTGCCTGCACTCGGCGCACCGCGCTGAAAGCACTGTCGACATCGTATACGACACCGATGGGTACGCCGTCGTCGGTCCGCTGACAGTAGATGCCTCGCGGCGCTCGCGCGGCGGGGCCGAACGATCCGTCGGCGCGCAGCCGTGCGATGGTGGGCACGCACTGCAACCAGTACGCGATGGCTCGCGCGCGCCGATCGGCGAGATCGAAGGCGGTGTGGAAGCTGGCCGAAAGACCATCGGTTGGCGCGGCCGGTGCGCTGTCGATGGGCGCGACCGCGACGGGTGTTGAAGCGGTTTCAGCCGGAGGCGTGGCACTCGCACAGCCGCTGAGCGCGACGGTGGTGGTCAGGGCGGCAACGGCAGCAGCGATGGCCAGCGGGGAACGCGTCATCGGGGATCGGGCAGTCGTGGGCAAAGTCGCAAC
>CANGXD010000276.1 GCA_947457545.1 Gemmatimonadaceae bacterium
GCCGTAGCCGCAGCCGTGAACCGCTCGGGCCACCGCGCTACCAGCGCCTGCAGACAATGGGTCGTCACGACGTCTATCGGGCTGTCTGCCGCGATAGCGACCACGGGACCGGTCTCCGGGTGTTC
The DNA here is from genome assembly GCA_947457545.1 of Gemmatimonadaceae bacterium. GTDB lineage: Bacteria > Gemmatimonadota > Gemmatimonadetes > Gemmatimonadales > Gemmatimonadaceae > Gemmatimonas. The sequence continues at coordinate 126 of CANGXD010000276.1, forward strand.
GGCCTGCCATTCGTCGCGCAGCGCTGTCTGGAAGGCGTCGCGCACCCGCTCGTGAAAGGCCACATCTTCCTGCTCCATTCGATCCGCCGCGCCCCGCGCTTGCATGCGCGCCTGCGCCGTCTCGAGTGGAACGGACAACAGCAACGTAAGGTCGGGCGCGAGCCCGGCCGTGGCGAAACGATTCACCGCCTGTAGCGACGCCATCGGCAAGCCGCGCCCGGCGCCCTGATACGCATAGGTCGACAAGAGAAACCGATCGACCAGCACAATGGCGCCGCGGGCAATGGCCGGCGCGATGACATCGCGCACCAGCTGCGCCCGCGAGGCGGCAAAGAGCAATGCTTCGCTCTCGGCCGTCAACGACGACGTGGGATCGAGGAGCAACGTACGGATCGCATCGCCCGCCGGCGTGCCGCCGGGCTCGCGCACCGCAACGACATCGAGCCCGACCGAACGCAGCGTGTCGGCGAGCCGTGTCCATTGGGTCGTCTTGCCGACGCCCTCGCCGCCCTCGAGCACGAGAAACAGCCCCAGTGCGCTCTCGCCTGCGGTGTCGTACCCCATGCCCTCACCCAGCGCCGTCACGGACGTCAACAACTCAGCCGAGGATGATCGAGCTCGTGGCGCCAGTACGAATGCCGTCGGCAATCCACTGATTCACGCGCAGCATGAGCTTGTCGAAATTGTCCTGCGCCGAGATAGCCGCCTGGTACGCGGGATTCACCTGCACCTGCTGCAGCAGTGCGTCGAGCTGCTGTTCCATGTCGGGCGTGGGCTCTTCGCCGCGATCGATCATTGCCTGCGCGTCCTGACGGATCTTCTCCATCTGGCGCAGAATGGTCGTGGCCTCGCGATCGTTGTTGAGCGCTTCGCTCGAGCGCTTCACCGCCTTGTATTCATCGCTCTGACCGATGGAACGGCCGAGATCCTTCGCCTTGTCTTCGAGCATGTTTCCGGCCTCCCGGGCCGTCAAAAGAAGTCCTGCCAACTCGTCTGTCTCTGTCAGGCGCCCGGTGCACGCGCCGTGAGCACGCGATCACGACCGGAATAGTCCTGCACTACCCGCACGTCTTCGAACCCCTGCCGTACGGCGATCTGCGCGGTCTCGGGCGCCCGCTGCGCATCGAGCTCGAGCACCAGCACGCCGCCGGGCTCGAGCCGCTCCTGCGCACCAGCCAACAGCGCCTGGTACCGTGCCATACCCCTCTCCGCGGCAAAGAGCGCCACGGGCGGCTCCCAGTCGCGGACACTCCGCGGCAGGGCCTCCGCTTCCTCGTACGCAATGTACGGGGGATTCGACACAATCACACGGGCGCGGACCCCCTCGAGGGGGGCCAGATCGGCCCCGAGCCGGAAGCGCACCGGCGCGTGGGTCGGTCGGAGCAGTCGCTGCGCGTTGCCCTCGGCCACCTTGAGCGCATCGGCCGACACATCGGTGGCGATGACCTCGTCGAAGTGCCCCTCGGTGGCTAGCGCCAGTGCGATCGCCCCGGAGCCGGTCCCGATATCCACCGCCACGCCGCCTGGACGGAGCGCCGTGAGCCGAAGCGCCTCGCCCACGACGACCTCGGTTTCCGGGCGCGGAATGAGCACCCGACGGTCCACCTGCAGCACGAGTTCACGGAACGGCGCCGAGCCAACGGCATAGGCCAGCGGCTCACCGCGCAGCCGTCGGTGCAAGGCCCGTTCAATGGCCTCCGCCTCGCCCGGCCGTAGCGCCGGTTCCACCACCAGTCGCTGCGCCAATTCGCCCGGCGAGAGCGCCAGCACACCGGCCACCAGCAGCCGGCCCTCACGCGCTGCATCGTCGCGTACGTCGCGCTCGAGCACCGTCGATTCGGCCACGAGTGCCACCACGCGAGTAACCACCTCGCGCAACGTCACCCGGCGAGGCTCTCCTCGGCGTTGGCCAACTGGATGGCGTCGAGGAACGGTCCGATATCGCCGTTCATCACGCCGTCGATGTCGTACAGCGTGACGCCAACGCGATGGTCCGTCACGCGTCCCTGCGGAAAGTTGTAGGTGCGGATCTTGGCCGAGCGGTCGCCCGTGCTGACCTGCGATTTTCGCATGCGCGAGCGCTCCGCTTCCTGCTCGGACAGTCGCAAATCGAGCAGACGCGCGCGCAGCACTTCCATCCCCTTGGCCTTGTTCTGCAGCTGCGACTTCTGGTCCTGCTGCGACACCACGATACCGCTCGGGATATGCGTGATGCGTACCGCCGAGTCGGTGGTGTTCACGCTCTGGCCGCCTGGGCCTGACGAACGGAAGACGTCGATGCGCAAATCCTTGTCTTCGATTTTGACATCGACCTCTTCGGCTTCGGGGAGCACCGCCACCGTCGCCGCCGACGTGTGAATGCGTCCCTGCGACTCCGTGGCCGGCACGCGCTGCACACGATGCACGCCGCTTTCCCACCGCAGCACGCCGAAGGCACCGTCGCCCATGACCTTGAAGACCGCTTCTTTCACGCCGCCCATGCTGCCGTCGGAATACGAGATCGTTTCCGTCCGCCAGCCGCGGCGCTCGATGAAGCGCGTGTAGAGGCGCAGCAGATCGCCGGCAAAGAGGCTGGCTTCGTCGCCGCCCGTTCCGGCACGGATTTCCACGATGGCAGGGCGGTCGTCGAGTGGATCGCGTGGAATGAGCAGCGGGAGCAGCGCCTTCTGCAGCTGCTCCACTTCCGCGTCCAGGCGCGTGACCTCGGCGCGGGCCTCGGCGACGAAATCGGGGTCGTCTCCGTTGGCCAGTTCCCGGGCCTCCTCGAGCTCCTGCTCCGCCTTGGTGAGGCGGTTGGCCTTGACCACGACCTCGGCGAGGCGATGGTGCTCACGCCCGAGCTCGGCAAGACGCGGGGCGTCTTTGGTGGTCTCGGGGTCGGCGAGCAGCTGCTCCACTTCGGTGGCGCGCCGCAGCGCGTCGGCCATGCGGTCGCGAAGATGGCTCAACATGCAGCTGGAATTGGGACGAAATTCGTGATATCAGTCACAGCGGACCTGTGACGAACGTGGTTAGCCTTCGCTCCGGTCAGACCGACCTCGCCGGATGACGGACCTGTGCAGGTGCGGCGGGTACCACCGCCGGAGCCCCGAGAGCTATCGCGCAAGATACACCAGGAGAGGTGAGAGCATATGGTCACGTTCGGTACCCCACCGCGACGCTTCACACCGGCGACGATGAGTGTGTCGCTCGATCGCATTACGGACTTTTTGTCCACCTTGCCGCTGTTCCGGGAGCTGGACCGGAGCGCCGTGCGGCCGTTCGCCGAGCTCACGCGCGAACAGAAGTTCGCCAAGGGGGCGATGATCGTCGCTGAGGGCGACGCTGGCGACGCGCTCTACGTCGTCCGCTCCGGAGAGGTCAAGGTTGTGCTGACGGGCGAGGACGGCCGCGAGGTCATTCTCAACGTCCTCAACATCGGCGACCATTTTGGCGAGCTGGCGCTCATCGACGGCCGTCCGCGTTCGGCGCATGTAGTGTCGACCCAGGCATCCAGCCTGCTCGTGCTGCGCCGCGCCGATTTCCGCCGTCAGGTGGAACAGAGCCCACAGGTCGCGTGGGGGCTCATGGTGGAGCTGTCGCGACGCCTTCGTCAGGCGGATGGCACCATCGGCAGCCTGGTGCTGCTCGACGTCCCGGGGCGGGTGGCGAAGGTGATGCTGGAACACGCGACTCCGGGCGAGCCGGCCACCCTGGTGAAGCAGCTCACGCACCAGACGATTGCGCAGATGATTGGCGCGAGTCGTGAGACGGTCTCGCGCGCGATGGCGGAGTTTCAGGAGAAGCAGATCATCTCGGTCCAACGGCGCATCGTGACGATCGTGGACCGGGCCGCCCTCGAAGCCCGGGCTCGCCCGCGCCTGTAAGGCAAAGGCGCTACTTTCTCCGCATGTCAGCAGGCGTCCCTCCACGCGCGCGTATTCGATTCTGGGGCACACGAGGTACGTGTCCGTCGCCCGGCCCTCGTACCGTGCGGTACGGGGGGAACACGCCGTGTGTCGAAGTACGCGC
>CANGXD010000277.1 GCA_947457545.1 Gemmatimonadaceae bacterium
CTCGCCCGGCTCGCTCCGGCAACACGTTTGCGCGATGGCAGCCGGTTGGTTCTGCGCGACTCCGTCGTCGGGCTCATCAAACCGGGCGATACGACATTTCTCGCCTTGCCGACCACCGAACACATCGTCTTCGATGCCACGTTGTTCATCCCGCCCATCGCGTCGCTCAACAGGCGGCTCCATGGCGAGCTCGGTGACTACGCGCTCGACCTTGGCGATGGCTACATGCTGCACGGCACCAACGACCAGCGTGCGATTGGATCGAACACGACGCACGGCTGCATACGACTCGCCGACAGAGACTTGGCGTGGCTGTACGCGTATGTCCCTGTCGGCGTGACCGTGGTCGTGAAGTAGCGGCGCCTGCGTTATCGCGTTCCGGCCGCCTTATTGATGGGCACCGGCGCACCGCTGAACTCGAGCCGATCGTCCTTCCCGAATGACAACGTGAGGTTGGCTGTTTGCGTGAGCACCCGCGCTGCCTCACCAGACGAGTTGAGTGCGAGGCGCATGGAGACCGGCCGTGCAGCCGCTGCCGTGTCGACCAGCACGGCGTTCATGCCGAACCAGCGCACCAGCTCGGGAATCACCTGGCCGAGCGGCGCCTTGTCGAAGACGATGCTGTCGCGCGTCCAGGCGAGCGCCACATCACGGGCGGTACCGGTAAGTGGTGCAGCGGCACCGTTGGCAAAGCGGAGCGCTTGGCCGGCGGAGATCGCCTGCACGACGCCGCTGACGCGATCCTTGAGTTCGACGGATCCTTGCGTGACCTCCACGATGACCGACGCTTCGTCGGCATAGTGCCGTACGGTAAAGATCGTACCGGTAGTCGTGACGGTGACCGTGCCCGCGCGTACCGCAAAGGCAGGCAGCGTGGGATTGCTGGACGGAACCACGGCGAAGGTCGCCGTACCATCGAGCTCGATGGTGCGTTGGGTAACGCTGAACTCCGCCGGGATTCGCACCCGCGTCTCGCTGCCCATCGTCGCCTTGGTGCCGTCGCGCAGCGTGACGGACCCACGCTGCCCTCTATTCGAGGTGAGGGTCTGCACGTCGTCGCTCTTGAGCGCGCGATCGACGGCGACTTCGGCGCCGGCCACATCGAGCATGAGTTGCGCCCCGATGATGCTGGCCACGGCCACTACGCCGATGGCGCCGTACAGCAGCCACTTGGGTTTGCCGGCGACACGCTCTACGTGCTCGGCGGCGTGCGCGCGCTTTAGTGTGCGTGCTTCTTCGGCGGCGAGCCACGGATCGGCGACGGGGGCGTGCAGCTCCTGCAGCAGCTCCCGTACCGCATCCTCCACGGTTCCAACCGTCACGTGCGCCGTACCGTGCCCTTCACGTCGGTGCAGTGCCGCGTGCTTGCGGCGCTGAATGCCGGCTTCCTGTCGGACTGCTTCTTCGAGGAACGCACTGAACGCCACGGGATTGTGGAACCGCTCTCGCGCATGCCACGCATCGAGCATGGCCTTGTGCGCCACGCGTGCACGGAAGTGCGAAAGCTCGCGGCCGAGAAATTCGTCGGCCGCAGCCATCAGGCTGTCGTACTCTTGTCGATACAGGGTCACGAGCGCGTTCTCGTCGCCACTGGCAAACCGGGCAACGACACTGGCATCTGGTGTCGGCAACACGACCAGCACGGGATCCTCCTCGTCGGCAAGCCGACAGGCAGTGCAGCAGGGGCAGCTGGAACAGTCGGGGAATACATCCCACTGCTGCACGGTGCGGCCCTCGGTTCCCGCCTGCAACGGAAAACCCCTGACAACGGTAGGCGGTTTTCCCCGATCCGGCATTTCCTGCAGAAATAGACGCGTACTGGTCTGGACTGAAGCGCTCAGCAGATCCGTTGCCAGTGCGTGACCAAGCGGTGACCGGGCACTGCGCATTCCGTCACCGAGCCCGGCGTATGTCCTGCGTCACACGGCACGAAGCCGTGCGCGCATTCACCACGCCGTCAGGTCACCTATGTACACGTTTCGCTTGAATACCCGCTTGCTGCTGGCTGCCAGCACCCTCTTGGTCGCCGCCTGTAGCGATGACGCCTCTACGGAAGCCGCCGTCATCGAACCGGTGGCGCTGAAGAATCAGTCCGTGACGCCGCCGCTCATCCGCTCGCTCATTCCGGGTGTCGAGGTCTACTCACTCATCAGCAGCGATGACCGGCTGCCGGGCTCGCCGTCGTTCGTCTTTGGTGGTTCTGCCGATGGCGCGGCGTTCATGCGCAACCTCGATGGCACGTTCACGGCGCTCGTGAACCACGAAGACAACTTCGCCGTCTCGCGCATCCGCTTCGACAAGACGCTCAAGCCGATCTCGGGCGACTACGTCGTGAACTCGACGGCCGGCCGTTATCGGTTGTGCTCGGCCACCCTTGCCACGCCGGAAGAGCACGGCTTCGGTCCGCTGTTCCTCACCTCGGGCGAAAGCAGCGAAGAGTCGGAAATTCTGGCTGTCGATCCGAGTGGTGTGGCCAATACGCCCAAGTATCTGGCCGGCTTCGGTCGCTGGAACGCCGAGAACACGGTGCCGCTCCCCAAGACGGCGTTCCCCAATCGTACCGTGGTCATCATCGGTGATGACGACTCGAGCGCCGAAGGCGGTCAGGTGGGCATGTATCTGTCCAACACCGTGGGCGATCTCGACAATGGCAACTTGTATGTGCTGGCGCGGACCGACAACAACACGCGCGAGCGGGACATGGTCGTTGGTCAGACGTACCCGATTCAGTTCCGCCAGATTCAGAATCAGCGCACCATTACGGGCCGCCAGCTGAACGTGGCCACCACGACGGTGAACGCGATGCGCTTTGCGCGCATGGAAGACGTTGACTACCGCAAGGGTTCAGGCGCCAACGGACGCGAGATCTACTTCACCGTTACTGGCCAGAACAACACGGGGATCAACGCCGACTACAGCCGCACCAAGTACGGACGCGTCTATCGCCTGCGGCTCGATGAAGCCAACCCGCTGACCGGCACGCTCGAAGTGATTGCCGACGGTGATGACAAGACGGAAACAAATGTCGCCCGTCTCTTCCAGAACCCCGACAACATCTACGTCGGGCAGAACTTCGTCTACATCCAGGAAGACGACAACGGCTACGGCGACGAGACGCACGATGCCTACATCTACCAGTACAACATCGCGACGCGCGTGCTGCGCCCGGTGCTGGAGCTCGATCATCGTCGCACGCAGAGTGACGCGGCGCTGTACAACGCCGTTGGCGCTCGTCCGGCTGGCAAGGCGGGATGGGAGTACGGGGCCATGCTCGATCTCTCCACGATGCTCGGGCAGGACAACGCGTTCGCTATTGCGCTGCAGCCGCACTCCTGGCGCGCCGACAAGTACCGTGGTGTCGATGGCGGAACGCTCCGGCCGAACGAGAACCAGGCGAGCATGCTCGTGCTCGTGAAGGGACTGCCGCGCTAACGATACGATTGACCTGCTGATCGTATGCCGGCCCGGGGCGATGCGCCTCGGGCCGGTATCGATTCGACCCATATGAACAACACATTCAAGAAGACGTACGCCGCAGTTGCCGCGGTCACGCTGATCGTCACGCTCGCGTGCGTCACCGATGCGCCGTCGCGCACGACGGCCAACGTAACCGACGAGAGTCCTCGTGCCATGCAGACCGTGATGGTCTGGCGGGCACAGGTCGATACGCTGGCGGTGCGTGTTGCTGTGCTGGACTCCGCGGCCAACGCCCTCAACGAGGCGACTGATATCGCGCGCGCACGCGAGGCCTTCGTCGCCGCGCGTCGCGCCTTCAAGCTCGCGGAGGTAGCGCTCGAGTACTACGCGCCGACCACAGCAAAGGAGATGAACGGGCCCGCGCTTCCCGAGGTCGAAGATGCCGAAGGGCCAGAAGCCGTATTTCCACCGACCGGCTTTCAGGTCATCGAAGAGCTGTTGTACGGCGATGATCCCGTCGCGGTCAAGGAAGAGTTGATACGGGAGACGGGAACGCTTCGTCCGCTGGTGACGCGCGCCAAGACGATGATGGATGCGCAGCGCGCGAGCGATGCGCATGTGTGGGATGCGGTGAAGTTGGAGCTCGCCCGCATTGCGACGCTGGGACTGGCAGGATTCGATTCACCCGTTGCCGGCTTTTCGCTGCGCGAGGC
>CANGXD010000278.1 GCA_947457545.1 Gemmatimonadaceae bacterium
CACGCACGAGCGCCGCGGCACTGTCGAGTGCCGCTGAGGTGGCGCGCGCATCGCGGTCCCAGCTCGTGAGCCGCAAATCGACGCCGTCGCTCCCGGGCAAATAGGCGAGCGACAACCCGTCGACCCCCCGCGCCAACTCACCCAGGCGATCCGCCAGCGCCGATTCGGCGATGTTCGCGGTGCGTAACGTGCGACTGCGAATGACGGCACCACCGGCAGGCACGCGATCGCGAAGGCGCGGCATGATCGTGTCGGCGAGCATCCCTCGCATTTCGCGCGGCACTCCGGGCAGCATCGCCACCCAGCGACCACGATCGTCTTCGAGCCAGATCCCCGGCGCCGATCCGAAGTTGTTGGTGAGGATCGTCGCGCCCTGCGGAACCATGGCCTGCTGGTGGTTGCTCACCGGCAACTCGTGATTGAAGCGCTTGCGCCAGCGTTCCTGCAGGTTGGTGAGAATCTGCGGATCGAGCACCATGGGCTGCCCGAACAGCTCGGCGATCGCCGGCTTGGTCATGTCGTCGGCGGTGGGGCCGAGGCCGCCGGTGGTGATCACCGCGCCCGTGCGGTCGAGCGCATCGCGCACCGCCGACTGAATGCTCGTGGCGTCATCGCCGCAGGTGGTGCGACGTACGATGCGCACACCAAGCGCCGCCAATTCGCGCGCCAGATGCGCGGCATTGGTGTCGATGGTGAAGCCGAGGAGCAGCTCGTCGCCGATGGTTACAATTTCGAGGTTCATGCGCGAAACGTAACCGACGGGTGAGACTGGTTGAACGATGGGGGCTGGTTGAACAACGGGGGGCTGGTCCGGCGGTCTACCGGCCACGGCACGAGCCCTCAGGGGAAAGAACACAAGAGCAAAGGAAAAAGCGCGGTGCCGTTCACCCAAACCGCAGTTTGCCTGTGGACCGAACCGCGCTCCTCCCTGTGCTCTTGCGTTCTTCTTCCTGAGGACTCGTGCCGTAGCCAGTAGACCACCGGACCAACCACCCGTAGTCGAACCGCGGTCGGTCAGACCGCCCGCAGCACCTGCCCGCCATACCGCCGCAGGTACAGCCACAGCGAGTACACCGTGAGCACCACGGCGCCGATCATGCTCACGACGCCCACGAAGCCGTTGAACCACGCGAAGGCCTGCCACGAGCGGTCATCCAACCATTGCCGGTGTTCGGCCAGCGTAAAGGCGAAAAACCAGAAGTACGCGGCGCCCATCCAGATGCTCTGGAAGGTCGTCTTCCACTTGGCCGGGCCGATGGCGGAAATGACGAGGCCGCGGCGGGCGGCGACCTGCCGGAAGATCGTCATGAACGCTTCGCGTCCCAGCACGACGATCACGATCCAGAGCGGCAGACTCACGCGGCCGAACGGTGTCTCGAAGAGGAACGGGCTGATCTGCCCCACCGGCTCGCCCGTGACGACGAACTGGTAGTGCCGCTGCAGGAAGTACATGGGGATGAGCGTCGCCAGCAGCAGCAGCTTGTCGGCGAGCGGGTCGAGCAATCGCCCCAAGTCGGTGACGAGATTGCGCGAGCGGGCGAGATGGCCGTCCCAATAGTCGGTGACGGCAGCCACGAGGAAGAGCACGAAGGCAAAGAGCCGCGCACTCCACGACGTCGTGAACGGGAGCCACGCAATCAGCGGCGTCAGGGCAATGCGGCCCATCGTGATTGCGTTCGGAAGGTTCACGGCTGCGGGGCTATGCCAGTGTTTTGAGCACCAGCTTGGAAACGGCCTTGAGAGTATCGAAGACGCCGTCGCCAGTCACGGCCACCGCTTCGAAATACGGAACACGCTCTACCCACTCGCCGGTGGGCAGTTGATTCACCAGATAATCGCCGGCGCGGAACGGATCGGCCAAGGGCCGCATCCGCGTGGGATCCGTGACCTCCCACCCCGGATTCAGCATGGCTTGCAGTTCCGCCACGGACGCCGCGTTGGGAAGATCGCGCTTGTTGTACTGAATGACGAACGGCATGCGCGTGAGGTCGTACCCATACGCCGCCATGTTGTCATACAGGTTCTGCATCGACTCCAAATTGGCTTCGGCCCGCTCCGCCTGCGAGTCGGCCACGAACACCACGCCGTCGACGCCCTTCAAGATGAGCTTGCGCGACGCATTGTAGTAGACCTGCCCGGGCACCGTGTAGAGGTGGAAGCGGGTCTTGAAGCCACGGATGGTGCCGAGATCCACGGGCAGGAAATCGAAAAACAGCGTGCGCTCCGTCTCCGTGGCGAGCGAAATGAGCTTGCCACGGGTGTTGGGCGACACCTTGCCGTAGACGTATTCGAGATTGGTCGTCTTGCCGCCGAGCCCGGGACCGTAGAACACGATCTTACAGTTGATCTCGCGGGACGCATAGTTGATCATCGACATCGACCGACTCCGTTACTGAAACAAGCGGTCGATCTCGTCTTCCGCGCCGGCGAGAAAGCCGGGAGGGGCGGCGTCACGCGCACTGCCGCGCGCGAAGACACCTTCGAAGGTCCGTGTGAGTTCGTCCACGGCAGATTTCATGCGCAGGCGAACGAGCCCGAGCGTCGTGCGGTTGTCGAAGAGCACCACGAGAATGACCCGCCGCGCGATGTCGGCTAGGTACATGGATTCCTTTTCGCCCTGATGGAAGAGGACGTTGAAGTCGCTCTCGCCGATGAGGCGGGCCAGCTGGTCATTGGCGCTGAAATCGGCTGCGGTGAGCGTGGCGAAGGCCGTCGCGTCGAAGTTGGGCGGTTCACCGACGGTGGCCACGAGTTGCCCGCTCCGGTCGACGAGGAGCGCACAGCGCGCCTTGGCGTCGTACAGGAACCGCTGCAGAGTGATCGTGATGGCCCCGAAATCGTCCTCGGTGAACGACCAGGTAGCGGCGCCGATGGGCATGAATGCAGGAGTGACCGGTGACCAGGGACGGAATGCCTGTCCTGTGACAATAACGCGTCAGCTGAGACTGGCAAGCCGCGTCTGCGGAACTAGGAACGTAACGCCCGCTCCGTCCGGCGCAGAACCCCTCGGGCCTTACGACGCAGCAGCGGGTGCGGCTCCCAGTGCAGATAGTCACGAAGGAGCCGCGCACTATCTACGCTCGGATGGGCGCGAAGGTAACCGAGTGCGGCCAGTCGCTTGAGCTTATCGGGAGAAAAGAGGCTCCGGCGGTGACGGCGCTGGGCCAGACTCCACCCCGCGAGCCCGACCGCCGCCCCGACGGCCAGTCCCAGCCCCACGAGCCCCAACGCGCTCCAGCCGTTGTCCCTGCGTACTCGGAATGCCACGATCGTCTCCCGGTTCAGAGCATTTCCCGACGGGCGGAGAGCGCCTGCGCGATCGTCACCCCGTCAGCGTATTCGAGGTCGCCGCCCACCGGGAGGCCACGGGCAATGCGCGTGACCCGGACCGAGCGGGCAGCGAGTTGCCGCTGGCAATACAAGGCGGTCGCCTCGCCTTCGAGCGACGGATTGGTGGCCAGAATCACCTCCTGTACCCCCTCCGGCTCGATGCGTGCCAGCAGCGCCCCGATCGTGAGGTCATCCGGGCCCACCCCGTCGAGCGGCGACAGACGCCCACCGAGCACGTGATACAAGCCGCGGAACTCCCCGGCGCGCTCGATCGACGCGATGTCGCTCGCTTCTTCCACCACACAAATCACCGACGGATCGCGACGCGGGTCGGCACACAGCCGGCAGAGCGGGCTTTCCGTGAGATTGAAGCAGCGATCGCACTGCCGCACGCGTTCGGTGAGCGCCACCAGCGCCTCGGCCAGCTTGCGGCTTTGCGACGCCGGCTGACGCAACAAGTGATACGTCAAGCGCAGCGCGGTCTTCCGGCCGATGCCAGGTAACCGCGCCAGCTCACTCGTGAGTTCGTCGATGATGGACACGCGTGCGATGAACCGGCGGCGTGATCAGAACGGCAGCTTGAACGGCAGCTCCATGCCGCCCGTCACCTTTGACAACTCCATCTGCATCGCTTCGGCGGCCTTCTTCTGCGCCTCGGCCACCGCCACAACGATGAGATCTTCCACCATGTCCTTGTCGGACATGATCGACGGATCGATCTGGATGCGCTTGAGCTGCATTTTGCCGTCGACATCCGCGCTCACCATGCCGCCACCGGCGAGGGCGCTGAAGGTCTTC
>CANGXD010000279.1 GCA_947457545.1 Gemmatimonadaceae bacterium
AGCTTCCGGACGGTGCTCGAGCAGTTGCAGGAGCAGATCGAAACGGTTCGTGTCGATGGCAACTATTACCGGCAGCGTGCCGAACAGCTGACGTCGGTGCCGGCGGCCATCGAGACGCTCGAAACCACACGCCGCACCGTCCAGACGGATGTGGCGGCCGCCGAACGGCGACTCGCCCGCATTCAGGCGGCGTTGGCGGAAGCCGTCACACTTGAGGAGCAGCGGGGGCAGCTGGCCACACGACTCCAGGATGTCACCGCCCAGCTGGCGCTCGTGCCCGCCGGCTACGATGCCGCGCAGCATGCGGCACTACGCGCCGACGCGGTGCGGCTGCAGGAGCTCGAGACGCGGGTGGCGCGCGTCGGCGGGCTCGTGGACCGCCAAGTGGCCACGCGAAACGAACGCGCTCGTGTCATCGTGGCGCGTGATGCCGCGCGGGCGCGTATGATCGCGCTGGAAGAACAGTGCGCCGCACTCGGCATGGACGAGGGGACCTACGCGAGCGTCCGGGGAGCCTATGAAGTGGCCGCCGCCGATGCGCGCAAGGCGGAGCTCGAGTCGGTCAGTGCCACAGGCGAAGCGGAGCGCGCTCGCGCCGCGCTGGAGACGGCAGAGCAGGGACGACGTGATCTGGCACGCTTGCAGGGCACGCTCGACACGCTCGAGACCGAGAAGCGCCTGCACGATGAGCTCGACCGCGCACTGACGGATTTGCGCACCGATCTCAACTTTCAGTTGCGTCCGGAGTTGTCGGATATCGCCAGCCGGTTCCTCGAAGACCTTACCGACGGACGCTACAGTCAGCTCGAGTTCGACGAGGAGTATCGCCTTATCGTCATGGAAGAAGGATTGCCGAAGCCGGTGATCTCCGGTGGCGAAGAAGATCTCTGCAACCTCGTGCTGCGGCTGGCCATTTCGCAGATGATCGCCGAACGTGCCGGTCAGGCGTTTTCGCTGCTCATTCTTGATGAAGTGTTCGGCTCGCTCGACGAGGGGCGCCGCGCCAATGTCGTGGAGCTGTTGCGAAAACTGAACGATCGGTTCGAGCAGGTCATCGTGATTACGCACATCGAACAAGTACGCGAGGGATTGGACCGCCTCATGCTGGTACGATTCGACGAAACGCTGGGGTGCAGTGTGGTGGCCTCGGGTGCGGCGTTGCTGGGCGATGAGAGCGCCAGCGGCGATTCGATGTCGACGCGCTTCCCTGAGCGCCCCGAGACTGCCCAAGCGACGTTGGCAGAGGCCTGAGCTGTGACCACCGTTCCCCGCCCGTTTCGCAGTGCGCGACCGATGGAAGGCCCACTGGTCGCAACCGTCGCGGATATTCCGCAGCTGAACGAGGTGTTTACGGAGGCGTTCACCGAGCGCTACCGGAAAGACGGGATGACGGGGGTGCGAGTGCCGCCGTTGAATCCGTCCATCTGGCAGTACGCCATCGAAGACGCGGGCGACGGTGCTCTCTGCTGGCGCGATGAGCGCGGCCGCGTGGTCGCATTCAACATGGCGCACCATTCCGGGACCGAGGGATGGATGGGCCCGCTGTGTGTCCGCCCCGATCAGCAGGGGATGGGATTAGGCAAGATTATCGTGCAGGCGGGCATGCGCTGGTTGCGGCTGCAAAAGGCGCGCGTAATCGGGCTGGAAACGATGCCGCGCACCATGGACAACATCGGATTCTACTCGAATCTCGGGTTCATTCCCGGACATCTGACGGTCACGCTCACGCTGGAGGCTGCAACAGGTGACCGCGCCCCGATGTTGCTGTCGCAATTGTCCGGGGCCGATAAGCTCGCGGCCGTCACGGCGTGCCACGGGCTCACCGAGCGCGTCATGCCGGGCTACGACTTCACGCGTGAGATCGACATCACCGACCGGCTGCGTATAGGCGATACGCTGCTGCTGGGTGCCCCGCAGGCGCCGGACGGTTTCGCGCTATGCCACACGGTGCCGCTGGTGGAAGGACGCAATCGTGATGAACTGCGCGTGCTGAAGCTCGTGCTGGCGCGGCGGTCTGATCTGCCACGGATGTTGGGCGCGCTCACGGACTTCGCACGACGGAGCGGGACGCGTCGCCTGGCGGTGCGGCTGCAGGGCGATTACCCCGAGGCGTATCGCACGTTCGTTGCCTTGGGGGCGCGCGTACGATGGACCGATCTGCGCATGAGCGCACACGGATGGAACGAAGTCCCTCCCAGCGAGGGTATGGTGCTGTCGAACTGGGAGATCTGACGCGCGGCGCCGCCGCCCGGTGTTTACGGGCGTTTGGGGCCGCTGGGGGTGTCGCGCACCACAATGCGCCAGATGACGATAAACACACCTGCCGTAAGCAGCAGATGCACCCATCCCGGTGCTTCGGTGGTGACCGTTACCACGCCCCATACGGCGAGCATCACAATTCCGGCGAGAAGAGAGAGGTCCATGACACAATCTACTCAATTTCACGATTGCGCGTTCCGTGACGCCTCCCTACAATACGCGTCGTTACGATAGACGCGGGGCGGAGAGGATTTACTTCTTGAGCCGATAAGTCCTAAGAGAGGATTCAACAAACGGGTGAACGTCATGCCCCAGTGCGGGGAAGGCGGTAGCGCGGTGAGAGTCTCATTTTTTTCTTTGGGCTTCAAGATCACCCTCTTCGTACCCGTATTTTCACGGAGGCCCCGCCATCACGGCGGGGCTTTCGTTTTTGTGCCGTCCGGACCGGCGCGTTTGTACCGCGCGCGGGTGGCGCCCGCCTCTGGACGGGGATGGCGGCCGGAACCTTCTGCCGTTTCGGACGATTAACCAGCATGCCAATCGTTACCGTGACGCGCCGACTGCGATTCAACGCGGCGCACCGTGTTCATAATCCGGCGCTGCCGGATGCCGAGAACACCCGACTGTTCGGGAAGTGCAACAATCCGAACTGGCACGGACACAACTACGAGTTGGAAGTATCCGTGCGTGGCCCGGTGGATGAGCGGACCGGGTATGTGATCGATCTGGGGCAGCTGCGCGATGTCGTCGAACGCGAGGTGATCGACGAAACCGATCACCGCAATTTCAACATCGACGTCCCGTATATGCAGGGGATCAATCCGACCACCGAGAACGTGGTGGTCGCGATGTGGCGCGTGCTCGCTCCGGCGATCGCACCGGCACAGCTGGTTCGCCTGCGGCTTTGGGAAACTGAGAACAACTATGCCGACTACGAAGGGGAATAAGGACGTGATCCGACCGGTCAGTGCCGTGGCGTCGGGACGTGCGGCCGTAAACGTGGTGGAGCCCGACGACTTCGCGGTCGACGGGGACCTGTCGAATTACGAGTCCATGGTCCGTCGTCAACTGGAGCTCCTGGGTGAAGACCCGGAGCGCGATGGACTGTTGAAGACGCCAAGCCGTGTGGCCAAGGCCATGATGTGGCTGACGCGTGGCTACAATCAGACCGCGGCCGAAGTCATCGGCGATGCGCTCTTCGAAGAGAACCACGAGAACATGGTGATGGTGCGGGACATCGAGATGTACTCGATGTGCGAGCACCACATGCTCCCGTTCTTCGGCAAAGTGCACGTGGCGTACATCCCCAACGGCAAGATCGTCGGGTTGTCCAAGCTGCCGCGTGTGGTCGACGTGTTCGCGCGTCGTCTGCAGGTGCAGGAGCGCCTGGGCGAGCAGATCGCCGATGCGCTCGAGGAAACGCTGCAGCCCAAGGGCGTGGGCGTGGTCATCGAAGCCGTGCACCTGTGCATGATGATGCGCGGGGTCGAAAAGCAGTCGTCGCGGACCATCACGTCGAGCATGCGTGGGCTCTTTCGCGACGATTCCAAGACGCGCAGCGAGTTTCTTCGCCTGGCGCATTCGCCAACCCACTACTGAACAGTCCACTGGCCGGTACCGGTATGATCTTGAACGGCCAGACGGCACTCGTGACGGGCGCCTCGCGCGGCATCGGCCGCGCGGTGGCGTCCGCGCTCGCGTTGGCGGGCGCGCGCGTGTACCTCGTGGCCCGTTCGCGCGGGCCGCTCGAGGAGCTCGCGGCCGAGTTGGGGACGCAAGTCAGTGCGTA
>CANGXD010000280.1 GCA_947457545.1 Gemmatimonadaceae bacterium
CTGGCCGCGGTGCAGGAACGGCGGGGGAGCTACGAACTCGCGGCGCGCACGCTCGAGCATGCGTTGCTCGAGGACGCGAACTGCGCGCATCTGCACAAGAATCTGGGCGATTACCTGTATCGCGCACAGCGCTACGACGAAGCGTTCGACGCCTTCACGCGTGTCGTGCGACTCGCACCGCTGCACGGTCCCGACGTCCATCTCAAGCTGGGCAACATTCACTACCGTCGCGGCGCGCTCGACGACGCACATGCGGCGTGGGAGCAGGCGCTCGCGCTCGATCCCGACAATCGCATCGTGAAAGCGAATCTGCTGGCGCTTCCGCGTCAGCAGGGCGTCGACAACAGCGCGGAAGACCCCGCCACGTTGCCCACGCACAACGATGACGTGAGCGACGACGACCCCATCGAGATTTTCGTCGTCGACCGGGTGGACGGAGCGACGGCGCTCTCCGGGCGCGATTCGTGACCGGTGCATGAGACAGCAGACCGTGGCCATCGCCGATCTTGCCGTTGCGACTGACGAGACGCTGCTCGTGACCACCGGGGTGGGCTCGTGTGTCGCCATCGCGTTGCACGATGCGGCGGGACGTATTGGCGGGTTGGCGCACGTGCTGTTGCCGCATGCGGCGTTGTCATCGCAGTCGCCGCGCGCGGGCAAGTTCCCCTCGACGGCGGTGCCCGCCATGCTCGCGCAGATGCGTGCACTCGGAGCGCACGGGGAGATTCACGCGCGGCTCATTGGCGGCGCCTCCATGTTCGCGCCGCTGTTGACGGCCGGCTCGGTGGGGCTCGGGGTGCGCAATCTGCGCGCGGCGCGCCAGGCGTGTGCCGATCACGCGGTACCGATCGTTGGCGAAGAGGTCGGCGGCACCATGGGGCGCTCGGTGTATTTCAACGTGGCCACCGGCGCGGTCCAGGTGCGCAGTGTGCGAGGTCCGCATGTCGAGCTTTGACCGGGTGCCACCACCGCGCGTGCGTCACACCGTCCTCGTGGTCGACGATAGCGCGTTCATGCGCAAGCTCGTCAGCGAAATCGTGGAGTCGACCGGCGAGTTTACCGTCGTGGGCACCGCGCGCGACGGTCAGGACGCGCTGGCACAGGTGCGGACCCTGCAGCCGGATCTGGTGACGCTCGACGTCGACATGCCGGGGCTCGACGGCCTCGCGGCCCTCGAGTTCCTCATGCGGGATTTCCCGCGCCCGGTGGTCATGCTCAGCGCCGGTGGTAGCGACGGCGGGCACGACGCCACGTTGCGCGCGCTCGAGCGTGGCGCTGTCGACTTCGTACGGAAGCCGTCGGGCTCCATCAGTCTCGACCTGGAAATCGTCGCCGATCAGCTGCTCCAGGCGCTGCGTGCCGCATCGACGGTGCGCGTGACCGCGCATCCGGTGTTGGCATCCGGACACATGCCGGCGCCGCATCGCACGGTCCCCGCGCTCCTGCCCTTGGCGGGTCCTCCGACGCGCGTGGTGTGCGTGGCGGCGTCGACCGGCGGGCCGGCGGCGTTGGCCCAACTCCTCCCGGCGCTCCCCGCCTGGCCCGATACGGCCGTGCTCATCGTGCAGCACATGCCGCCCGGCTTCACCACCAGCTTTGCGCGGCGCCTCGACGCCACGTCGGCGCTGACGGTGCACGAAGCCGCCGACGGCGTGCCGCTGCGTGCGGGGCATGCCTACATCGCGCCGGGCGGTCGCCATCTGCGGGTGCAGGGGCCGCGTGAAGCGCCACGGCTCGTGCTTGGCAATGACCCCTCGCAGTGGGGCGTACGGCCGGCGGCCGATCCGCTCTTCGAGTCGGTGGCGGAGCTCTTCGGCTCACATGCCGTGGGCATGGTGCTGACGGGCATGGGACGCGATGGCGCGAGCGGGTTGCGCGCTATCCGCACCGCCGGCGGGCGGGGCATCGTGCAGGACGAGGCGTCGTCCATTGTGCCCGGCATGCCCGAGGCCGCACGCCGCGCCGCCGGCGCCGACGCCGTCGCCTCGCTCGACGAGTTGCCCAAGGCGCTCTCGGCGCAGCTCGAGCGCTTGCCGGTGCTGTCGCCGTTCGCCGCCTCGGCCTGAGCAGCGCGCCGTGACCTCCCCCTTTCGGTCCACGAGCGGGCTGGCGGCCAGACGGCGCGTCCGCCCGATCGTCGAACGGGCCACGTTCGTCGTGGTGTCACAGGGTTCCGCACGTTATGCATTCCCTGTCCACACCGTCGAGCGGGTGCTGCGCCATTCTGCCGGCGTATCGCACGGCGGCGCGTCGTCCATTGCCTTCGCCAATCTCACGCTGGTGCTGCGCGATCTTGCCTCGATGCTTTCGCTCAATGAACCGCCGGCCTTCGCCCGCACGGCGCGCGTCCTCGTGTTGCGGAACGACATGAGCCACGACACGAGTGGGGCGTCGGCGACGACATTCTCCGCCGTCTCCGTCGACGAGGTCCACGACGTCCTGGCGGTCGAAACGGCGCTCATCGAGCCGGTGCGGCCGTCGACGCGTCCTGTCGACGCGCCAGGCCACCCTGCCGTGCGCGCCTGCTTTGTGCGCAACGACGAGCCGGTCTGGGTGCTCGATCCCGCCCGCTTGCACCGGGACGCCGCATGACGACGCCGGGGTTTGTGAGCACCGTCGCCGCTCCCCTCGCGGAGCGCGTGCAGGCCCTTCAGCAGACGCTCGAACACGCCTGCCGAGCCCACGCGCAGCAGCCGGTCGCCGGCGACGTGCGCGACCAGCTCAAGCAGGACATCATCGCGCTCTTCCGCGAGGCTGACGCGGCGCTGCAGCAGGCGCAGGCGACCAAAGACGCCGTCAAGGCGCTCGCCGACCAGTGGAAACAGCTCGATGGACGGGGCGGGGCCACAGTCTCCTCCGGGGATCAGCGGATCCGCCCGACGCCGTCAGCGACCACCTCCGTCGGTGCCACGTCGTCGGCCACGCACACGGGACGCATCGACCACCTTGGCGCGTCCACGTTCATCGAGAAGGGGTGGAGCAAGCTGTCGCTGCTCGACGCCGCCGGTGCGGAGCTCGCCTTCCGTCGCGCCCTCGAACTGGCACCCGGGAGCGTCGAAGCGGAAACGCTGCTCTCGTGGGCGCAGATGATGCAAGACGATCTCGACGGGGCCATGGAGACGCTGCATCACGTCTTCGCGCGCGATCCGCATTCCGCGCTCGCGCATGCGAACGTGGGCTACATCTGTCTGCGCAAGAATATCTACGGCGAAGCCATCGAGCACCTGTCGACGGTCATCCGTGACGACAGCGACCGCCGTGCGGTGCTCTACGCCCACCTGTACCTGGGCATGGTGTACTGCGAGCGTGAAATGTTCGACGACGCCGAGGCGTTCTTCCGACGAGCGCTCGAGCTGGGACCCAACCTGCTGCAGGCGTGGTACGAGCTCGGGCGGACCTTCTGGTTCGCCGGTCGGCACGCAGATGCGCTGCAGGCGTGGAAAACCGGGAGCGAGGCGAACAAGTTCAGTACATGGGGCAAGCGCTGCGCGGAGATGGTGGTGGAGGCGGAACAGGGCCGCGTGCAGCAGCGCAACGGCTGACGCAGGCGGCTGCGCGCCTGTGGCGCTGCGGGCGGGCGTGCCGCGTGGCGCTCGTCGTGCTCGCCCTAATCACGGGCGCCGTACATCGCACCGCCGTTGCCCAGGTGCCGCCAACGACACGCGCGGCGTCTACGGGCGTACGGCTCGACAGCGGCCGCTTTACTGTCGTCGCCGAACGTCAGGACGAGCGGATGGCCCGCGCGCTGCTCGCGGCCGCGGTCAAGCAGGATTCGTTTCCCGGACTCGCGCGCCCGCGCCAGCATGTCCTCATTGCCATTGCCCCCGACGCCCAACGCCTACGCGCGTGGGTCGGGCCGTATGCGCCGGAGTGGGGGGCCGCCTTCGCCTTCCCCGATCAGGGTAAGATCGTCATGCAGGGAGGCCGCGCGAACTCCGAGGCCGGCGACCCGCTGGTGGTGCTCCGTCATGAACTCGCGCATTTGGCGCTGCACGAGCAGATGGGCGCTCTCCCGCCGCGCTGGTTCGATGAAGGCTATGCCA
>CANGXD010000281.1 GCA_947457545.1 Gemmatimonadaceae bacterium
GGGCATCGGCGTACGACCAGTAGCGCGACAATTCGGTGCCGTAGTCGGAGCCCTGGCGCAGCAGCGTGACCGGATCGGAGAGATCGGCATACGCCATGCGATGGTGGCGGATGAGGGCGAGCACCCCGGCATTGCGCACGAGGGGCGCCCCCAACGGACCCAATGCAAAACGGCCGTGACGGCGCTTGAGCAGAAGGCGCAGGGACACGGCCGCGTTGAGCAGGCGCTCGGTATTGGCGATGGTCAGGCCGCCATGCTGCGCGATTTCTTCACGCGTGCGGGCGCCTTCGGCCAGGAATTCGAAGAGATCGAGCTCCACGCACGCCAGCAGGGTCTGCGTGTAGACGAATCCGGAGACGATGTCGAAGAGCTTCCGCGACCGGTACATCGTGATCGGGCGCGTCAGCGGAAACTTGGCGCTCCAGCGCTGGAACTCATCGGTCGCCACCAAGGCGTTCCACCGGTCGCGCATGCGCTCGAACCACGATGGCGCCGGCAGATTGGCGGCAGCGGACGCTGCGGCGGACACAGCCGCGGCGTGATGATCGGCAGCCGGACGGGGACGGTCGGTCGCCGGAACGGGGGGCGCAGTCAGCGCCTGCTCGGGGGGATTCACCTTGGCAAATTCACCAGCGGCCCACGCGCTGTCAAGAAAAGTGTACACCATGCAACGTTGGGACTGTCAGGATATTGCGACAAGGAATCCCCGGTCCTAACGTGATAGAGCCTACCGTGATCCACTCCGGAGGACCCGCGCCGTTTCCGGGGCCCCGGCTGATTTCTTCAGGAACCTGATGCGACCTGTTTATCCGTTCAGCGCCATTGTGGGACAGGAGGAGATGAAGCTGGCCCTCCTCCTCGTGGCGATCGATCCCGCTATCGGCGGGGTCATGGTTTTCGGTGATCGTGGCACCGGCAAGAGCACCGCCGTGCGGGCTCTCGCCGGACTCCTGCCGGCCATGAAGGTGGTTCAAGGGTGCAAGTACGGCTGCGATCCGGCTTCCGCGACCCAGCGGTGCGACGACTGTGCCAAACGCTTTGCCGAGGGGGCGCATCCCCGCGCCGTCCAGGCGCCGGTGCCGGTCGTCGATCTGCCCCTTGGTGCGACCGAGGACCGTGTGGTCGGGGCGCTCGATCTCGAACGGGCGCTCACCACCGGGGAGAAGGCCTTCGAGCCCGGCCTGCTCGCGCGGGCACACCGCGGCTTCCTGTACGTCGACGAAGTCAATCTGCTCGAAGATCATCTCGTCGATCTGCTGCTCGATGCCGCTGCCACCGGCGAGAACGTAGTGGAACGCGAAGGGGTGAGTGTACGTCACCCGTCGCGCTTCGTGCTCGTGGGCAGCGGCAACCCGGAAGAAGGCGAACTGCGCCCGCAGCTCCTCGACCGCTTCGGGCTGGCCGTCGATGTACGCACGCCCAAGGTGATTGCGATGCGCATCGACGTCATCAAGCGTCGTGACGCCTTCGATCGTGATCCCGTCGCGTTCCTCAACCACTGGCAGAAAGCGGACAACAAAATCCGTCGCGCCATCGAGAAGGGGCGCGTGCGTCTCGACGAGCTCTCGGTCCCCGACAGCATTCTCGAACGCTCTGCGGAATTGTGTGCGGCGCTCGGCACGGACGGGCTTCGCGGCGAGCTCACGTTGCTGCGCACGACGCGTGCGCTCGCGGCGTACGAAGGCGCCGATACGGTTACGCTCGATCATCTGCGGCGCATCGCTCCGCTCGCGCTCCGGCACCGGCTGCGCCGGAACGTGCTCGACGATGCCGGCTCGACGACGCGCGTCGAACGGGCCATTGCGGAGTTGTGGGATTCGCCGCCAGCCAATGTCGTCGTCGCGTCCTGAGCTACCCACGAGCTTCGGCGCGCTCGCGGCGCTGTTGCTCGCGGTCGATGCCCGCGGACTTGGCGGAGCGGTGCTCGACCATCCGCTGCACGAGCAGGCACGCCTGTTCGGCAACCTCGTGCGGAGTTGGTTGCCGCGCGGGGCGCCGCTGCGGCGCGTGCCGTCGAGCGTGACGGCCGATCGCTTGTATGGGGGCGTCGATCTCGCGGCCACGCTGTCAGCGGGCAAGGTCATCGCCGAAAAAGGGGTGCTCGCCGCTGCCGACGGTGGCGTCGTGGTGGTGCCCATGGCCGAACGGCTGGCCATCGCGGCGAGAACCGCATTGTGCGAAGTGCTCGACCATGGCGAGGTCACCGTGCAGCGCGACGGCATTGCCGATCGGCATGCATCGCGCGTCTGTGCGTTGCTGCTCGACGAGTCGGTCGATGATGAACTGGTGCATCCGTCACTGCGTGATCGCCTCGCGTTCAGTGTGCGCATCGATGGCCGAGTCAGCGACGAGCTCGAGACGATGGACGACGCGTCCACCGCGTCGGCGTTAACCATGCTCGTGCGCGATGCGCGCAATCGGCTCGCGCAGGTGAGTGTGGACGAGCATTGGGCAGAAGCGCTGTGCCAGACGGCCGATGCGTTTGGGGTCGATTCGGTGCGGGCCACGCTCTTCGCCTTGCGGTGCGCGCGGGCGCACGCCGCGTTGCAGGGGCGCCTCATGGTGATCGATGCCGATGCCGAACTGGCCGCGGCCCTCGTGCTCGCGCCGCGTGCGACGCGCATGCCGCCGCCACCGCCGCCCGAGGAAGAGGAGCAGGGCGACGATACGACGCCGCAGGAGCAGCCGGACCAGGCCGATCCCGAGCCGCCGCCACCACCACAGATGGAGCAGCCGCCGGAGCCGCCGGAGTCGGAACAGCCGGAGAGCGACGACGACAGTACCAATCAGGCGCCGGACAGCGGCGAGCTGCTGCGTGATGCAGTGCAGGCGGCGTTGCCGCCCGAATTGCTCGCGCAGCTGGTGCAGAACAACAGCGCGGGGAGCATGCAGGGACGCGTGGGCGAAGAGACGCCCAACATGCTGCGTGGCCGTCCGCGTGGGGCGCGCTCGGGCGTGCCCCGTGGCGGCGCACGATTGCACCTGCTCGAAACGTTGCGCGCGGCGGCGCCGTGGCAGCGTGTCCGGTCGGCGTCCACTCCTGCGGCCCCTGCGAAAGCCGCGGGGCGTCCGCGTGTCGTCGTTCGCCGCGAAGACTTCCGCATTCGTCGCTTCATCGAGAAGACCGGCACCACGGTCATCTTCGTGGTCGACGCGTCGGGATCATCCGCGCTGTACCGGCTGGCTGAAGCCAAGGGCGCGGTAGAGCTGTTGTTGGCCGAGACGTATGCCCGTCGTGATCGCGTCAGTCTCATTGCCTTCCGCGGGCAAGGTACGGAGTTGCTCCTGCCGCCGACACGGGCACTGGCGCGTGCCAAGAAGGTGCTGGCCGCCCTGCCGGGCGGGGGCGGTACCCCAATGGCCCATGCCATCGACGCGGCACTCGAACAGGCGATCGCCGCGCGACGTGCCGGGAGTGCCGCGCTGATTGTCGTTATGTCCGACGGCCGTGCCAACATCGCGCGGGACGGATCGCCCGGGCGCAAGCAGGCTGAGCTCGATGCCCTTTCGGCCGGCGCCCGCTTTGCCGCGCAGCAGATTCCGGCGATGTTCGTGGATACCTCGGTGCGCGGCGAACTGGTGGCTCGGCGTATCGCCGAGGCGATGAAGGCACGGTACATCCTGCTGCCGGCAGCTGATGCCAAGGCGCTGGGAGGATTGGTGAAGACCGCGATGCAAATGGCGGAGGGTGGTGGATGAGCGTAGGCGTGGAAGCAGTCACGGTGTCTCCGGCCGCGGTCCCGCGGGTGACGGGGTGGCGTGCGCGATTGCACTCGCTGGTGCGCGCGCGGCATCCCGATATGGTGCACGCCACGGATATCGCTACGCGCGAAACGACGGCGCGCGTGGCGTTGCGTTCGTTCGGCGTGGTGGTCGCATTTTGGTGGAGCACCACCGGCGTCGTGTTTGCGCTCGAGCGGACGGCGGCCACGCGGTTCCTCGGTCTGCTGGTCGCGACCGCGCTGGCGGTGTGGGGCGCCTCGCTCGTGTACTTCGAACGCGATCGCGATAC
>CANGXD010000282.1 GCA_947457545.1 Gemmatimonadaceae bacterium
CTCGCTTCAAGGGGTCAGAGTCGTTGAATGCGAGACGTGGTGCGGTTGCTGTTCTTTGCGCTATCCGGCTGCACTTCCACTGCGGTTCGGGTTTGACCTGCTACTGCGGTTGTGGACTGCCACTGCGGTTCTGGACAGCCACGGCGGTTGGGGAACACTGCCGTTGGGGTTTGTGCGGAAGGCGCCGCCCGGCTTCGCCGGCTCGGCGCCTCTTTGGTGGTTGGGGTACTACTACTGCGGTTCGCGTTCCTAATGGGGTCAGAGTCGGTTGGCGATGTCGTTGAACGCCGGTTACGGCAGCGTAAGCCGCACCCCTCGCAGCGGCTTCGGAGTCTCCGGCGCGGGAGCCGGTGCTCCCGTGGCATCAAACAGCTTGGCGCTTTCGGTGGCCGAAAGCGAATCCCCCTGCACCGTAATCTGCATCGTGAGCTCCAGGCGCCCGGTGTACTGATGCGTCGTGCGATCCGCCGACAGCTCCACCCAATTGGCTTCAATACGGTCCCCGCGATTCACCCAGATGCCCTTGCCGTCGCTATCGCTGCCGCGCGCGTTGCCGGCATCAGGGTTGGCTTGCTGCATGGTGCCATCGCCGTTGAACACGTACAGGTGGTGCGGAAATGGCGCGTTGGGGTCGTGCACGAGCCAGGTCCCCACAATCGGATGGACCGGGGCCGCATGTTCGCGTTCGTCATCGCATCCCATGGCGCTGATTGCGCCGGCGAACAGCAGCGGGAGAATGGCGAGTTTGCCGAGTGAGCGCATGAGTTCAAGGTGTCAGTGTCGTTGAGTGGTCGGCCTACATGGGGTCCGTCACGACCAGGACCCGACCCCGGGGGCAGCAGACTAGGTTTCTGCTCGCGATTGCCAGACAGTTGGATCACGTCGCACGTGAAGGCATGCGATGACCACGATTGCACTCGCTTCGACGATGAAGTACATGGCGTAAGGGAATCGACGCACCAACGCCCGGCGCACCTCGGCTCGAGCGGATGGGAAGCGCATCGGATCGCGTTCGATCATTGCGAGCGCAGCCCGTACCACGCGCGTGAACTCGAAACCCAGTCCGACGCGCCGCTCCTCATACCACTGCGCCGCCGCTTCAATATCCCCCTGCGCCTCATCCCGAAGAAAAAGGCGCGGCGTCATTCGCCGCGCCTCTTCAGTCCCGCCTCGATCTCGTCGAGTGCCTCGCGCCATGGGCGTCCCGGCTGCCCGTCGGCCCGGAAGGCAGCCATCCGTCGATCCAGCTCCCTGGCGTGGGACTCGAGTATCGGCACAGACTCGGGCGCCTCTTGTGCGAGGCTATCCCAGATGTCCTCAACGAGCTGGAGGCGCTCCTCCGGGCTGAGCGCAGAGTAGTCCAAGTGCGGATGGGCCATAGGCTGGAATCTGGGCCTATCCCTTTGGCACGGCAAGCAGAGTCGAGGGACGTATACCCCGACCGGCCTGAACCATCGGCGTCGCAGGGTGAATCACGCGCGGGTTTCGTTGCTTGCGAGTCCCACCGGCCAACCGCCAATTGAACGTACCCCTTCAATCCACCACGGCCACGTCGCCGGCTGCCACGCGATTATGACCCGACTACTCCTGCTCGCCTGGCTCGTCATTGCCGCACCGGCCATCGCCCAGACCCCCGCGGCCACGAACGACATTACGGCCCGCGTCACCCACGGCTACGCCAGCGCCAATGGTGTGCGCATTCACTACGCGGCGCTCGGCGATGCGCGCAAGCCGCTCATGGTGATGATCCACGGCTTCCCGGATTTCTGGTATACGTGGCGACACCAGATGGCCGCGCTGTCAGGTGATTACTACACCGTGGCCATTGACCAGCGTGGCTACAACCTGTCGGACAAGCCCGATGGCGTAGCGAATTACGCCATGTCGCTGCTCGTCGACGACGTGGTCTCGGTGATCAAGTCACTCGGCCGCGAGAAGGCCATTGTCGTGGGGCACGACTGGGGCGGAGCCGTGGCGTGGTCGGTGGCCATGACGCGACCGGAGGTGGTGGAGCAGCTCATTATTCTCAATCTGCCGCACCTGCGCGCAATGCGCCGAGAGTTGGTCAACAATCCGCAGCAGGCCGCCAACAGTCAGTACGCGCGCAACTTTCAGCAGCCCAACGCCGCGCAGCAGCTTACGGCCGAAGGGCTCGCCGGGTGGGTTACCGACACTGCGGCCCGCGCGCGCTATGTGACGGCGTTCAAGCAGTCGAGCATTGAGGGGATGCTCAACTACTACAAGGCCAACTACCCGCGCGAACCGTACACGCTCGACACCACGCCGCTCGTGAAGGTCAAGGCGCCGGTGCTCATGATTCACGGCCTCACCGACCGCTACCTGCTCGCCGCCGGCCTCAATGGCACGTGGGAATTCGTCGACAACAGCCTCACCATCGTGACCGTGCCCAACGCAGGACACTTCGTGCAGCACGAGGCCACCGACGTGGTGACGCGCACCATGCGCATGTGGCTGCGGCGGTAACTGGCTTTTACACCCAGCTCCACGCCAGCGCCCCAATGCACGTGACCACAAGTGCGACACTGACCCACCCCATACGGGTGGCCCACGGCGTCGCGCGCGCCGCTCCCATGATCGTTTCGTCGGCGCCGAGGCGCAGCAATGCGATCAGATGCAGCGGCAGCACCACCGCGTTGAGCACCTGACTTGAGTAGATGAGCGGAATGAGCGGCAGCCCGGGCAGCGACACGATACTCACCGCGGTCACCGTCAATCCCACGAACGCGGCGTAGAACCACTGGAAGTGCCGGGCATCGAGATCGAGCGACGCCGGTTCTCCAGCGCCCTCGGCGATCGAGTAAGCGGTCGCAATAGGAACAATGGCGGCGGCCAGCAGCGACGCGCCCAGCAGCCCAGCCCCGAAAAACACCGTGGCAAACGAACCCGCCAGCGGTCGCAGCGCCGCCGCAGCATCGGCGGCCGTTTCGATGTGCACCCCGGCCTGGTGCAGCGTCGCGGCACAGGCCACTGCGATCGCGAGGCCGATGACGCCGGTGAGCACCGACCCGATGATCACGTCCCAGCGAGCCAAGCGTAGTGACGACGTGGTGATGCGCTTGTCGACTGCGTACGACTGGATGAACGCCAGCCCCCACGGCGCGAGCGTCGTACCCAATGACGCTGTGAGTGCCACCCAACCGGCGTCGTTCACCGGCATACGCGGAATGAGCGCGCCGGAGACGACCTCCGACCACACTGGCCGGGCGAGCACACCATCGACGATGTACAGCGCGAGCGTGGACGAGATCAGCAGCAGCACATGCTCGACACGATGGAACGAACCCAACAGCACGACGAGCGTGATGAGCACACCGGCAAGCGGCGCGCTGATCCAGGCCGGCACGCCAATCAGCGACCCGGCGGCGGCAATGCCGGCGTACTCCGCACAGATGGTCCCGAAATTCGCGAAGAGCAGAAGGACGACCGTCAGGTATCCCCACCTGGGTCCCCAGCGCTCGCGGATGATTCCCACGAACCCCTTGCCGGTGGCCGCCCCAATTCGCACTGCCGCCAGATGGAACTGCACCAGCAGCACCGTCGAGACGGGAATGATCCACAGCAGCCGGTACCCGTGATCGGTGCCGAGCACCGAGTACGTCGTGATGCCGGCCGGATCGTCGTCGGAGAGCCCCGCCAGTAAGCCGGGGCCGAGCACCACGAGGAACGCCGCCAGCGCGGACGCCCCTGTCGCCCGCAACGAAGCGAACCGCGCCGCGAAACCGCGACGCGCGTGCGCAACACCATGCGGGGTGACGTCCGGCGGCGCCGCGCGCTTCAAGCGCTTCAAGGGGTCAGAGTCGTTTGCATGGCCTGAGGGTCGGGGGGCTACGAGGGGTCAGAGTCGTTTACCGCGCCGCCCGGACGATCAATACGGTACAGCACATGCGTGGACGGCGTGCCGTGTACCACGAACTCATCTTCGTGTGC
>CANGXD010000283.1 GCA_947457545.1 Gemmatimonadaceae bacterium
TCCCCTTCCTCGATCTTGATCGCCTTGATGCCGTTGGCGCGCGGGTTGGAGTACTGCGACAGCGCCGTCTTCTTGACGGTGCCGTTCTTGGTGCCGAAGAGCAGGAATTCGGTGTCGGAGAATTCCTTCGTCACCACGATCGCCTGAATGCGCGTGTCGGGGGTGACGTTGATGAGATTGACGATGGGCTTGCCGCGCGTGTTGCGGCCGGCCTGCGGCAGCTCGTGCACCTTGAGCCAGAAGCAGCGACCGTCATCGGTGAAGATGAGCATGTACGTGTGCGTACTCGCCACGTAGAAGCGCTCGATGAAGTCGTTTTCCTTGAGATCGGCGCTGGCCTTGCCGCGACCGCCACGCCCCTGGCGGTTGTACAGCGACAGCGGGGTGCGCTTGATGTAACCGCCGTGGGTGATGGTCACGACCATCTCCTCTTCGGCGATCAGATCTTCGATGGAGAATTCGCCTTCGTCGCTGACGATCTCGGAGCGACGCTCATCGCCGTACGTTTCCGCCAGCTTGAGCAGTTCGCCCTTGAGGATCTCCATGCGGCGCTCTTTCGACTCGAGAATGCTGCGCATCTCGGTGATGAACGCGCGCACTTCGGCCAACTCTTCCTCGAGCTTGTCGCGCTCGAGTCCGGTGAGCTTGGCCAGGCGCATGTTGAGAATGGCCTCGGCCTGACGCTCCGACAGCCCGAACGTCGTCTGCAGCTGCCCACTCGCCGTCGGCGTATCGGGGGCGGCCCGAATGAGCCGGATGACCTCGTCGATGTTGTCGACGGCGATCTTGAGCCCTTCGAGGATATGCTCGCGCTCGAGCGCCTTGTCGAGATCGAATTGCGTACGGCGCACGATGACTTCGTGCCGGTGCGTCACGTAGTGCTCAAGGCACTGCTTGAGCGTGAGCACCTTGGGCACGAGCTGGCGGGTGTTCACATCGGGCACGAGGGCCAGCATGATCACGCCGAAGGTGCTCTGCATGGCCGTGTGCTTGTACAGCTGGTTGAGCACCACGCGCGGAATGGCATCGCGCTTGAGCTCGATGACCACACGCATGCCGTCGCGGTCGGATTCGTCGCGCAGCGCACTGATGCCGGTGAGCTTCTGCTCGCGCACCAGTTCGGCGATATCGGCGACGAGCTTGGCCTTGTTCACCTGATACGGCAGCTCGGTCACGACGATCTGCGACTTGCCGCTCGATTCCTTCTCTTCGATGACGGCGCGCGCGCGCATGATGATGCGGCCGCGCCCCGTGTCCTGATAATCGGCAATGCCGGCGCGGCCGTAGATGTAGCCACCAGTGGGGAAGTCGGGCCCCTTGATGATCCGACGCAGCGCCTGCGGCTCGATGTCGGGATTATCGATGATGGTGATGACCGCTTCGATGACTTCCTTGAGATTGTGCGGCGGAATGTTCGTCGCCATACCGACGGCAATACCCGACGAGCCGTTGACCAGCAGGTTGGGAAAGCCCGACGGCAACACGCGCGGCTCTTCGAGCCGGTCATCGAAATTGGGCGCGAAGTCGACGGTATTCTTGTCGATGTCGGTGAGCATTTCGACCGACATGCGCGTGAGGCGCGCTTCGGTGTAGCGATACGCGGCCGCGCCGTCGCCGTCCATCGAGCCGAAGTTGCCCTGCCCGTCCACGAGCGGGTACCGCAGCGAGAACGTCTGCACCATACGCACGAGCGCATCGTAGACACTGCTGTCACCGTGCGGGTGATACTTGCCAAGCACATCGCCGACGACCGTCGCCGACTTCTTGAACGGCCGTCCCGGCAACAATCCGAGCTCGTTCATCGCGTACAGCACGCGGCGATGCACGGGCTTGAGCCCGTCACGCACGTCGGGCAGCGCGCGCGAGACGATGACGCTCATGGAGTAGTTGATGAACGACTCCTTGATCTCCTCGTCAATGAGGCGCGGCAGGATGCGTTCGCGGGCGTTCGGAGCGGTCATGAGACGGCGGGAAGTGGGGTCGGACAGGTCGGCCTGCAACCTGAGAAATCTACCCGAAACTTGCCTTCAAACACAGGGGAGAATCGCCGTAAATCCTTTGGGAACTGCGGTTTGGGTTCACTACGGTAGGGGAACTACGCGAGGGGAAAAACGCGAGGGGAACAACGGGAGGGGGAAAACGGGAGGGCACCCACGACCCCGTGACAGAGACCCCGACCCCGACTATCCGTCGGTGTCGTCGCGCAATCGCCTTGTCGTGGTCGTGGCCGCTATCGCGGTGTCGGGGTCGCGGGGGTCGGGGTCTTTGTCACGGGGTCGGGGTCTTCGTCACGGGGTCGTGGGTGCCCTCCCGTGGTTCCCCTCGCGTAGTTCCCCTCCCGTAGTTCCCCTCCCGTAGTTCCCCTCGCGTTTTTCCCCTCGCGTAGTTCCCCTACCGTAGTGAACCCAAACCGCCGTTCAGCCGCCCCAGCTGCGGACTACTGAGATCAGCCGCCACTCTTTGCCGACCTGCCGGAACAGGTACGCGGCACCGCCGCGGTTCGAGCCGTCGACTTGCACCCCGCCCAGCTCCTGCGGGCGGCGGACGCCTACCATGGCGTAGCCTTTCCAGATGACCATGGGGGCCACGAGGATGTAGCGGAGTTCCGCCTTCGGGTCCTTGCTCCCCACGTCGACGAAGAACTCGTCGCGGGCATGGAGTTGCCCCTCGGGGCCGAAATAGGCCTTCACGCGGGGGCGCGGGGCGCGGGGGAAGTCCATGTCGGCGAAGCCCGGAATCACGAATGTCACCGTGTCCGTCGCCGTCGGTGAGGGCAGACAGCCCGGGCCGGCGGGGTCGGGGACTTCACCCGTGAGCCCCGTGGCGATGGCCTGTCTCGGCTTGGCGGTGCCCGCCATGTCCCAGTTGGGACGGTCGATCCCGGCTTCCCATCCGACCACCACGCGCAACAAGGCACGGGCATCGGCGGCAGGGAGCGGGCTGCCGGCGCCGCGCCCGACGACGATCTCCTCCATCGCTTCGGCGATGGCCTGCACCGAATCGCGCGCCGCCTGCGTCGTGTCCTTCGGGAAGACGCGCAACGCGCCAGGGGTGCAGCGATCGCCGAGCTCGGCCCAGTCGGCCTTGCGCAGATAGAGCGAGCGCAGCGCCGTGAGGCGGCTGAGCGCCGTGCGTTCGTCGGTCGCGAGCAGGCGGGCGACGACGGCGGCGCTATCGACCGGAGCCGAAGCCGCGGTCTTTGCGGCGGCCCCTGCAGCGGCGGCCCGTGCCGGCGGCGCCTTCTTGGCCGACGCCTGTCCCTGCAGGACAGAGGGCCCGATCAGGGTCGTCATCGCACACACACCCGCTACCGCCACCGAACTCCACGCCTTCGTCTTCACGATCGAACCCACCATCACGTTGTGGCTGCCTTTTGCGTTGCCGCCGCCCGCGCGGCCTTGGCCGCCTCCGCGGCGGCCAAGGCTTCTGCGGCTTCTGCCGCCTCGGCGGCATCGTCGGCCGCGTCTTCCGACGTCTCTTCGGCCAACTCTTCTGCTTCTTCCGCGGCCGCCTCGGCGTCGATGGCCCGACGCTCGGCCTGGTAGCGCTCGTACCACTCGCGCGTCACCTGCCCCGCGAGGTCGCGATTACCCAACCCGAATGACAGCGACAGCGCGAGCGCGACGGCGCCGAACAGAATCGCGAAGGCCGTCGTGACGATGTCAGTGGCAATACCGAGCTCCTGCAGCGCCATGAAGACCGCGAGCACGATGACGCCGCCACGGCCGATGCGCGCGAGCCACGGGCCGCCATGCAGTCCACCCGCCGACGCCATGATGAGCCCACCCACGAAGCCTCCAAGCACGATGC
This sequence comes from Gemmatimonadaceae bacterium, assembly GCA_947457545.1. Classification (GTDB taxonomy): domain Bacteria; phylum Gemmatimonadota; class Gemmatimonadetes; order Gemmatimonadales; family Gemmatimonadaceae; genus Gemmatimonas. The sequence continues at coordinate 3,811 of CANGXD010000283.1, forward strand.
CGAGGATGATGATCACGATCGCCGCGATCACGCTCGGGATGTAGCTCATGAGCTCCGTGAACACGTTCGCGAGCGAATCGAGTCCGATGGCACTCGCGGCAATCAGCAGCACCGCGAACATCACCA
>CANGXD010000284.1 GCA_947457545.1 Gemmatimonadaceae bacterium
GCCGTTTACGCCGCGCGTTCGCCCGGAGCTCATTGCGCAGGTCGGTCAGGTGGAAACGGCCACGCAGGATCAGTCGCGCCATATCATCGACGCCCGACTCACGCGCTTTTTCAACGGCGAGGGCGGCGGATATCCGCGCGCGGGGCATATTCCCAGCGCGGTGAACATCCCCATCTCGAGCGTGAGCCTCAACGGCTATCTCCGGTCACCGGCTGAGCTGCAGGCGCTGTTCGATGCGCAGAAGGTCGACAGCAGCAAGCCGGTCATCACGTACTGTCACATTGGACAGCAGGCCACGTTGCTCTGGTTCGTAGCCACGCTCATTGGCCGCGATGCCCGCATGTACGACGGCTCGTTCCAGGAATGGAGCGGCAGCACGCGCCCCATTGTCGGACCGCCCGCCAAGTAACAGCGCCATCGTTCGCGGCTGGTCGCCGCGGCATTAACACAGGGTCAGCACGCCGCGTCCAACGGGCATGCTGACCCTTTTGCTGGCACTTAATCTCGTGCAGCCGGACGTGGCTGCCCTGCGCCGCGCGGAATCGTATGTGGCGCAAACGGACGGCCAGGCCATGCTCGTGATGCACCGTGGCCGCGTCATACACGAAGCGTACTTCGATGGCGGCGCCGTCGGTAAACGGCAGATGCTCGCCAGTGGGAGCAAGAGCTTCGTGGGCGTTGCCACCATTGCGGCCGTGCAGGATGGCCTCATGCAGCTGGACGCTCCCGTGGCTCGTTACGTGCCCGAATGGCAGGGGGACGCGCGCAAATCGCGCGTGACTGTCCGGCAGCTGCTGTCGCTGGAAGGCGGCGTGGAAAGCGGCAATCCGGGCACCGGCTGCGGTGGGCGCGGCAGCACCTGGACCGACGCACTCAATGCCGGCACGTTCGCCGACCCGGGTACGGTCTTCCGGTACGGCCCCTTCCCCTTCATCACGATGGGCGCGGCGCTGGAGCGGGTGCAGTCATCGAGCTTCGAGGCCTACCTCAATCGGCGCGTCCTGGAGCCACTCGGCGTACAGGTGGAGTGGCGGGCCAAGTGCGGCGACGGCAAGCCGCAGCTGGCGGGTGGGGCGGCCATGACGGCCCGCGATTGGGGCACCTTTGGCGAGATGATCCGGATGGGTGGGGTGCATCAGGGCCGTCGCATTCTCGACGAGCGACTGGTACGTGAGCTGTTCCGTCCTTCAGGAAGTAACCCCACCTACGGCCTGTCGTGGTGGCTCGTGGGCGCAACGCTCCTGTCGCAGCCAGCGGCGGGGCTCGAGCAGGGGAACCAGAGCCGCCGCGGCAGAATACTGGGCAACCGCCGTGGGCGGCTTGGGCGCGGTGGCGCCGCCGAGCCAGCCAATCGCTCGGCGCAGATGCCTCCGTGGATGCCCACCGACCTGGTCATGGCCGCCGGCGCCGGCAAGCAGCGCCTGTACGTGATCCCGTCGCGGGAACTGGTCATCGTGCGCCTTGGCTCTCTCATGGGGGGCCGGAGGTTCACCGATGTGGAGTTCCTTGGCGCCCTCTTCGGGGCAGTGTAAAAACCCTTCCGGGTGAGGGTACCTTTCGCGGGTCCCCTCATCCTGGAGTCCACGTGACCCCTGCTGCTCCCACGCCACTGGTCGGCGTGGTCATGGGCAGTGCGAGCGACTTTGATACGCTCGCACCGGCCTGCGACATTCTCGCTGAACTTGGCATCCCGTACGAAGCGCGCGTGGTTTCCGCGCACCGTACCCCGGATTGGCTCTTCGAGTATGCCGAGCAGGCGAAGCCGCGCGGCTTGCGCGCGATCATCGCCGGGGCCGGCGGTGCGGCGCACCTGCCGGGCATGCTGGCGGCCAAGACGCTGGTCCCCGTATTGGGGGTGCCAGTGGTGGCGACGCCGCTCAACGGCATGGACGCACTGCTCAGCATCGTGCAGATGCCCGCCGGCGTGCCGGTGGCGACGTTCGCGGTGGGCAAGCCCGGCGCCGCCAATGCCGCACTCTATGCGGCGCAGTTGCTCGCGGCACACGACGACGCCCTCTTTGCGGCGCTCGAAGCGCGACGCACCGCCAAGGCCGCCGAAGCGCTCGCGCGTCCACTCAACGCCCCCAACGCCATCCCGCCCGTTACGCCGTGACTGTGACTTCAACTCCGTCGCCCATTCTTCCCGGGGCGACCATCGGCTTTCTGGGTGGTGGGCAGCTCGGTCGCATGACCGCGTTTGCGGCGCGCAGTATGGGGTACGACATCCACGTGCTCGACCCCGAGGCTTCGTGTGCGACGCGTCCGGTCGCGTCACGCACCATCACCGCGCCGTTCAATGATGTCGCCGCGGCGATCGAATTGGCGTCGCAGTGCGACGTGGTCACTCTCGAGATCGAGCAGATCCATCCTGACGTGCTCGACGCCGTTGCATCACGCACGGCGCTGCGACCAGGCCGCGATCCGGTGTACATCATTCAGGACCGCATCCGGCAGAAACAGTGGCTCAAGGCGCAAGGATTTCCGCTCGGCAACTTCGTCGCGGCGCAGAAGGCGAGTGATGTTGCCGACGCCGTGCGGTCGTTCGGACCGTGCATTGCGAAGAGCACGCATGGCGGATACGACGGGCGTGGGCAAGTGCGTCTCTCCGAGCCCGAACAGGGCGACGGTGCGTGGACCGCACTCGGATCGCGCGAATGTCTGGTCGAACAGAAAGTCGACATTCACTACGAGCTATCGGTGCTCGTGGCGCGGTCACCGAGCGGTGCGGTGGCGGTGTATCCGCCGTCGCGGAATCACCACACCAGTGGCGTGCTCACGTGGGCCGTGGTGCCCGCTGTCATCAGCGATGACATGACCACCCGCGCACAGACGTTGGCGCGCAACGTGGCCGAGCGTATTGGCATTGTGGGGCTGCTGGCCGTGGAGTGTTTCGTGACGACGGGCGGCGAGCTGCTCGTGAACGAACTCGCGCCGCGACCGCACAACACGTATCACCACAGCGAGCGCGGCTTGGCCACGAGCCAATTCGAGCAGCTCGTGCGCGCCATTTGCGACTTGCCTCTGGGCTCGACGGAGGTGTTCGCCCCGTCGGCGATTGCCAACCTGTTGGGCGACGTATGGCTGCAGGACACCGCGCCGGATATGACCTACGCGCTGCAGGTACCGGGATCACGCCTGCATTTGTACGGCAAGGCCGGTGCACGCGCCGGTCGCAAAATGGGGCATCTGTCTGCCGTCGGTGATACGGCGCAGGACGCCCTCGGACGCGTCCTCGACTGCTATCGCCGCCTGTCGCCAGGCACGATCGCCAGCTTCGACGTGCACGAGCCCGTGCTGTCGCACATTTCCTCCTGAAGCGTTTCCACACCACTTCAACATCATCACATGTTTCCGCGCGACTTCTACGAAATCTTGCACGTCATTGGTATCGCGATGCTCTTCCTCGCCATTGGTGGTGTCGCCACGCACGCGGCGAATGGTGGCAACAAGGCCACGAGTCAGACGCGTGGGCTGATGGGGACGGTGCACGGACTTGGAGCGCTGCTCATTCTGGTGGGCGGCTTCGGCATGTTGGCGCGCATCGGCTTTGCGCACGGCACGAACTTCCCCGGCTGGTTGTGGGTGAAGCTCATCGTGTGGGTCATTCTGAGCGCCATCGTGCTGCTGCCCTATCGCAAGCCCGCGCTCGCCAAGCCGTTCATTTTTCTCCTGCCGTTCCTCGCCGGCGTGGCCGTGTACATGGCGCTGTACAAGCCGTTCTGACCCGGCGCTGGTTTTGCGAAGACTAGCCGCATGAACATTCTTGTCCTCAACGCCGGCTCCGCGACGGTCAAGTTTCAGGTCGTGGTCACTGACGCGGATCGGATTGCTGGCGATCAGGACGTGAAGCTGCTGCGCGGCCAGATCGAGCGC
>CANGXD010000285.1 GCA_947457545.1 Gemmatimonadaceae bacterium
TGCGTGTCCGAGGCACCGGTGCGCACAGCGTCGCCGGCAATCCGCAGACGTTCGAGCGCGGCAAACATGGGCGCCGCTTCGGCTTCGATGGCGGCTTGGGCCGCGCGCTGTTCGGCGGCATTATTCGGCGCCAGCGCGGTGGCAATCTGCGCGGACGCTTCCAGCATCGCGGCGCTGAGCATTGCCCCATCCATGAGCATCACCTGCCGCGATGGGTCGCTCACGCCCTGCACCGCACGCCGCGCCGACAACAGCGGTGCGAACCACAGATCATGCGCCACGTGGAGCGGACTGCGGCCATCACGACGCACATCGGTACGACGCACCGCGCCCAGCTCGCGCAGCCCGCGCGTAAGCTCCGGCATGAGGCAGGCGCGGTCGATCACCTGCTGCGCGAACGTACGCAATGCATCGTGTCCGGACAGCTCGAGGACATCGTGATCGCGCAGATACACCGTCAGCGACGAGGGGGCGGCGTGCACCCCTTCAATGCCATCGAGTTCGAGCCGCCAGGCCGCGGCGGTCGGCCACGAGAGCACAACGGCATCGTGATCGAGCGTGAGCGCGGCCGACGCGTTGATCTCGCGCCCGCGCACGATCCCCACCACGCGCACGGCGAGCGGTTCGCTGTTCACGTCATGCATCACGCGAGGATGCTCTCCACGACGGCATCGGTGTCCGCCAGCGTTTCGAACACGTCGGCCGGGCTGTGTGCCATCAACTCCTGCACCGAGTAGCGCCCCGTCGCCACACCAATCGCGCGCACGTTGAGCGAACGGCCGCAGTGAATATCCGCCGGCGTGTCACCAATGATCACCATGCGCTCGCCCGGTACTTCGCGCCCCAGGAGTTGCGCGGCGCGCTGCTGCGCGACCGACGGCAGCATCGGGCGCTGTTCGTGATCACTGCCGAAGGCGTTCACGAGGAACTGTTCCCACGCGAGGTCCACCGCACGAAGCTTCTGACGCGCTCCCGCTTCGATGTTGCCGGTGAGCAGCCCCAGCGTGACCTCGTCGTGCGCACCCAACCGTTCGAGCAGCGGCGGAATGCCTTGCATGAGCACCGCTTGCTCGACACCACTCGCCAGCTCCTGCTCGAGTCGTTCGGCATACAGCGCGAACACATCGAGCATGCGGGCGTCGATGATGTCGTCGCTCACGCCGGCCCAGCGCATCTGCTCGCGCGTGATCTGCCGGTCGGTCTTGCCATCGTAGCGGTACTCCGGGTCGCCGTGCGCCCCGAACACCGTGAACAGCGCATGCTCCATGGAGCGCCGGCCGGCGCCATCCGTGCGAAGCAACGTTCCGTCGATATCGAACAGCACCACCTTCACGCGGCTTCCTCCAAGGCTTCCGGGGCCGGACGCACTTTGGCCGTGCGCGAGACCAGCAGTCCCGCCATCACGAACGCGGCGCCCAGCAATTGCCATCCTGTTGGTTTTTCGTGCAACAGCGCCCACGCGACGGCAATCGCGATGATCGGCTGCAAGTTGCCGTACATCGCCGTCTTCGTGGGACCCAACACCCGCACGCCCTGATAGAACAGCATATAGCCAATGACCATCGCACCGAGCGACGAATACATCACCGCCCCCCAGCCGGCGAGGCTCACGCCGCCCCAGTCGAGGCGCAGCATGTCGGGGGCGCCGGCCACCGCCATCATGAGGGCACCGCTGGCCAGCGTGATCGCCGACAGCGGCAGCGCATTCATCCGCTGCGTGTACGGCTGCAACAGCACGCTGTACAGCGCCCAGATGATGCTGCCACCAGAAATGAGCATGGCGCCAATCAGTCCCTGCTCACCACCTTCGAAGCCCTGCGTGCTCCCCACGACACAGAGTACGCCGATGAGCTGCAAGACGATCCCTGCCCACCCCAACCGCGAGACGCGCTCACGTCCGAGCAGGCGGGACATGATCGCGATCCACGCCGGCCCGGCCGCCACGATGAGCGCCGCCACGCCGGCGCGCGTCCGCGCCATGCCCGAGATGAAGAGCAGCTGGTACACCCCGTTGCCGATCAGGCCAAACACGAGCAGGTGCATCGTGTCGCGACGCGAGGGCCACGTGTTCTTCACGACGCGGGCGATCAGAAAGAGCACCGCTGCGGCCGACACCATGCGGACCGCCGTGAACGAGAGCGGCGTCATGGCCTGCAGCCCCGTCTTCACGACGCTGTAGTTCACCCCCCAGATCGTCGCCATGAGCACCAGCCCGGCGTCGGTCATCCCGAAACCCTGCGTGGCGGCAGGAGACGGGGCACGCGTGGCGGCAGTGGGCGTCGAGGGCATCCCCCCAATGTAGGGGGTCCCGCCGGACGCTGGCAGCGCAACACGCTATCTTTGCCGTATGCACGTATCCTTCGCTCTCTTCGCCGACGCGGCGAACATCTCTCAGGAAGGGAAGCTCAACATCCTCGGCGTGTTCGACGCCGTCCAGGTTGCGCAGCTCCCTACCCTGCACCCGCGCACCACGTTCGTGCTGCGCCTCAAGGCGGCCCCCCAGGACGTGGGTACGCACCCGCTCACCTTGCGCTGGATGAACCCGCGCGGCAACGAGCTCTGGAGCTCACAGGCCGAACTCGACATCGGCGGCGCGCCCGCCGGCACCACCGAGCTCGATATGCCGGTCATCATCCAGCTCGACCTCCCGCTCGACGCGACCGGCGAGTACCGCATGATCATCAACGTGGGCTCGCACCATCCGGCCCACTGCACGCTGCAGGTGCACGCCGCAGCCACACCCACGCTCCCGGCCGCGCAGCCCGGCATGGTCAGCTGACGGAGTATCGTTCGACTAACTGGCGACGCTGAAGCGCGCTCACGGAGATATCAGCGAGACGGCGGCGGCTCAGAGTTGTACGCGGTGTACTCCCGTGCACTGCGCTCGCAGTTTCGCTGTATACGAGTCGCCCGCGGACATCGGTTCCACCGCCACGCCGCCGCGGGCGACAGCGCTGTGCACCATGCGGCCGTCGCCGAGGGCAATGCCCACGTGCGTAATGCGGCGGTCTTCACGATCGGAGAAGAAGAGCAAGTCACCCGCCGCGTGAATCGCTGCGGCGTTTTCATCGACCTGTGTGCTGGCCTCGGCCTGCTGCCACGCGTCGCGCGGCAGCGGCACGCCGTGCAGTGCAAACACACGCTGCACCAGCCCTGAGCAGTCCACGCCCCATGGTGTGACACCGCCCCACTGGTAGCTCGCACCGTCGAACAACGTGCATGCACTCTCCGCGATCGCGCTGACGGAGCGCGGAAAGCGTGATGCGCGCTGATCAGGGGCAATGGCTTCGCCGTTCACCACCGTGGCGCCGGGAGTAACGCGTGCCCCCAGCGGCAGCGCCAGGCGCGCGCCCTCCGCATCGACGACGGTGCACCCGAGCGAAATGCGCCACGTCGCTTCGGTGCCGACGTACGGCATGAGATAGCCCACGTGCGTCCACCCCTCGTAGCCATCGGCGCCGCGCACGCGCAGCCAATCACCACGCCCGTCGACGAGGTGGACTACTTCGCCACCGAGCAGCTGCGATGTAAGAGCTTGCGAGATGCGCGCTTCACCCAGCAACGGGGCAATGGCGGCGCGCACGGTAAATCGGTCGGCAGTAGACAGGGTGAGTGAGGTCACGATCGTAAGTTACTGCCTATCTCCGGTCTGGGCTCCTGCCGTCCGCCGTCTCGGCGTAATCCCGCCGCATCGCGCCGAGTCCCGCAGACAGCAGCCACACAGATAGCAGGCGCGCAGCACCCGCCGCCGTTTCCCCGCCCCTGCCGTCTGGGCTCCTGCCGTCCGCCGTCTCGGCGTAATCCCGCCGCATCGCGCCGAGTCCCGCAGACAGCAGCCACACAGATAGCAGGCGCGCAGCACCCA
>CANGXD010000286.1 GCA_947457545.1 Gemmatimonadaceae bacterium
GCGGATTTCATGGTGTTCTCGAGTGGGTATAGGGGGAGTTTTCACGGCACAATCCCGAGAGGACAGACCGGTCAACGCTGGGCCGTAATGCAAATGGCGTACCGAGGAGTTCGCCAACCGCTGCTGCAGCGCCCGCGACTGGGCGCTGGTACCGCCCGCTCGAAATCCCTTGCTCGCATGTGGCGCCTCCACGGCACAAGTGTTGCCTTGGGGCAACGAGGCCGAACGCCGAACGACACAAACCCGCCCACCGTGATCACCTGCTCGTTCGCGAGGGTGCCCCCCACGGAGACCCAGCCGGCGCCGGGGGATAGGGTGCGTTCGAGCGAGCCAGTGGTAGCGACGCCGTCCAGGATGCCCAGCGATGGCCGGAAGATCGATGGTCCCGCGTATCGCACTCAGCGCCAGGACCACGACGACCAGCGATAAGTACCGTCGATCCAGACGTCACTCATTGATCGCTTACGGCCTGACGAGGCTGTAGGATAAGTCCGGCGGTTGGAGCGTCCGGGCGTGGCCCCGATCGTTACGCAACACGCCCTGCCCCGGCCGGACCTACATCGCGGCCACATATTGCGGCATGGCCCAGCCACGTGATATTGCCGCCCGTGTATCGGTGCCTCGCCACCGGACACTTGCCCTGCACGCCGTCCTGGCGCGCGCGTACGCGATCGCGTGCTTTGCCGCGATCAGCGTCGGCTGCGGGCGTGACGCGTCCCCCGCAGTTGGTCCGGATCTGACCGATCCGCGTCGTGACACCACGACGCAGACACCAACCACCGGCACCCCTTCGCGGCCCGCGTCGTGGTCGTTTACCGGTCCCACCACGTCGCCCGTGCCATTCAACGAGCCGGGATGGGACGTGCAGATTCATTCGCGCGATCGCGACACGTGGCTCACGCCACAACCAGTCGAGGCCCATCACGCCGCCGACTGTGGCCCGCATCCCGGCACGCACCCCGTCACACGCTACGAGCAGATGGTGTTCCGCTGCCGCGACCACCTTATGACGTCGATCCGCGCGGACGGCTACGGCGTCGTGGTGCTCACCCCCGATCGCATGCTCGATTGGACTGCGGGCGAGGCGGTGCTGCGTTTTGATGTTTCCACCTTTCGCAGCTCATCGCGCGATTGGATCAACGTGTGGCTCAGCCCGTACAACACTCAGCTTCCCGTACCAGCGGGCGCGGTTGTCCCCGACCTCAATGGTCCGCCCGAAGACGCCGTCTTTGTCGAGATGACGGCAAACGGTAATCTCTGCGCGCGTGTGGTGCGCGACTTCCTCATCAGCGAGCTCCCGTGCGATGCATGGCGGGATCTGGCCGAACGCGTCCCGCCCAGTGCCACTGCGCGTACCACCGTGGAGATCCGGCTCTCGCGCACTCATGTGCGCGTGGCGCTGCCACAACACGACATTGTGCTGGCGGACGCCGACTTCCCCGCCCCGCTCCGCTTTGCGCAGGGCGTGATTCAGCTCGCGCACTATTCTTACGCGCCGGGAAAATGCGACGGCTGCACCGGCGCCAACACGTGGCACTGGGATGAGGTGCACGCCGCGCCGAGCGTGCCATTCACCATCATCCGCGCGGATCGCCGGCACGTGGACGGCACCGGCGGCGAGGTGCGTTTCGCGAGCCCTGCTCCGCGCAACGCGTCGCTCCGGTTCGTCGCCGCCGGCGTCGCGCCGGAGGTGAGCTTCGACGGGGGCACTCGATGGACGCTGGCCCAGCCGCAACGCGTGTCGAAGGAGGCCGACCCCGTGCGACAGTACTGGATGCCGGTGCCCCAGGGCACCGAACGCGTTGCGATCCGTCCCGGTGCGCCCATCGCCTGGTGGCCGCACCGCGACGTGTGGATCGCGCGAGACTTCGCGCTGTGGGCCCGCTGAGCGGCGAGCGCCACGCGCTCGCCACACCGGATGTCAGAATGGCGTTTCGATCGCGTGCTCAGGTCCCTGTTGAACGACACTCACGTCGGCATACTCATCGGGCGCGTCACGCATCGTGATCTCCACATACTCGCACGCGAGCCAGTCAAAGTCTACCAAACCGCGCGCGACTCCGGCCAGCATCGTTATGGCCCCCGGACGACGCCCACGGACTGCAGCCACGACATCATCGCGTTCCACACCGGCGGTTGGGGACCTCCGTCGGCGTCACGCAGGAAGTGATTGGCGTTGCGAAAGCTCACCACCGCGTGCGTCGACACGCCGGTCCTGGCCAGCGAATCGAGCACGCGGCGTGACGCAAAGGTGGGCACGCTCTGGTCTCGGTCGCCAAGCATCCACAGCGTCGGGATCGTAGACCGGGCAAGGACGGGAGCGGGGTCATAACCCATTGGCCCGCGGTAGGCGAGCACACGGGCCTCAAGCTCTCGCCGATCGTCCACCCGCGCAGGCCGCGAACCGTCGCCGGACAGATCGCTGTAGAACTGCTCGACTCCCGTCGGGACCGCAGGACCGGCCAGCAGGACGTGGAAGCGACGTGGCGAGCGGTGCCGCCTTCTACCTTGGCGACGCCTGCATCGGGCTGCTGGCACTCGAGGCGGCACCGGAGCGTGACGCGATCGTCCCGGCCGCACGGCGGCGCGCGCTCCGCGACCGACTAGTGCACTCGGTGCGCTGGCTCGCCACGCAGGCGACGCTGTTGATGGACGGCGATCGTCGAGCGCCGAACCGCCTGCTCTTCGATGCACGCGCTTATCTCGCGTGCGGGTGGCTCGCCGGCGATGCCTCGATCCGCGCAGCGGCGGATCCGTTCATCGCAGAGTGGCGGCGAAGCACGACGCCGGGCGGGTGGTTCCTCGAGGATGACGGATGGGACACGTCGTACCAGGCGGTGTCGCTCGACATCGGGATGGACGTGGCGGCGCTACTGCGGACGGACGCGGTCCGCCTGGCGCTGCTGGCCGACCTCGTGCGCGGCGGCCGCTGGCTCGCCGGTCGCGTCTTGCCCGATGGGCGGGTGAATTCGCAGGGCAACGCACGCACTTGCGACGGCGGCGAGTCGTTCCTTGGCGCACCGAAGGGGTTGGCGGTGAACAGCGTGGTGATCGGGCTGGCGCGCGTGGCGGTGTCCGGTGGAGCGGCGATCGATGCGGGGATGCTCGATGCATCGCGCCGGGTGTCCGGGTGGGCACGGCGGAATCCTGCGGTCGACCCCTGTTACTCGGCGAGCCGGTAGCGCCTCGGCGCTGTCGGCCCCGCACTGGCCGCCCTCGATCCGGGTGGCGTCGACCAGTACCACGCGTCACCCGGAGGTGCGCTCCGGATTGAAGTGACAGGGCGGCGCGTCAAGGTGCACTACGTAGTCTCGCCATTGTTGCCACGATCATGGCGTCGTCACTGCCGGCACAGCCCGCACCGTGGCTCGACCGCGTACGGACAGATGCCCTCGTCGAGCGCGCGCGTGCTGAGGACGGGAAGCTCGGATGGGGCGACCTGCTGACACACCAAGCGGCGTGCAGCGTCGCCCAACGCGGGCTTCCGCAGCGTGCGATCGAATAAGCTACGAGCGAAGCGTGTCACCACGTCGCCCGACTGCAGCAAGCATCGTTATGCCTCGGAGAAGGTGCTCTGACCTATCCCGAGCGGCTCGCCCTGTCTCGTCCTACCGATCGCGCACAATGGCGCGTCCTTGGAGCCGAAGCCAACCGACACGCCCGGTGCTGTCGCGGAGAAACTCCACGGACTGTCCGCGCGACCCGCTGTTCAGAATGATCGCCCGATCGGTGCCAATGAATTGCAGACGTAGAGGATCCGTTGGCAGAAGTGATCCGGGAAGCCTTTGCATCTGCAAGCGGAGCACGCCATTCTGATTTTCCGCCGTCACGGCGGTCTTGGGGAAGCGGTACGACCCTACGTAA
>CANGXD010000287.1 GCA_947457545.1 Gemmatimonadaceae bacterium
CGGTCTTCGCCGGAGTGATACGAGATGATCGCGAGCACGCCGCCCGGGGTGAGCCGGTCGCGCAAATCGGGGAGTGCGCGCTCGAGCCCAGCCAGTTCGTCGTTCACGGCAATGCGCACCGCCTGGAAGATGCGCGCAAAATCGGGCGCACCACTGCGGGGGCCGAGCACCGCGCGAATGGCATCGACCAGATCGTCGGCGGTCGCAAAGGGGCGACGCTCGCGGCGGCGAATGATTTCGCGCGCCATGCGGGCAGCGCGCGGCTCGTCGGCGTAGGCGCGCAGGAGCGCCGACAGGTCGACTTCGTCGATCGTATTGAGCAGCTCGGCGGCGTCGACGTCGGCGTCAGTACCCATGCGCATGTCGAGCGGGGCCCCTTCACGGAAGGTGAAGCCGCGCGAGAGGTCGTCGAACTGATGCGACGACACGCCAAGGTCGAGCAGAATGCCATCGAACTTTTCGATGTCGGCGAGGCCGGCGCCGCCCACATCGGCGTAGTTGCCGAGGAGTGCGCGGAACTGCCCGGATTTTTCGTAGTCGACGAGTCGTTCGCGCGCGGCCGCGAGGGCCCGCGGATCGCGGTCGACGCCGGTGACGCGCATGCCGCGCTCGAGGAAGGCGGCGGAGTGACCGCCGCCACCCAAGGTGCAGTCGAGCACCGTGGTGGCGTTCGCCAGCAGCTCCTCGATTTCGTGCAGGAGCACGGGGACGTGATAGGCGCCGACGCGCGCGACAGGAGGCGTGCGGGTCGGGCTCACGCGCGGATTGGGCTAGCGAACAGGCGCGTCATGGATACGGCAAAGGCGCCTCTACGGGCGCGTACAAGGGCGTCGCAACGGGGCATGATAGCGGCAAGCGGTCGGCAGCGTCAACAGACGCCCGACCGCGCCAAAATGTGCATTACCCGTGCGCGCGCACGGATGTGATTAGCCCGTGCGAGAGTGTGGCGAAACGTCGGTTTTGCGGCTGGTAAAACGCCAACGGGCCCGCCGTCACGAGGACGGCGGGCCCGTTGCGACAACGTGTGGAGCTTACTTGCAGTAGGCCTTGATGATCTGGTCAGCGAACGGGTCGTACTGCATGACCTGTCCCATCAGCTGGCGCATCGCGTCCGGCGAGAAAGAGCCGCCGCGGGGCAGCAGAATCTGCGCTTCCACGATCATGTCCTTGGCTTCCTTGGCCGGCGCACAAGCCTTCGTCTCTTGCGCCACCTTCAGCTTGAGACCAGAGAACGACGTGTAGGTTGCGCCGAGCAGGAACTGCGCCTGCGGCTTGAGGTTCGCAGGAACCACCGAGTCGGCGTACTTCAAGACGTCCACTGCAGTCGCGAAGTCTTCCATCGTCTTGCTTCCGGCCGCCTTGCGATAGGCTTCGTTACCAGCCTGAAGGGCAAGCACGCGCAGGTTTGCTGTCGTATCGCCCGACGCAATAGCCGCCTTGATGGCCGGCAGCACTTCGTCGGCCTTACCGAGGTCCTTGAGCAGCGTGATGCGAAGCACCGACGCGCCTTCGACCGGCTGCTTGGCTGCGATCGCCTTGTCGAGCGCTTCGAGCGCCTGCTGGTTCTGACCGGCACTGCGGAGGGTGACGATCTGCTCGTACACCAGCGAGCCGTTGCCCGGGAACTTCGCCATGCCCTTCGACGCCGTCTCGGCCGCCTTCTGGAACTGGCTGTCGGCCGCATAGGCGCGGGCCGTCCGGATGAAGTACGTGGTGTCGGCGAACGACGTGTCGAGCTTCACCAGCTCGTCGCCCTGCGCGAACGCTTCCTTGAAGTCACGCGTCGAGAGCAGGATGATCCAGCGGAGACGGAGCAGCTCCGGGTCGCCCGGGTTGGCCTGCACCGCTTCGTCGATCACGGGCTTGGCCACCTTGGGGTTGGCAAGCGACGCGATGGCTTCGACCACGTCCTTCTGGAGACGCGGGTTCTTCGGGTCGGTGGCGAGCAGACGCGTGAGCGTCACGACGGCCGAGTCGCCCATGTTGGAGTCGCGGTAGCTCTGCGCGAGAATCGCGAGACCCGGGCGGCTCTTGGGGTCGATGGCGGTGATTTCCTTGGCCAGCGCCAGCTGCTGATCGGCCGGCGCCTTCTGCGTCACGAGCACGTTCGCCCAGCAGATACGAGCCAGCGTGGACTTGGGGTAGGCGGTGATGCCTTCCTTGGCCGACGCGATGGCCGCGTCATACTGCTGCTGACGCGCCGAGTTGATGCACTTCTGTTCGAACTCAAGCTGCTTGCGCGCTTCCTTGAGCTCCTTCGCGATCAGGCTCGATGCTTCGCCGACGCTCTTGGCGTCGTACGTTCCGAGCGGCTGCACGAGGGCGTTGTCGCGAGCCAGCACGAGGTTGGCTTCGACCTTCACCCCCTCGGGCCCCTTGCTCACCGTACCCGTGACGTACTCGTCGGCACGGAGCAGCGTGGCCAAGGCCTTCTGGTCATGCGGCTCGAGCGCTTCGGTGACGGGGAAGCCCGAGGCTTCGAGCGTGGCCGTGATGTCCTGCTTGGGGAGGACATACACCTGCTTGAACGGGAACTCGCTGGTCATGCGCGAGCGCACCGCGTCGGCGGCCTGCACCCCCAGGCCCTTGTCGCCGCTGCGGAACACCGCCACCATGACGCGCTTCGCGTTGGGGTCGGGCACCCGGTTGTACTGGGCCGAAGCCACCGAAGGCACGAGAGTGCCACCGAGGGCCAAACCGATCCCTGCGAGCGTCTGGAAATGCCGTGACATCAATGTCGTAACCTCCGCAACTGAGCCGTGGTACACGGAAACCCGGGGATGGAACAACCCGTGGACGGGAGTCACGCGGGTCTGGGGGGGTGATGCTGGACAAACTGCGGCGCCCTCTGACCTTCGGCAAGTTTCTGCCGAGGGACGAGATGACGGCATGGGCGAAGAGGGATTCGAACCCCCGACCCCCTGTGTGTAAGACAGGTGCTCTAACCAGCTGAGCTATTCGCCCGTGTTACGCCTCGCCCAAACCGTCTGCTCCTGCAAAACTACAACAGGCGGCGGGATCAGTTCCTAGGGGAGACACAACTTTAACCGGATTGTCACGTTGGGGTGGGACTTCGTCCCATCCCAAAATCGGAAAACAGCCCTTCGACCGAACTCAGCCCTTCAGGATCGCGAGTGGTACCAGCACACAGTACCCCAGAACCAGGAGAATGGGCGCGATGGTTTCGCCGCCGCGGGCGAGGTCGAGATATCCCAACAGGAGGGAGGCAGCGGCCAGCCCGTAATACAGCAGCGGGCGTGGACGCGGGGTGTCTTTCGAGGTCATGTTCGCAAAATGCAGGGGAGACCGGACCTGCCACAAGGACCCCGTCCGCTCTTCTTCCGTTCCGGCTCAGTTCGCCCCGTGACGGGCCTCACTCCCCGCGCCGTCGTCGACCGGCTCGCCCACCCCATCGAGCATGGCCTGCAAGGCACTCTGCCGTTCGGCTTCCTCCTGGCGGGCGTCGGCGGCCCGCATGGCTTCGAGCTTCCGCCGGTCGCGGCGGCGGCGAATGACGAACAGGGGGACGAGCACCAAACCAAAGAGCCCCACGGCCGCCGAGACGTTGGTGACGAACGAGAGTGCGCCGTAGCGCGATCGCGTTTGCGCGCGCCAGTGCTTTTCGAACCCCTCGCCGGTCATCCCGTAGGCCTGGCGCACCGCCTTTTCGAACGACCCCGTCTCCTTCCAATAGCCAAGGAGGTTCGTGAGTCCCGCGGGGCCCCCCAGCGTCTCCAGTTCACTCACCACGCGATGGGCCATGGCGTAGCTCCAGGACGCTTCCATACCGCCGCCCACGAAGCCGCGCTCGAGCTGATCGAGCGTGGGGAGCGTGCGCCACACCATGCCGAGGGAC
>CANGXD010000288.1 GCA_947457545.1 Gemmatimonadaceae bacterium
CCCGAGCGACTGCAGGCGACGGCCACCAAGCTCGCCAGCTTCGGTACCCGCTCCACGCTCTCCGACACCCTCTCGACCACGCGCGGCATCGGCGCCGCGCGCCGCTGGATCTTCGAGGAGTTCCGCAAGGCGAGCCCCAAGCTGCAGGTTGCATTCGACCGCCACATGCTGCCGAAGCAGGGGCGCATTACGCGCGACGTCGAGTTGGTGAACGTGGTTGCCATCCTTCCGGGAAAAACCGATCGCCGCATTTACATCTCGGGGCACTACGACTCGGTGAATCCGCGCGGCAACGCGCCGAACAATCCGGGTGCCGGCGCAGGTGCGCGCACCGGAGCTGCCGCTGGCGCTGCCGGTGGTGACGCGCAGATGCGCGCCGAGATGGACCACAATGCCGATGCGCCCGGCGCCAACGACGATGGCAGCGGCACGTCGCTCACCCTCGAACTCGCGCGCGTTTTTGCGAACAGCGGCCTCGAGTTTGACGCGACGCTGGTGTTCGTCACGTGGGCCGGTGAAGAGCAGGGGCTCATTGGCGCCATGGTGCACGCGCAGAATCTCGCGGCGGCCAAGACGACGATCACGGCCAACTTCAACAACGACATCGTTGGCAGCAGCCTCGGCGGCAATGGCATCATCGACGCGGAGAGCGTGCGCATCTATTCGCTGGGCCCCGAAGACTCGATGAATCGTTCGCTGGCGCGCTACATCGCGAGGATTGCCGGCATCTACGTGCCGTCGCACACGATTCGGCTCATGGCGCGTGAAGATCGGTTTGGACGTGGCAGCGATCACTCGTCGTTCACGGCGTTCGATTTCCCGGCGGTGGTGTTTCGCGAAGCCAACGAGAACTACCAGCGGCAGCACAACGCCGAAGACAAGCCGGAGGGAATGGACTTCCGCTATCTCGCGCAGAATACGCGCGTGAATGCCGCTGCGGCGGCATCACTCGCGCTGGCACCTGCGGCGCCCAAGGTGACGACTGGTGGTGGCACGCCGACGATCAGCCGCGGGACGTCCGGGTATGATGCGGCGCTGCAGTGGGAGGCGGCGGCGGGCGCGGCCGGGTATCGCGTGTACTGGCGCAACACGTGGAGCAACGACTGGGAGCGTTCGCAGTACGTGGGCAATGTGACGCGCTTTCAGCTGCCCAATGTGTCGATCGACGACTACGTCTTCGGCGTGGCGGCGGTGAATGCGGACGGTCACGAGAGCCTCATCAGCGCGTACGTGTCGGCTAATCGTCGCATGCAGGAAGTGCAGGTCAAGAAGTAACCGCTAGCTGTCGTAAGCCGTAACGACGAAGGGCGCCCCCGTTTCGGGAGCGCCCTTCGTGTTTCACTGCCCAACAGCGCTACATCGTGCGCTTACTTCGACGCTGCCGCGAGTCGGCGAATTTCACCCGCCATCGCACGCGTGCGTGCCGCGTCCTTGGCACCGGCGACGTCCTTGGTGACCTCTGCCGCGAGCGCCGTCAGTGCCGTCGCGCGGGCCGCGCCGGTCTTCGCTTCGGCGGCGGTGAGCGCCGCGTCGATGGCCGAGGTGCGCGCAATCGCGAGGCCCTGACCACGCACCAGCTGGTCGAGGTACGACCGCACCACCACGAAGGCGGCCGGCCACACCATCTTGGGCTGGCTCTGCGGGTTGTACTCGGTGAATGTGACCAGCTTCGCTGCGGCGATTTCGTTGGCCGTGAGTTCAGCACTCGGCGTGAGCTCGAGAATGTCCATGCCACGGTCGAGTTCGGACGAGAAGATGAGGCCGTTCCAGTAATACGCGCCCCACGAGCCGCCGATGACGTTGCCGCCACCACGCACGTTGGGGTTCATGCTGGACGCCGCGGCCGACGGCACGTCGACGGGGCGCGGCGGATCGATGGAGCCGCGATCGAAGTAGCCCACTTCGAAGGCCTTGTCGGCATCGGTGAAGTCCATGATGCTGACGCCGCCCTGATACCAGCCCTGCACGTAGAGGTCACGGCCCGGCACGGGGATGATGCCGCCATTGTGCGACACGCAGTTCTCTTCGGCGGCCTGCGCCGACGGGAGCTTGAAGTACGCACGCTGCGCCTGCTTCTTCTTCGCGTCGAGCGTGATGACGGTGTTGCCGCCCAGCTCGATCATGCTGGAGGCCTGGCACATCGGGCCCGTGCCGCCGCCCCATTCGTCGGTCTGAATGAGCTTCTTGCCGTCGTTGCTGAACGCGGCGGTGTGTCGCCCCTGATAGTTGTTCGTATCGGCGAGCGCGTCGATGCGGAACGGCTTCTCGGGGTTGCTGATGTCAACGAGAATGGAGTGCGTGGAGCACGACGCCGCGAGCAGATTGAGCGCGGGATACGCCGTCACGTCGTGGCAGTTGCGCGGACCATCGGGCATATCCGCCACCGGCGCCGGGCGTGGCGCCCGACCCGCAGCGCGCGGATTGACCGGTTCGCAGAACTGCTTGCATTCACCGGCGCCGCCGAGTCCCGTGAAGATGCGCGCGCCCGGAATGACTTCGGCACGCTCGGGGTGGTCGAGCGCGACCTTGATGATGTCGAGCTGATAGAGCGAGTTGGTCGGATCGGCCGGGTTGTTGCCGTTCTTGCAGCCGGCAAGTTCCGTTTCCGGACGCGCGGCCTGCTGTCCCGACACGTACAGGTAGATGATGTTCTTGTTCGTCGGGCTCGGGATCAGCGTGTGCGTGTGCGAGCCTTTGCACGTCTGCACGTTCTTGATCAGCTTGGGCGCCTTCGGATCGCTCACGTCGAAGATGCGCACGCCGGCCATGTGATCCTTGGGATCCTTCACGCCGCCGTCGCCGCAGTCGTTGCGGTTGCCGGGCCCTTCAGCCGACAGGAAGAGCAGGTTGCCGTAAATCGTGGGATCGCCCTGCGACGTAATGCAGCGGACGGCCGCGGTCATCACCGGCTTGGCGGGGTTGGTGATGTCCCAAATGGTGAAGCCGGCGAAGTTGGCCTGGTAGACGTAGTTGCCGCGGAAGGCGAGGTCCGAATTGATGAACGTGAGCCCGCGCGCGGTGTCGAACTGCGCCGGCTTCTGCACCGTCGAGACCAGGCGCATGTTCTTTTCGGCGACGCCGGCGTCGTACCGGCCGGGCTTGAGGGTGCTACGCGGGTCCTTGTTGCTCGGGAACGTCTGCGCCGACACGAGCATCGGCGCGGCGACGGTTGCGGCAAGGAGAAGCAAGCCACGCATTACGCGCATGGGGTTACGTCCGGTGGTGGAGGGGAAACGGGGGGAACAGGGGAGCACGAGAGTCATTTGGCGGGCAACTGCGCCAGCAGGCGCTTCATGATGCCGATCTCGGCGGTTTGCGCCGTCACCACATCGTTGGCGAACACATTGGCGTCGACTTCCTGACCGGCGCCCGGTGTCTTGAACAGGTCGTCCACCATCTTGATGGCGCCCGCGTGGTGCTTGATCATGCCATTCAGGAAGAGGCGATCGAACGCCGCGCCTTTGGCCTGGCTCATGGCCTTGAGTTCGTCGTCGCTGAGCATGCCGTCCATGCGCATGTCGTGCCACGAAGATGTATCTGGCGCGAACTGCTCGTAGCGCCGCAGCCAGTCCTGCATGATCTGAATCTCCGGCACCTGCGATTGATCGATCTTGCGAGACAGCTTGAGGAGCTGGGCGTTGGTACTGTTCGTCTCGGCCATCTTGGCCATGACGATCGCCTGGGCATGGTGCGCGATCATACCCTGCATGAACTCCACGTCAGCCTTGGTATACAGGGAACCCTTGGGGATCACGATCTCGGGCCCCATGCGGTGCATGCTGTGGTCCATGCTGTGCTGCGCCCACGCCGGTGCGGCGAGCAGCAGGCTCAGCGCGGCGCTGGTAATGACG
>CANGXD010000289.1 GCA_947457545.1 Gemmatimonadaceae bacterium
CAGGTGGGTTCCACTGAAAGTTCGACGCATGATGGTGTACGATGAGCCACCTATCGCCCTCGCGATGCAGGACGAACGTCCGTCTTGCGAATGAGAGCGGTTCCTTGATCGGCGTGGGAGGCACATCGCGCAGGTGCGCCGTGACGATGGCCATGTCGCCGAACATCTGCGCGGTCACGGCAGCCGGTGTAATGGTGATCGGCCCGGACCTGCGACCGAATATTGCCGCGAACGCCGCCCGAATCTGCGGCTTCCCCGTCAGCCGATATGGTGCATCACCCCCGGGCATGAACAGCGTCGCCTCCTCGGCGAAGGTACTCACCATGAGGTCGAGGTTGGCTGTCTCATTCGCCCGAATGAACGTGCGAACCGTTGCCAACGCTCCGCCCTCGCCGGCCGCCGGCTGCGCGTGAAGGGTGGGCGCCAGGAGCAAGCCACTGAGGAGCACTGCAAGCAGTAGGCGCATCTGCAACTCCGCGCGTCTGAAGGTTGGGTTGGTCGCACCGCCTATGGCCACTAACCTTACGCCCACCCACAGTGTGCGCCAGCGCGAGGCGCGTGATCGAACCGTATACTCCAGCGACCCCGATCGTAGTGCCGATCCCGATGCGCGACCGGTGTGCTGAGTCCACGTATAGCCTCTCTTCATGTCTGACCTCCTGCACCGCCTCCTCCGGGTCGGCGCGATCGCCATCACCGTGGCCTGCTCCGGTGCCGCGTCCTCCACGGCAACGATCGCTCCGGCGCCGAGCGATGTCGACGCCGACGGGGTGCAGATGCTCTTTCCCTCGGCACCGGGCGCGTCGTTCCGCCTCGGGACGAGCGATCCGAATCGCACCGCGCGGCTCGTGATCGAAAAGGCAACAACCGCGACGGCCGGTGTGGACGGTGGGATTCGCTTCTGGAATCTGCCCTCGTATCCGCTCGCGTACTCGAGCGGCGGCACCGGTGTCACGAGCCGTCTGCACATTCAGGCGAGTGATGCCGCGCAGCAATTCACCTGGCGCACCCAGCGAGGGTTTCTCGCCGCGCCTACGGATCTCAAGAACCAGGAGTTCACGATCTACGCGCGGGTGCATGGCCTCACCGATCTGGCGCGCGCGATGCTCACCATGAAGGTGCGCGGCGGCGGACACAGTGCGAACAACGGAGATCTCGCATCGTGTGTCATGATCACCGTCGCCCCTGCCACGGCGCCGGGCGGACCGACACGCTTCGGCAAGGAGCTCGTGCACCCCGACTACGACTACGTGCGGCTCACGCCGCGCTTCGACGCGTCACTCGTCGAGAATCAGTGGCTCGGCATCAAGATGGTGAGTTGGAACGATCCGACCGACAGTACGCGGGTGGTGAATCGCCTGTATCTCGATACCGACCCGTTCGACGGGCGAGTGGTCGGCCGCGCAACGGCTGGCGTTTGTACAGCGAATACATCGATGTGGCCGGCAAGAGCTCCGGACGCTACAACACCGTCGTGAACTGGGGCGGCTGGCAAACCACGATGCGTCTTGACGGCTACCGCAGCGTCGACTTCGCGCTGCTTTCGGCGCGGGAGATCGTGCCACCGCGTTAACGCGGCACGCCCCTACCCAGTGGCAAGGCGACCACATGAATGCGGCTCCTGCTCACCGACCGCTGGTCGCATGGACAACACCACCACGCGTTCGACAGCACGGTGCGGACCTCCGCGTAGCCACTGGCCTCCAAGCACTGGCAGAGTGCCGACTTGCTCGGGTTCTGCGGCGTGACGCCGCGCAGGAACGCTACGTAGCGGGACATCGGTCCTCTTCCTTGTCGATCGAATGGGTCGTGATGGCGAACCGTTGAGCGTCAGCGTTCAGGGAACCACGAAGGAATCAGTGGCAGCGCGTGGCTGAGTGATTCAAGCACGACATGCACGGAGGCGGCAAGCGCTCTTGACGGAGCCTTCATGTCCGGCACGAGCACGACACGCGCTCCTGCAGCCGCTGCGGCTGTAGCGCCGTGCTCGCTGTCTTCGAACGCAAAGCAGCTCGTCGGAGCGATGCCGAGCCTCGCGGCGGCGAGTTGGTATACCGCCGGGTCGGGCTTGCCTCGATGGACTTCGTCGCCACCGGCCGTGGCGTGGAAGAAATGCAGGACGCCAGCGAGCGAGAGACGCTCCTCGATCTCCGCAGCGGTTGAGGAGGATGCGACCGCACAGCGAACGCCCCTGTCGCGAAGGGCACCCAGCAGCTCGCGCACGCCCTCCTTCAGAGGGAAGACTGTTCGTTCGGCTCCTCCATGGAGCATCTGGCGCACCGCTGATTGCACTTCTCGGAATTCCGACGTGCCGCCAAGCAGCGAGATCAGCAGCGCATTGGACTCCTCATCATTGAGCCCAATGACGTTGGAGTACTGTGACGCATCGAGAGGAATCCCCACGACTGTTGATGCGCGGAGCCACGCCGACATGATGACTCGCTCAGAGTCAACCAGCGTGCCGTCCATATCGAAGATCGCTGCGCGAGTATGCATGGTTCTATGGAACGTTCCACGGGCTCGAAGACGCCAGTGCGGTCACTCGGGCCACCTCAGCCGAACACCAGCCCCCCGTCTACGATCAGGTTCTGTCCCGTGACCGATCGCGACCACGGCGAAGCGAAGAATAGCGTGGCATCCGCCATCTCGTCGGGGGTGGTCACCCGCCCGAGGGGCGTCTGGCCGGCCACGATGTCGAACACCACCTCGGGCGTGGCGGCACTCGCGTCGGTCGTGCGCAACAAGCCACCCGACACCATGTTGACCGTCACACCGATCGGCCCCAGCTCCTTCGCCGCCGTGCGTGTGAACGCCAGCAGCGCCCCCTTGGCCGCCGTGTAATCGTGATACGGGACCACCGGATTCTGTACGAGGTTGCTGCCGATGGTGATGACCCGCCCGAAGCGCTGCGCCTCGAAATGCGGCCGCATCGCCTGCAGGCAGACCAGTGCACCACCCACCGCCGTCTCGACTTGCCGCGCCATCTCGGCCCACGTGAGCGTGTCGAGCGCAGAGCGTGCGTCGCCGTTGAACGCGAAATCGGCGAGCGCATTGTGCACCAGCACATCGGGAGCGCCCAACGTGGTGGTGATCTCGCGCAGCATGTGCGATACCTGCTCGGCGTCGGTCACATCCGCCTGGAACGCCGCTGTCCGGGCGCCAAGCGATGCGGCCAGTGCCTCCGCGGCGTCGCGGCTGTGGCGATAGTTGATCGCGACGCGCGCCCCCTCGCGGGCGAATGCGCGCGCGATGGCCGCGCCGAGCCCGCGACCCGCACCGGTGACCAGAACACAAAGATCGGAAAGGGGACGGGTCATGCCGTGGTGTCCTTGAAGATGGAGTGGAAGTGATGCACCGGACCGTGGCCGGTGCCGACCGTCAGCGCGTCAGCGTGTGCAATGGCGTCGGCGACGTAGCGTTTGGCGCGCGCGGCGGCATCGGCAATGGACGCGCCGTGCCCCAGCAGCGTGGCCAGCGCCGAGGAGAGCGTGCAGCCGGTACCATGCGTGTTGCGTGTGTGGTGCCGCGGTCCGTCAAGCCAGTGCAGTCCGTCGCGAGTCGCCAGCAGATCCGACGACTCCGCCCCGGCGAGATGGCCACCCTTGAGAAGCACAGCCTGCGGCCCGAGTCGCATCAGCGCCTGCGCTTGCACCGCCATCTCGTCGCGCGACGTGGCCTCCGGCATGAGCAGCAAATCGGCGGCCTCCGGGAGATTCGGCGTGATCACCGTGGCGCGAGGGAGCATCTCGCGCAACGCGGTCACCGCATCGGGCAGCAGCAGCCGATGTCCGCTCTTCGAGACCATCACGGGATCGATCACCAGTGGAACACGGAG
>CANGXD010000290.1 GCA_947457545.1 Gemmatimonadaceae bacterium
CTGCTCTTCGATGCCATCGGCATGAGCAGCACCTGGCGTTTGTCGTTCGATACCGGCGAGCCCGGTTTCATCTTGAGCGCTACCGCTCGCGATATGGCCCGCTTCGGATTGCTTACGCTATCGAAGGGGCGCTGGAATGGGACGCCCGTCGTATCGGACAGTACGTGGTTCGATCGGGCCTTGCGCGCCTCGCCACCGGACAACGCAGGGTACGGCTATCTCTGGTGGCTGAATAGCGGCGCCTCGTACCGAATGCCGGGGCCGTATGTACTGCCCACCGTGCAAGCGCCGCTTATACCGAGCGCCCCCCGCGATCTTGTCGCAGCCCTAGGCAAAGGCGACAAGAAGATTTACGTGATTCCCAGCTTGCAGGTTGTCGTCGTGCGCCACGGCGAGGAAGCCGACGTCGCCGGCGGCAATCCGCTCGCGGTGAGCGCCTTCGACGAGCAGTGGTGGCAGCGCCTCAAGGTGGCGATGCGCTACTGACCGTAGTCAGAGTTTGCGCGGCCTCGATCACGTCGGTCACGGCGAGTTCCTCCATGCATTTCCAGTGACCGAGCGGGCAGCGCATGGGGCCGTGTGCGTGGCATGGACGGCAGGCGAGTTCGGTTCGACCGAGCACCACCCGGTGCTCGGCTAACGGTCCGAAGCCAAGCGACGGGACGGTGGGCCCGAAGAGCGCCACGGTTGGTGTATTCATCGCACTCGCCAAATGCAGCGGCGCCGAATCGTTGGTGATCAGCACGCGACAGCGTCGCAGCACGGCTGCGCTACCAAGCAGCGACAGCGCGCCCGTCGCATTGATGACGGGGGCACCGCCACGTACCGCTACTGCGTCGGCGATGGCCTGCGCGAGCGGTGCATCACCGGCGGCGCCGAGTATGACTAGGCGCACGGTGTCCGTCGCGTACAACTCGGCGAGCGCCGCACCAAGGGCCGCGTACGACGGCCACCGCTTGGTGGCCCACACGCTGCCGGGGGCCAGGGCAATGAGCGGGGTGTGGTCGCTCACCCGGTGCGCGCGCAGCAGTGCGTCTACCGCCTGCTCGTCGGCCGCTCCCGGATAGAGTGACGGCCGCAGCGATGTGGGCACCGAACGGTCGTCGCCGAGCACGTTGGCCAATTGCCAGAGCCGCGCCGCGTGATGCAAGGTGCGGTCGTAGGGCACGCGACGCGTCGTGAAGAATTTGCCGCCGCTCGTTTCGAATCCGATGCGCTGGGGGACGCGGGCCAGCCACGCGAGCGCCGCCGTGCGCGCCGATCCTTGCGCGAGGTATGCGCGCTGCGCGCCGACTTTGCGCAGGCGTTCGGCGACACGCCGCAGCCCGCTCAGTCCGCGGTCGGCACCACGCTTGTCAAAAACAATGACACTCGCGACCGCGGGGTGGTTGGCGAGCACCACCGCATTGGCCGGCGTCGCCACTACATGCACAAGGCCCTCACCAGCCAACCGCTCGAGGAGCGGGGTGGTGAGGACCATGTCGCCAAGAAAGCTGGTCTGCAGAACCGCAGAGACCATTCGGTCAGTCGACCTGCAGTACGGCGAGGAATGCTTCCTGTGGAATCTCGACGCTGCCGACCTGCTTCATACGCTTCTTGCCTTCCTTCTGCTTCTCGAGGAGCTTGCGCTTTCGTGAGATGTCGCCGCCGTAGCATTTGGCGAGCACGTCCTTGCGCAACGGCTTCACGGTTTCACGCGCAATGACCTTCTGTCCGATCGTCGCCTGAATGGCCACTTCGAACAGCTGGCGCGGAATGAGCTCCTTGAGCTTCTCCGCCACCTTGCGTCCCCACTCGTAGGCCTTGTCCTTGTGCACGATCACGGAGAACGCGTCGATCGCGTCGCCGTTGATGAGCATGTCGAGGCGCACGAGATCACTGGGGCGGTACTCGAGCATTTCGTAGTCGAGCGACGCATACCCGCGGCTCACCGTCTTCATCTTGTCGAAGAAGTCGAGAATGATTTCGCCGAGCGGGAATTCCCAGTCGAGCTCCACCCGTACCGTGTCGAGGTAGCGCAGGTTCTTGTAGATGCCACGGCGTTCCATGCCGAGCGTCATGATGGGCCCGATGTAATCGGTGGGGCACATGATGCGCGCGCGCACGTACGGCTCTTCGACCTTCGAGATGAGGACGGCCGCGGGCATGAGGGCTGGGTTCTCCACCAGCATCTCGGTGCCGTCGGTCTTTTCGACGTGGTACTCCACGCTCGGCACGGTCGTGACGAGATCGAGGTCGTACTCACGCTCCAGGCGCTCCTGCACGATTTCCATGTGCAGCAGCCCGAGGAATCCGCAGCGGAAGCCGAAGCCGAGCGCCGTGGACGTTTCCGGCTCGTACTGCAGCGACGCGTCGTTGAGCTTCATTTTCTCGAGCGCGTCGCGCAGCGTTTCGTACTGCGTCGTGTCGGTGGGATAGATACCCGCAAACACGAACGATTTGACTTCCTGATAGCCGGGCAGTGCTTCGGGGGCCCGATTGTTCTGATCGAAAATCGTGTCACCGGCGCGCGTTTCGCGCACCGACCGCACGGCCGCGAGGACGTAGCCCACTTCGCCGGCGCGCAGCACATCGGTGGGGACCTGACGCAGCTGCAGGTACCCTACTTCGGCCACTTCGTAGATGTTGTCCGACACGCCGAAGGTGATCTTCATCCCCTTGCGCAGCTCGCCGTCGACCACGCGAATGCTGGGAATGGCACCGCGGTACTTGTCGTAGTACGAGTCGAAGATGAGCGCGCGGAGCGGGCCCGTGAGGTCACCCTTGGGCGGCGGCACGCGCTTGACGATCTCTTCGAGCAGTTCGGGTACGCCGGTGCCTTCTTTGCCGCTCACGAAGAGGACGTCTTCGGGCATGCAGCCAATGAGGTCGACCACTTCCTGGCGGCGACGTTCCGGCTCGGCGCCCGGCAGGTCGATCTTGTTGAGCACCGGGATGATCTCGAGCCCGGCGTCCATGGCAAGGAACAGATTGGAGAGCGTCTGCGCCTGGATACCCTGAGACGCGTCCACAACCAGGATGGCCCCTTCGCAGGCGGCGAGGGAGCGCGAGACTTCGTAGGTGAAGTCGACGTGGCCCGGGGTGTCGATGAGGTTGAGCTCGTACGGCTGCCCGTCGCCGGCGGTGTAGCTCATGCGCACGGCGTTCAGCTTGATCGTGATGCCGCGTTCGCGCTCGAGATCGAGCGTATCGAGCACCTGCGATTTCATTTCACGCTTCTGCAGGGTGCCGGTTTTCTCGATGAGGCGGTCCGCGAGAGTGGACTTGCCGTGATCGATGTGCGCGACGATGCAGAAGTTGCGGATGTGACTGAGATCCAACGGAATGCCTTGCTGGAGGAACCGGACCGGGCAGAAAATCCCCGGTAACCTTTAAGGATAGCGGTAAACGCGGGGCGATTGCAGTCGGTTCGCGCCATTCTGCTGGCTATCTACTCGGGTCTTGGTCGGGGTCGCGGGCGGCAGTCGTGGCACAGCCACTACAGTCTGGGCACCGCCACGACGGTCGGGGCACTGCTACCACAGTCGGGGTCTCAAAACAGTCGGGGTCCCGGTCGGGTCGGGCGCTTCGCTGCGCTCGCGCGTCGGGGTCGGGGACAACGTGTCGGGGCAGCCCCGACCCCGACCCCGACATTTAAACCCCGACCCCGACGCGCCAGCAAAGCGCCCGCGCAAGACCCGACCGGGACCCCGACCGTAGGTAGACCCCGACCGTCGTGGCAGTACCCCGACCGTAGTAGCAGTGCCCCGACTGTCGTAGCAGTACCCCCACCCCCACCCCCCACCCCCGCCC
>CANGXD010000291.1 GCA_947457545.1 Gemmatimonadaceae bacterium
CGGTGGCGGTTTCCACAACCGCGGGTCCTCGCTTCTCGCTTCTGCGTTACTCGACTCTCACACCTATCCGGAACTCGCGCTGAATTCTGATTTCTGAGCTCTCAGAACTCAGCTCTCAGCAGTTACCGAGCCGTGAAGTCCGTCTGCGCCCCCACTCTCCGGCATGTTTCGGCGATCAGCTCCGCCGCTCTGTCCAGGTCCACAAGCGATACCATCTCGTTGGGCGAGTGCATGTAGCGGTTGGGGATGCTCACGAGCGCGGTCGCGACGCCGTTGCGTGCGAGGTGCATGGCGTCGGCGTCGGTGCTCGTGAAACGTCCTGCGGCGTGAATGCTGTACGGAATCTCGAGCGACGTGGCCGTGTCGGCGATGAGACGGTACACCACCGGCGACACGACGGAGCCGCGCGTGAGGACCGGGCCCCCGCCTACGGTGTGTTCGCCGATCTCTTCCTTTTTCATCCCCGGGTGATCGGTCGCGAAGGTCACGTCGACGGCGATGGCCATCGTCGCGTCGAGCGACTGCGCGGCGACGCGCGCGCCGCCGCCGGAGTAGCCGATCTCTTCCTGCGCGGTGGCTGCGGCTACGACGCGCGCGGCGCCGGGGTTGGCGGCGTAGCGACGGAGCGCTTCGAGCACCACGAACGCACCGATGCGGTCGTCGATGCTGCGCGACACGATGCGGTCGTTGGGCAGGAGCAGCGTCTGCGAATCGATCACGCCCGCGTCGCCCACCTCGAGCAGTTCGCGCGCCTCGGCTTTGTTCTTGACGCCGATATCGACCCAGAGGTCGGTGATTTTGGAGGCCTTTTCACGCTCGTCCGGCTTCATGAGGTGAATGGGCTTCTTGCCGATCACGCCGATCACGTCGCCGTTGCGCCCCAAAAAGCGGATGCGCTGCGCCACGAGCACCTGGGGGTCCCACCCGCCGATCGGCTCGAAGTAGATGTAGCCGTTGTCGTCGATGTGAGTGATGATGATCCCGATTTCGTCGATGTGACCGGCGAGCAGGATCGTGGGCCCCGTGCCGTCGCCTTCGACGGTCGCGAGCGAGTTTCCGACCACGTCGGCACGGATATGTGCCGCAAAGGTGGCCGCTTCGGTGCGCCAGACGCGCGCCGGCGCGCCTTCGAAGCCCGACGGACCGGGGGTATCGAGCAGGCGCTTGAGGAAGGCAATCGAGGATTCGGAGAGCATCCGGCAAATATAGGTGCTATTCTGGAGGCATGACCCTCCTGCTCCTCGCCATCGGACTCGGCGCCGGCATCATGTCAGGCGTCTTCGGCATCGGCGGCGGCATCATCATCGTGCCGGCGCTTGTGTACCTCGCCAAAATGCCCCCGCAGCAGGCCGCGGGCACCTCGCTCGCCGCCCTCGTGCTCCCGCTCGGGGCCGCGGTCGGCGCCTACACCTACTACCGCGCCGGACAGCTGCAGCTGCGCGACGCCCTCTTCATTGCCCTCGGTATGGCCGTGGGCGCGTTCGGCGGCAGCTGGATTGCCACGCACATCGACGGCGACATGCTCCGCAAAGGGTTCGCGGTGCTGATGGTCGCGATGGCGGTCAAGATGTGGGTGGGGTGAAAGGTGTCGCGTAGCTCATCCATATCGTTGCGAATTCGCAGCAGTTTCGATCTTCTCGGCCTGCAGCGTTTTTGCGGTAAGACTCTATGAATCAATGGGTTACCTAGACAGGAAAAGCTGGCACGCAATGTGCAAGTCTTTACATGTAGAAGCGGCATTATATAGATGATGTATCTCCCTCCGTTCAGGAGCATATCGCCATGAAGTTCTTCAAAAAGATTCTCACTATTGCGGCCCTCACGGCGCTTCCAGCGGTCGTTCAGGCTCAGATCCCCCTCACGAGCCTGACGATTTCAAATAGCGGCCCTGGGCGGGTTGTCGCGGGCGGGAACGGCGGTCGCTTCGAGGCGGTAGCCATTGGTCCGATGCTTTCGCCCAGCCCGCAGAATATTCTCGTTTTCTGCGTCGAGCAGGATCGATTCTTCACCCCAGGCACGACGTACACCAATTACCAGGTGTTCACGTTCACCCAGTTCCTGGCGCTGAATTATCGCGGCGTCGACACGATGGGTGACCTGAACCAGATGGTGAACAACGCTGGCATCATTTCTCTCGGCGCCGGTGCTGCCGCCAATACCGCTCAGAATGATTCCTGGGCCGTCATGGCTGGCACCAGCGACTATCCGGCGGCGACCGCCAACACGGCGGGCTGGTACGTGCTCAGCAATGCGGTGAAGAGTGTCGACAAAAACGGTGGCGTTTCATGGTCGGGCAATCAGACCTTCATCGCGCGGGTTGCGGTTCCTGAGCCGTCGTCGTTCGCGATCATGACCGTTGGCCTTGTCGGGTTGGGTCTGGTCGGACGTCGCCGTCGTTCGATCAACAGCTAAGTCGGCTCCGATCGCACCACGGAAATCCGGAGGGGCGTCGCCAATTGGCGACGCCCCTTTTGTTTGTGATGCGCGCCAGCGCTCGGCGCATCTAGCGTCGCCATCTCAACGCAAAATGTTGACCGCGTGATGCGACTCCACGGGCGAAAACAGTGTCGGCGAAAAAATCGACGCCATGGCTTCAATGCCATCCACCACGCGCGGCCCCGGTCGTGACGTCAGCCCGTTGGCGTCCATCGCCCAGATCTGTTTGCCGTGCATCCAGCTCCATGCCTCGAGCGACGCGCACCGCTTCGCCTCCGCCACCGCAGCCGCCAGCGAGTAACCGCAGGGCGCAAAGATGATGATATCGGGATCGCTCGCCCGCAGCGCCTGCATATCGACGGGCGACGAGTGCATGCCCGGCACCCCCAGCACGTCGAGGCCGCCCGCGCGCGTGATCTGCTCGGGGCCCCAATGGCCTGCCACATACACGGGCACGGTCCACTCCACGAGCGCCACGCGCGGGCGCGGAGCCTTCGCCGCCTTGAGCGTCTCGTGCACATGCTTCACACGATCGCGCAGCCCCGCGAGCAGTTCGTCGGCCTCGTCGTTCATATCCACCGCGTCGGCGACGGCGCGGATGTCGGCATAAATGCCCTCGAGCGTGTCCCCCTTGAGCGTCACCACGATCGGTGGCGGCACAATCTTCGCCGCGAGCGCCCGCACATCGGTTTCGCTCACCGCGCACACGTCGCACAGCGCCTGCGTGAGAATCACCGTGGGGTGCAGCGCCATGATGCGCTTTTCGTCGAGCGTGAACAGCGCGACCCCCTGCTCGGTATGCTCGCGCACCGCAGCATCGATGGCCGACGGATTGTGCGTCTCGGGGATCGCACTCTTCGTGACGCGCGCGCGCGAGCCCACGATGTCCGGGTAGTCGCATTCGTGCGTGATGCCGACGAGATGGTCGGTGGCGCCGAGGAGGGCGACGATTTCCGTCGCAGCGGGGAGGAGGGAGACGATGCGCATGCGCCAGTATGCAGCACGGTACGGGGATGCGGAACTCATGCTGATTGAAAAACGGGTGGCTGGTCCGGCGGTCAACCAGTCACGGCACTAGCCCTCAGGGTAAAGAACGTAAGGACAAAGGAAAAAGCGCGGTTTCGTCCACCAAAACAACGATCCCGTTGTTCATGGCCGAGCGAACCGCTGTTCAGTCCCGCCGCCGTTCCCCCGCCCCTGCCATCTGTGTGGCTGCCGTCTGCCAATCTTGGCGCGATCCCGCGGCATCGCGCCGAGACGGCGGACGGCAG
>CANGXD010000292.1 GCA_947457545.1 Gemmatimonadaceae bacterium
GAGCCCCGGAAGCGTGACGAGTGTCGCGCCCGGGATCGCCGCGAGATAGTCCTGCGCGTTGCTCACCGGAATCATCTGGTCCTGCGCGCCCCACAGCAGCAACGTTGGTGCGGTGATGCGGCGCAGGCGCGGGATGGGATCGGTGAGCACGGTCTGCTGCATACGCTGCAACAGGCGCTCCCGGTTCCCCGGTGCGAGCATCAAGTCGTAGTAGCGCGTGGCCGTCGAGTCGGTGAGCCGCGATGGTTGCGCATAGGCTGGCGCGAGATTCGCGACGAGCATGGCGCGTGGTAACACCCATCGCATGGCGCCCAACACCGCTGGCACTTCGGCGGGCTTGTCGTACGCAAAGCCCGGACTTTCGAAGCCGTCGGGGGCAATGAGCACGAGCTTCTCCATGCGCTCCGGGTGTTCGGCGGCAAAGCTCCACGCGATACGTCCGCCCATGGAATTCCCCACCAGCGTCGCGCGCGGCACTCCAAGCGAATCGAGCAGCGCGACGAGTAACCGCCGCGATCGCGCGTCGCTGTAGTCGTTGTCGAGCGGAGCGCCGCTCAGGCCATGTCCCGGAAAGTCGAAGCGGACTACGCGATACTGCGTCTCGAGCGCCTTGGCCCACGGCTCCCACGTGTGCAGGCTCGCGCCCAATCCATGAAGCAGCACGAGCGTGGGCGCGCCGCGCGGCCCGCTGTCACGCACGTGGAGCGATACGCCATCGACCATGCGAACGTCAGACGGCCGCGCGAGGTAGCGCGCTTCGAGCTGCGCACGATCGCGGTCGGGGGTGTAGAGCAGGGCCGCGCCGGCACAGAGGGCAACGCTGACGGCGGCAATGACGGCGTGACGACGTGACACGGGAAGTCGGGGAAAGGGAGCTGCGAAGTTGACCGGAGCGGAGTTCACCGCCAAGGGGGGTGGGACCGGCTACGACAGCGGGCCGGAGGGTGCTAGCTTTGGGGGTTCATTCTTCCTGTCCCGTCTGCGCACCGAGTACTCCGTGGCCAACATCCTTCAGCGACTCCCTGCCGGCGAAAAGGTCGGTATTGCCTTCTCCGGCGGTCTCGACACCAGCGCGGCGCTCCACTGGATGCGCGAAAAGGGCGCCATTCCCTACGCGTACACGGCCAACCTCGGGCAGCCCGACGAGTCGGACTACGACGAGATTCCGCGCAAGGCGATGGCCTACGGCGCCGAGAAGGCGCGTCTGATCGAGTGCCGCTCGCAACTGGTGGCCGAGGGGTTGGCTGCGCTGCAGTGTGGCGCGTTCCATATCAGCACCGCCGGCCAGACGTACTTCAACACCACGCCGCTCGGCCGCGCTGTCACGGGCACGATGCTCGTCGCCGCCATGCGCGAAGACGACGTGAACATCTGGGGCGACGGCAGCACGTTCAAGGGCAACGACATCGAGCGCTTCTACCGCTACGGGTTGCTCACCAACCCCAGCCTGCGCGTCTACAAGCCGTGGCTCGATCAACAGTTCATCGACGAACTGGGTGGCCGCACGGAGATGGCGGAGTACCTCATCAAGTCGGGCTTCGAGTACAAGATGTCCGTCGAGAAGGCGTACAGCACCGACTCCAACATCCTCGGCGCGACGCACGAAGCGAAGGACCTCGAGTTCCTGAACAAGGGCATGCACATCGTGCACCCCATCATGGGCGTCGCCTTCTGGCGCGATGACGTGGAGGTGAAGCGCGAGACGGTGTCGATCCGGTTCGAAGAAGGCTACCCAGTGGCCATCAACGGACAGGAGTTCGGCAGCGCGCTCGAGCTGTTCACCGAAGCCAACGTCATTGGCGGACGGCATGGTCTGGGCATGACCGACCAGATCGAAAACCGCATCATCGAAGCGAAGAGCCGCGGCATCTACGAAGCGCCGGGCCTCGCGTTGCTCTTCATTGCGTACGAGCGCCTGGTAACGGGCATTCACAACGAAGACACGATCGAGCAGTATCGCATGAACGGCAAGAAGCTCGGCCGCCTGTTGTATCAGGGCCGCTGGCTCGACCCGCAGTCACTCATGCTGCGTGAAAGCGCCCAGCGCTGGGTCGCGCGCGCCGTGACCGGCGAAGTGACCATCGAGCTGCGTCGCGGCAACGACTACTCCATCATGGACACGTCGAGCCCGAACCTCACGTACAAGCCCGAGCGTCTCACGATGGAGAAGGGGCAGGAATACTTCTCGCCGCTCGATCGCATTGGCCAGCTCACGATGCGCAACCTCGACATCGTGGACACGCGCGAGAAGCTCGCCATTTACTCGGCCACGGGGCTGCTGCAGTCGTCGGCGACCAATGGAGTGCCGCAGTTGAAGGGTGGTACTGAGGGCTGAGTTGTTTCACCTGCGGTAGGGGAACTACGCGAGGGGAAAAACGGGAGGGGAACTACGGGAGGGCAACCACGACCCCGTGACAGAGACCCCGACCCCGTGGTCGCCCTGTCGTGGTCGTGGTCGTGGTCGTCGTCGCGGGGTCGTGGTCGCGGGGTCGTGGTTGCGGGGTCGTAGTTGCCCTCGCGTTGTTCTCCTCGCGTTGTTCTCCTCGCGTTGTTCTCCTCGCGTTTTTCCCCTCCCGTAGTTCCCCTCCCGTAGTTCACCTAAACCGCAGTTCACGCCGCCATGTACGAGAGGTAGCCCCCTTGGGGGTCCTGCACGACCATGATGCGTCCATATGGTGAGGCAATGGGGCCGGCCATGATTTTGCCGCCGTGTTTGGCCCAGATCGCGTTCGCGAGGTCCAGGTCGGCCACGGCGAAGTAGGGCATCCAGTTGGGCGGAATGCCTGCCCAGTGTTCATCCATTTGCAGCACGCCGGCCACGGCGTCGCCGCCGCCGGCGGGATGCACCGTGTGATACACCACGCCGGGCATGTCCAGCTTGTGCACGGCGAGGTCAAACACCGAGGCATAGAATGCCGCGTTGCCAGCGCCATTGCGGCTGTTCACCTCGCTCCAGCACATGGAGCCGTGTTCCCCCTCGATTTCCGCGCCGATGAAGGGGTCGGCCTGCCACAGACCGAACACGGCACCGTCCGGATCTGTCGCAATGGCCATGCGTCCGCTGCCGGGGATCTCCATGGGCGGCACCATCATGCGTCCGCCGTTGGCTTCGATGCGGGCCACCGTGGCGTCGGCGTCGGCCGTTCCCCAGTAGACCGTCCATACGGTCGGCATCTCCTCCTGCCCGGGCATCTTGGGCGCCATCGCAGCCGCGGCGCGTCCGTTGGGGGTACGGGCAATGGTGTAGTGTCCAAACGCGGGGCCCATGTCTTCGTAGCTCCAACCGAAGAGTTCGCTGTACAGCGACTTGGCGGCCTCGACGTCCGAGGTGGACAGATCGAACCAGCAAGGGCGGTGCAGCTGGGGGGCGTCGATGAGTGGCACAGGCTCCTCGGGGAGTGGGTGGGCAATGGCCGGGAGAACATACGCGGGTCGGGGCGCGCCCGCTTCGGTCGGCCCCCCGTTTGGACCACGGACCGACGGCGAGAGTTGCATCCTTGTGGGAATGGGCGAGTATTACCCCCTCCCACCGAATCATCCTACCGCAGCAAAGGAGTTGTCCATGAAGCGTCTCATGCAGGGTGCCGCCGCGGCACTCGCCCTCGCCA
>CANGXD010000293.1 GCA_947457545.1 Gemmatimonadaceae bacterium
CGGATCGTTCTGGTGCTTCTGCTCACCGCCCTCGCCATTGCCGTCGCGGATGTCACCCGCGTCGCGCTGCCCATGTCGAGCGGACTCCCCGAGAGGGAGCCCGCTGCCGTGGGCATGTCGGCTGAACGGCTTGGCACCATCGATCGCGTCGTCCAGCGCGGGGTTGAAGCCGGCGGGTATCCCGGCGCCTCCGTCGTGGTCGGCCGCAAGGGCTACGCTGTCTGGTCCCGCGGATTCGGCACCCTCGACTGGACGCGCAAGACGCGCGTGTCGGCCTCCGAGAGCATCTACGATCTCGCGTCGCTCACCAAGGTCGTCGCCACGACCACCGCGCTCATGGTGCTCTATGACCGCGGGGATCTCGACCTCGACGCCAAGGTCTCGCGCTACCTCCCCACGTTCACGGGCGGACTGCGCGACCAGGTCACCGTGCGGCACCTGCTCACGCACCGCGCCGGCCTGTCGGCTGGGCGCGAGCTGTGGCGCATTGCGCAAACGCCCGCCGAGGCGCGCGACGCGGTGCTCGCCTCCCCCATCAACTGCACGCCCGGCGCCTGCTACGAGTATTCCGATCTCGGCGCCGACCTCATGGGCTTCATTGCTGAAGCGGTGAGCGGACAAACGCTCGAAACGCTGCTCCAGAAGTCCGTCTTCCAGAAGCTCGGCATGAACGACACCCGCTATCGGGTGTCCGATTTGGATGTCATGCGCACCGCCCCCACCGAAATCGCGCCGCCGCGCGGCTATCCGTTGCGGGGGGAAGTGCACGACGAAAATGCCTACGCGTTGGGAGGCATCGCCGGTCACGCGGGGCTCTTCAGTACGGCGTCCGACCTGTCGGTCTTTGCCCAGATGCTCCTCGACGGCGGTGTCTACAACGGGGTGCGAGTCATTGCCGATAGCACGGTGCAGCTGTTCACGCGCCGCGCGGCCGGCCATCGCGCCCTTGGCTGGGACACCTGCGCCGGCGGCGCCGGGTGCGGCCAGTTCATGTCGGAGCGCGCCTTCGGCCACACCGGCTTTACCGGCACGTCGCTCTGGATCGACCCCGACCGGCAGATGTTCGTCATCCTGCTCACCAACCGGGTGCACGCCGCCCGCGCGCGCCGTCCCAGCAAGGTCATCGCCGATGTGCGAAACGACCTCGCCGACGCCGCCGTGCTCGCGGTGATGGACGATCCCGACGGGGTGCGTGCCATGCCGGCGAGCTTCCGCGCCGACTTGGCGCAGGACTGGAACCGTCCCCTCAAATCGCGCCGAGCCAGCAGCGCGGCGGCCCGGCGGAAGGCTGCAGCGGCCAAGCGGGCGGCGGCCAAGCGCGCCTCCATCAAGAAGTCGAGCAGCGCCAAGAAGTCGACGTCGGCCAAGAAGACGAGCAGCGCAAAAAAGGCGTCGGCAAAGACGACCGCAAAGGCCAGCGCCAAGAAGTCGACCAAGGTCAGCGCCAAGAAGAGCTCGGCGAAGAAGCCGGCGGCCAAGAAGGGTACGGCCAGGAAAACGTCCCGGTAGCAATCCCGAGTAGGGAACTACCCATTGCCCCCATGGCTATAGTTCTGCATGAACTCCGGCACGGACATGGTCATGGACGAAGCAACTGAAGCCCCCCAGAGCGAGCCCGCTCCTGCTGCCGAACAGGCCGAGCAGGCGGAACCACAGACCGGCGGTGCGGTGTCTGCCGATCAGGCGCGACTGGTGCTGCGTCGGGTCAAGGACCCTGAGCTCAACCTCAACATCGTCGACCTCGGGCTCATCTACGACATCACGGTCGACGACAGCGTCGTGCGTGTCGACATGAGCCTCACGTCGCCCGGCTGTCCGTCAGGGCCGGAAATCATGGGTGAGGCGGAGCAGCAGCTGCGCACGCTCGCCGGTGTGACCGACGTGCAGATGAACCTCGTCTGGTCGCCACCCTGGACGCCGGAACGCATCGAGCCGCGCGTGCGCGCGTACATGGGCTTCTGACGCAGCGTCTGACGCCATCAGCTCGCGCGTGACAAAACGATAAAGGGGACCGGAATTCCGGTCCCCTTTTCGCGTGCGCCATCACCGACGGCCGATTACGCCAGCTTCGCCTTCGTGTTCCGGAGTCCGCGCTGCGCCCGCTCCAACTTCGCCAGACGGTACAGCGTCATTCCCACCGGCACGAGCAGGAGCGAACCGCTCCAGAGGAACAGGTCGGCGACGTTGGCCACCATGGTCGTATCTTCGGTGAGACGCACGCCGATGAAGTCGGCCACGCCACGGGGGCCGGCGATCATGCTCAGCAGATTACCGAGCGCGCCACCGCTCACGAGCCCCATCGCCACCGTCGCCCGCGAATCGTACGCCGCCATCGGACGCACCACCGACAGGACCAATCCAAGCGCCAGGACCGTAATCAGGGCGCTGAGGAACCACGTGCCCTGGCCCAACAGCAGGCCACCCGCCGTCCCGGTATTCCACACCAGCGTAAATGACAGCCGGTCGGTGATGGTGACGACGCCGGTGTTTCCCAGCAGGCGTACGGCAGCTTCCTTCGTCATCAAGTCCAGCGCTGTCGCAGCCACGGCAATGCCGAGGAATCGACGGACGACGGGATCATGAAGGACAGTGCTGCTGGACGCGGAGAGGCGGGAAACGCTCATTCGACGGCACCTGGTAGGAGGCACAACTTCGATGTGCCGACCAGGTATGCACCTCGTGTGCCGCTAAGCAGGGGCCGGAACGCCGCCTGAAACGCTCCTGAAAGACCTGACGCAACGCCACTTATTGCAGAGACTTACGGTGCAGGTTCTACCGTGTGCCGCGCCGGACATCTCGCTCCGGTGTGTGGCGGCTCCACGAGACACGCAGTGCGCTGGCGACAGGATTGTGGCGCCAGCGCGACACCGCCGGATGTTCAGTCCGGCTTATAGGGCGAGTCGTCGGCCGGAAAACTCGCCAGCGTTTTGACGAACTGCGCGCCAAGCACCTCGATCTGCCATTTCCGGAGCTCGGGGATGCTGTTGAGGTCGTCCACATGACGCGGCTTGCGACGTGCCACGAGCTCCATGCGATCGCGCGAGCAGAGCACGCCAGGATCGAGGTCCAGCTTGGCGGCGACGCCGTCGCGCACGGTCTTGAGGCGCGACACCCGCTCGTCGAAATCAGGATCCTTGTCCCAGCGCGCGCTCTTGGGGAAACGCGGGAGGTCGGATTCGGCGACGGCGTTGCCGCGCACGACAGCCTGCAGCGCTTCGGCGGCGCGTGCGTCGTTCATGCCGCGCGGGAAGCCCTTCACCCCGAACAAGGCCTCGCGTGACGTGGGTGCCACCTTCGCGAGATCGAGCAGCACCTCGTTGCCGGCCACACGGAACGTGGCGCGATCGAGTTCGGCGGCAATGGAATCGCGCCACTTCACGAGTTCACGCAAGCGCGCGAGTTCACGACGCGTGAGATCGCGCGCGCCCTTGAGCTTGAGGAATCCCTGATCGGTGCCGTCGTTTTCCCACTTCGTGCCCTCGGCGCGCGCAAACTCTTCCTGCGCCCAGTGCCAGCGCCCCTTCTTCTCGAGCTCTGCGTGCAACCGGTCACGCAGTCCGAGCAGATGGCGTGTGTCTTGCGCGGCGTAGTC
>CANGXD010000294.1 GCA_947457545.1 Gemmatimonadaceae bacterium
CCCGTGATGTGGTTGGAGCTTCCGGCGCCTACCGAGCCATAGGGCTCCGTGGGACGGCTGCGCAGCCATGCCACGAAGGCGGGCCAGGGCGAAGGCACATCCATGCTGGTCACGATGACGTTCGGCTGATCCCAGACGTGCACCAGCGGCGTGAAGTCTGTCGCTGCGTTGAAGGTCATGCGCGACGGCATGAGGACCGGATTGACGGCAAGCGGGCCCATCGGCGAGAGCCCAATGATCGTACCGTCGGGCGGGCCTTTGGCGACTGCGTCCATGGCGATGTGACCGTTCGCGCCAGCTCGGTTCTCGACCACCACCGGCTGCCCAAGCCTAGGGCTCATGGCTTCCGCGAGCCTGCGGACCAACAGGTCTGAACTGCCTCCTGCCGGGAAGCCGACGAGAAACCTCACGGGGCGCGAGGGAGCCCACTGCTGTGCATTCGCTGCTGCGCCGAACCCCAGCGATCCCAATGCCG
Source organism: Gemmatimonadaceae bacterium (assembly GCA_947457545.1). Lineage (GTDB taxonomy): Bacteria > Gemmatimonadota > Gemmatimonadetes > Gemmatimonadales > Gemmatimonadaceae > Gemmatimonas. Next base: position 476 of record CANGXD010000294.1, read on the forward strand.
CTAGAGCCGCGCGGCGGCCCACGTGAATACGGAAGTCGACCATAGCGCGCTCCTCCCTATCGATCTGATCTTGTATCTTCACGCGACTAGGCTTGCGCCTCGATCAACACGCAACGCCGCCGGGGTTCATCTACTTTCTCCGCTGATCCGTCGTTTCAAACGCTCCCGGCCTGGCCGGTCTGTTCTAGACAACCCATCAAGGATGACGGTGAGCCTGTTCGTTTGCTGCCGGGTCCGCAATCGGAGCACTTAGACGTTGGTGTTAGGATGATCATCATGTCCCGGCATCAGCGGCTCAGTTTTCGTCTCCCGCACTCACCCAGCGGTCACCCGCCCACACCTTGTGGTAATAAGGCAATCACTAGACGCCCTGCCGCGTCAAGCGCGAAAGCGGAAAGCCAAACTGGCGTTGATGCAGATGGGGCCGTAAAGGCACACCGAGCCAGCAGCCCAGAGGGAAAAATGATGGGAGCAGCGCGGCAGCCGCGCGTCCGATTGCAGCGTGAGGAGCGGGAGAGGCTCTTCCTTCACGCGGCCATCGAATATTTTGCGGAGGAAGGTTTTGGGGGAGACACCACAGCGCTTGCCCATAGGCTGGGCGTTACACAGTCCTTGCTGTACAGATACTTTTCAAGTAAGGACGCTCTTATAGAGCGCGTATTTCACGAGATATTTTTGACTAACTTCAATCCGCTATGGGAAGGAATTATAACTAATCGGAGTCAATCTCTCAAAGACCGCCTCACCTCTTTTCACGCCGATTTTGCGCGCGTTCATCTGCGACGGGAGCGGGTAAGGTTATCGTTGTTTTTCGCTCTGCAGGGTTGGGACATGTCGAGTTACTTTCGCCTGATGCGAGATCACGTATATGTGCCGATTGCAATATGTGTTCGCGAGCATGTGGGTGGGCCGTCAGTTACGGAGGCGCCGTTACGTCAGCTAGAAGTGGAAATCGGCAAATCAATTGTTGAAAAAATTCAATATTATGGCATCCGAAAGTGGGTGTATAATTTGCCAGATTTACCACCGATCGAATCGTTAATCGATATCTCCGTGCGTGGCTTGCTTGACGGCGTGCGGCAGGCGTTGCCCGAGTTCAAGGATGTGGGCGGGCTGTATCACTATGGCGAGCGCTCACCGTTCTCGTTCGTTGGCAAGAGGCCAGTCGCATGAATGCACCATCAGTCATTCCGCCATCCATGGCCGCCCTGATGGACATCTTCTGCAACTTGGGCGCCGGAGCAGCGCGCGGTCAGCGTCCGTCTACCCGCCTCCAGCTCTATCGGGCGTGACGCTGATGATTATCGACCGCGCATTCCGACGGACGATTCGGTTGGGCAACGCTAACGTGGACGAGGCGACGTTCCGTAGAATCGAGAGGACGCCGGATTGAGCCACGTCACTGCCGCGGTACTGATGTTCTCCGGCCTCGAAGAAGATGACCAGCCCCCATCGAGTGGTCCGTGCGGAATTTTAGTGCGCCATCGCAGCCGCGCCTGGCCCTGAGCCGATCTGCGACCTCGCCATTGGCACCGTCTTACCGCCTTCGGCGTTGGCTAAAGCCTCGGGCGCGGGTGGGCGGTAGCCCAGTGCCGAGTGCGGCCGGACCCGATTATAGTGCCGCCGCCAGCCCTCGATGAGCACCTGTGCCTCGCGGAGCGTGTTAAACACCTCCCCGTTCAGCAGTTCGTCCCGCAGCTTGCCGTTGAAGCTCTCCACGTAGCCGTTCTCCCACGGGCTCGCCTTCTCGATGTACGCCGTCTTCGCCCCGACGCCGGCAATCCAGCACTTCACCGCCTCGGCGATGAATTCCGGCCCCTGGTCCGAGCGAATGTGGACGGGCGTCCCGTGCGTGAGGAACAGCTCCGCCAGCACGTCGATCACGTCCGTCGAGGTCAGCCTGCGCGCCACCCGGATCGCCAGCGCCTCGCGCGTGAACTCGTCCACCACGCACAGCATCCTGAACTTCCGGCCATCCCGCGTCCGATCCTCGACGAAGTCGTAGGCCCAGACGTGGTTCGCTCGCTCCGGCCGCATCCGGATACAGGAGCCGTCCGCCAACCACAGCCTGCCGCGCTTGGGCTGCCTTTGCGGCACCTTCAGCCCCTCGCGCCGCCAGATCCGCTCCACCCGCTTGCGGTTCACCGACCAGCCCGCATCCCGCAGCAACGCGGTGATCCGCCGGTAGCCATACCGCCCATAGCGCTTCGCCAGCTCGACGATGTCCGCCGTCAGCGCGGCCTCGTCGTCCGCCCCACGCGGCGCCTTGCGCTGCGTCGACCTGTGCTGCCCCAACACCGCGCAGGCCTTCCGCTCCGACACGTCGAGCTCACGCACCACATGCTCCACGCAGACCCGGCGCCGCGCGGGGCTCACCATTTTCCCGAGGCAGCTTCCTTCAGGATGACCTTCTCGAGCGTCAGCTCCGACACCGCCTTCCGCAGCCGCGCATTCTCGCGCTCCAGCTCCTTCAGCCGCTTCACCTGGTCCAGCTTCAGGCCACCGAACTCCGTCCGCCAGCGGTAGTACGTCGGTTCGGTCACCCCGATCGCACGCACCGCATCGGCCACCGTCTTCCCCTGGCCGACCAGAACCTCAGCCTGTCGCAACTTCGCGACAATCTCCTCCGGAGTGTGCGACTTCTTCCGACCCATCCCGACCCTCCCATCGCTGCCACCGGACTACATCACCGGCGGACCGCTTCTAGGGGGGCAGGTCAGGAGGTCCGGAGAGAAACGGCCCTCGGAGAGCGATTTCCGGCCATCTCCGCGTCCGGCCAGTCAACAGGTCTCGCGCGAAAGCCCCAGGAAACCTGCGCCTCACGGCGTCGCTGCGAAGGGGGGAGAGCGCGATGCCTCAGGAAACTGGCGGGGCGGGTGCTGCCGGGTTCGAATCGTCTCCGGATCACGATCTGTGTCAGTCAGGGTGTCGCAGTGCGTTGTCCGGCGCTCGTGCTGCATGCTTGGTCGCGCCATGGGAAGGAGGGTGTAATCACCCCAAGCGGGACGGGCAGTGAACGTCGCTCCGCGCACACGCCGTCAGTCTCCGATCATGAAGTGCTCGTAGTGGGCGAGGACGCCCTTCATGCA
>CANGXD010000295.1 GCA_947457545.1 Gemmatimonadaceae bacterium
AGCGCCTTCATCAGCACCGGCGTGATGTCGCGCAGGTCGAACCCTTCGGGGATGACCACCGTGCGCATCAGTCCGCGCCCCGTGACGAGCGCATCGAGCACATCGCGATAGCCGGCGTCGGCGGCAAAGCGGTAGGTGCCCGGCTTGATGTCCGTCGCGGCCCCGGTCACGCGCGCAAACAGCCGGAACAGCCGAGTGGAGCCGATGACGCCGTTGGCCGCCAGCGACTCGGCGGCTACGCGCACGCTCGCCCCCTTGGGCACCACCACGCGCGCCGGTTCGCCCGTCGCGCTCGCCGAACCGCCAATCTCGCGCCACATCCACGCGCCAATCACTACCGCCACGGCGAGTGCGCCGAGGCGGAGAATGCGCGAGTTCTTGGAGCGCTTACGCGCCATCGCCAGCGTCCCCTGCTACAGGCTCGACGAGCTCCCCAAGCTCTACCCCCTGGGCCCCCGCGCGGAGCACACTCTCCAGTAGCACACACGCCGCCATTGCGTCAACGTCGCCTTTGCGGCCACGCGTGCTTCCGCCCTGTTCGCGAATGCTGCGCAGCGCCGACGACGTCGTGAACCGTTCGTCTACCAAACGAATGGGAAGCGCCTGGCGCCCGGCGAGCTTGGCCGCGATCTCGCGCACTTCGCGCGTGCGATCCGTTTCGGCGCCTGCAGGGTCGAGCGGTAGGCCAAAGATGTAGCCGGTCGCGCCCAGTTCATCGGCCTGGCGCATGAGTTCCGCCAATGGCGGTCGCTTGCCCGCGCGGCGCGTAAGAATGCCCACCGGGGAGGCAAGCATGCCCAGTTCATCACTGATGGCGAGGCCGATCCGCTTGTCGCCCCAGTCCACGGCGAACAGCCGACCGGTGCTCGCCATTACGCCTCCGCCATCTGCTCGAAGAACTCCTGATTGCTCTGCGCGCGCTCCATGCGCTTGAGCAGAAAGAGCATCGATTCGTCGCTCGGCATGTCCGCCAAAAACGTGCGCAACAGGAACGTGCGCTGCTGTTCCTTGGGCGTCAGCAGCAGCTCTTCGCGGCGCGTCCCCGACTTGTTGATGTCGATGGCGGGGAAGATGCGCTTTTCGGCGAGCTTGCGGTCGAGCACCAGCTCCATGTTGCCCGTGCCCTTGAACTCTTCGAAGATCAGCTCGTCCATACGCGAGTTGGTCTCGATGAGCGCGGTGGCGACGATGGTCAGCGAGCCGCCTTCGGTGAGGTTGCGCGCCGCGCCGAAGAACGCCTTGGGCTTCTGCATCGCGGTGGCTTCCATGCCGCCCGACATCAGCTTGCCGCCCTGCGGGGCGACGGCATTGTGCGCGCGCGCGAGGCGGGTGATTGAGTCGAGCAGGATCACCACGTCCTTGCCGCTTTCCACCAGTCGCTTGGCCTTTTCGAGCACCATCCCCGACACCTGCACATGCCGTTCGGCCGTTTCGTCGAACGTGCTGCAGATGACTTCGGCGCCCGGGCAGTTGGCCTGCATGTCGGTGACTTCTTCGGGGCGCTCGTCGATGAGCAGCACGATGAGCGTGACTTCCGGGTGATTCTCCGAGATCGCGTTGGCGAGCTGCTGAAGGAGAATCGTCTTGCCGCCCTTGGGCGGAGCCACGATGAGGGCACGCTGTCCCTTGCCAAGCGGGGCGATGATGTCGCAGATGCGGGTGGCGACTTCACCGTTTTTCCGTTCGAGGCGGAGGCGCTCGTCGGGGTACTTGGCCGTGAGGTTATCGAATGCGCTGCGCAATTTGGACTGCTCGGGGTCACCACCGTTGATGCGCTCCACCTTGAGGAGCGCGAGGTACCGTTCCCATTCCTTGGGCGGGCGCACTTCCCCCATGACCGTATCACCGGTGCGGAGGTCGAAGCGTTTCACCTGGGAGGGGGAGACGTAGATGTCGTCGGGGCCGTGCAGGTAGTTGAAGTCCTGAGCTCGCAGAAAGCCGTAGCCTTCGGGGAGGACTTCGAGCACCCCTTCGCCGTAGAGCGTCGTCTCGGTTTCGAGCAGGGCTTGCTCGATGCGGAAGATCAATTCCTGCTTACGGAGTCCCGTGACACTGGTGAGTTGCAATGACTCGGCCAGCGCCAGGAGTTCAGGAATCGATTTCCGCTTCAGCTCGGCGACGTGCACTAGGCAAAGAAAACGAGGGGAGCGCGGGGCTTGCCTTGGGAGGCGAAGCCCAGACATGGCCTAGCCATGCGCGCGGCAGGACTCGAACCTGCGACCTTCTGCTCCGGAGGCAGACGCTCTATCCAACTGAGCTACGCGCGCAATGCGGCTTTCAGCGCTGGCAAGATGAGCCCGCGGCGGTCCGCCTGGCGAACAGAGCCCCGGTGGCCCCGCCCGCAATCAGACGTGGAAGGTAACCGGGCGGGGGGCGGGGCGGCAAGGAAGCGGGTGTTGAACGGCCTGCGGACAGCGAGACGGTTCTCGGGGCGTGAGGGGCCGATCCGTCGAAATGGCACCATGTGCGCTAATCGGGTGACACCAATCGCGTGGAAAGTTCCTATCGTGATGGCGCACCACAATTCTTGAAAAACCCAACACGATAGGTTAGTGTCCATGCCGACCGTGCTTCGCGCACCGCCGTTTCGCGTGATCATCCTCAATCCGCCTCGTGAGCACGGGCCACCCCATGTGCATATCCGAAAGGGGTTCGGGATGGGGGAAGGAGAAGTGGTGATAGCGCTCGGTGTAACAGCTAATGGCGTCACTGAGCGAGTGAGCGTGCGTGAGGTGTACCAAATGGCTACGCGAGACGTGGTCGCTGCCGTTCGTCTGGCCGAAGCAAACCTGGCACAGCTGCGTGAGCAGTGGAGGGCAATACATGGCGAAGCCAATGGTGCGTGAAAAGTCCGTAGAAATGCTCAGCGACACCGAGATCCTCGCGCAGATCCCGGTCGCACGCGAGCGCGCGGAGAAGCTCCGCCATACGGCGCTCCGGGCGGCGCACGTGCGCTACAGCACGGCCATGCAACAGCTCGTGCTCACGCTCGGCAATGCCACGGAGGTGCGCATTCCCGTACGAGCCGTGGCCGCGCTGCGAGGCACCACGTCTCGGGAACGGGCCGATGTGCACGTCTCGCCGTCCGGTTGCGCCATTCGCTGGGAGCGACTCGATGTGGACCTGAGTGTCCCCGCCCTACTCGAAATCGCGCTGGGGCGCTCGACTGTTCATGCGCTGTTCGGAACAGCTGGAGGTCGGTCTACCAGCGAGCGTAAGGCGCAGGCCGCGCGCCTCAACGGTGCGAAGGGCGGGCGGCCGCGGCGCCCGGCTGCGGATCGTCGATAGGGACGAACGCCCAATCGGCGGGCATCGCTTGACGCCCTTCCGGTGTCGTATCCATCGTAGAGCAGCCCAAACACCAATGCCTTCCCACGCCAGTACTCTGTCTCAATGAACACACGCCGGGACGTCACCCGCTGCGCGCTGTTGCTGTCGGTTGTCGGAAGTGTTCTCCTGCCGTCGGCGATGGTGGCCCAAACCACCGTCGACACACTCGCGGCGTTCAAGGTGGTTGCCCCCCGGGCACTGTCGGCCAAGCGCGTCAGTTCGACCATGC
>CANGXD010000296.1 GCA_947457545.1 Gemmatimonadaceae bacterium
CGTTGGCGTGAAAGACGAGGCCACCGGCAAGTTCCTCGAGAACTGGCAGACGGAGCCAGACCTGCGGGTGGCGAACGAAGCCGCCGTCGTGAGCACCGGCAAGGATCAGCAGCTCGAAGCCGCCGTGGCCGAATTGCTCAAGCGTCTGCCGAAGCGCTGATGACGTGCGGCGGAGGCGTGGCTGCGAACTCCTAAAACAGCAGCGACGCCATCCGCCGGCGTGCGTCTCGCACCACCGTCTCGTCCTCGATGAATCGGAAGGCATCGACGAGGGCGAGACGGGCAGGGCTCTCCTCGCTCTTGTCCTCGCGGAGCGCGTCGAGCAATTGCGATACGCCATCGTCGATGTCACCGGCCAGCAACGCGCGCAGTCCGTCCAGCACGGTGGCCGGCGACTCACCGGCTTGCAGGCGCACACGAAGCGCCAGCTCCGCCCGGGCGCGCGCTGCCCGAGCGTCTCCATAAATGTCGGCTGGAAGCGCTTCCAGCACGCGCCCGGCCTCGTCGATCGCGTTCACGGCAATGAGCGCCTGCGCGAGCTCCAGCTGCAGGGCACCGCGCGAAGGGTGTTCGGCCACCGCGGCGCGAAGCTGAGCGACGCGCTCCTCGGGGATGTCAGACCACGTCGGCTTCTCGCCGCCCGCCTCGACGCCGTGCTGAGTCAGCAACGAGCGAATCTTGCCTTCCGGCTGCGCACCGACAAAGCTCGCGACCGCCTTGCCCCCCTTGAACAGCGCCACCGTGGGCAACGACGTCACCTTGAACGCCGCGGCGAGCTGCTGCTCCTTATCGGCATCGACTTTGGCTAGCACGAAGCCGCCGGCATACTCTTCGGCCAGGCGTTCGAGAATCGGGCCCAATGCCCGACACGGGCCGCACCACGCCGCCCAGAAGTCCACCAGCACCGGTGTCTGGTGTGATGTGGTCAGCACCTCGGCTTCAAACGTTTCGGTGGTGCTGTCGATGACCCAAGTGGACGATGCCATGATAACGTGCTCCTGCTGACTGAATAGGGCTGGTACTTCGGTAGACCTCCGTGAAAGCTACGCACCGGAGAAACTCCGCTGGATCGGCAGCGTCTCGGCGCCCCCGGACGTAGCTTGGGTATGGCCAACTTCCACACCTCCCGCCTCCCGGTCGTCCTCCTCACGGCACTTGCCGCGACGACCCTGCCGAACGCGCTTGCTGCCCAGGCAGCCGCCAAACCCGGCGAAGTGCCTGCCGCCATGGCGCTCATCAAAGAAGCCGACCTCAAGCGCGATCTCTACGCCATGGCGGGCGATGCCATGCGCGGGCGCGAAGCGGGAACGCCCGACGAAATGCGCGCCTCCATCTGGGTCGCCGAGCAGCTTCGCGCCATTGGCGTCAAGCCCATTGGTGATGATGGCTCGTACTTCCAGTGGTTCAACATGGTGCGAACGCGCGTCTCCACCGTGTCCACGCGCGCCTCGCTTGGCACCAACGCGCTCGAGATCTGGAAGGACTTCATCCCGCTCGGTGGCTCCAGCGCCGATGTCGCGGGAACGGTCGTGTGGGTTGCCAACAGCGCCGACACCACGATCGACGTTCGCGGAAAGGTCGTCGCCACGCCCATTGTGGCGCCCAACCCTGCAAGCATTCGGACCACGACCAACAGCGCCGACGTGCGCTACACGCAGGCGGCCATCAGTGCCACGCAGGCGCGCTTTGCCCGCCGTGGTGCCGCTGGTCTCATTCTCGTCGCCGATGCCACCAGCGACGCCGCCTTCGATGGCTTAGCCATTCTGCGGGGGCGTGGCACGTACGATGTCGACCGCGCCGCGCGCCGTTTCGCCACGCAGCCCACGCGCGCCGAGCTGCCAGTGCCAGCACGGCAGGCGGGAACGCCGGCGTTCCTGGTACGCGGAAGCCTGGCGACGACACTGCAAGGCGGCCCCAGCATTGACGTGCAGGTGCGGCTCGAACGCTTCGAGACGCCAAGCGTGAACATCGTGGGTGTCATTCGTGGTACCGATCCCAAGCTGCGTGATGAGTACGTGCTGTTCAGCTCCCATCAGGACCACGACGGCGTGCGCTACCAGATCGACGGCGATTCCGTCTGGGCCGGCGCCGACGACAACGGTACCGTGAGCGTTGCCCTGTTGGCGTCGGCGCGCGCCTTTGCCAAACAGCCCGGCAAGCGCAGCGTGCTCTTCGTGTACCATGGGGCGGAAGAGCGTGGCCTCCTCGGCAGCCGCTATCATGCCGCGCACCCTGTGGTGCCGCTCGAAAAGATCGTCACGGTGCTCAACGGTGACATGATCGGCCGCAACCATCCCGATTCGGCGAGCTTGCTGGGTATTCAGCCACCGCATCGCAACTCGTCGGATCTCGTCAAGATGGCTGTGCGTGCCAACGAGCTCACTGGCAAGTTCAAGCTCGATTCCATCTGGGACCGCCCCACGCACCCGGAAGGCTGGTACTTCCGCAGCGACCACGTGCCGTACGCACGTCTCAACGTTCCGGCCGTCATGTACAGCACGAATCTGCACGACGATTACCACACCCCGCGTGACAAGCCCGAGCGCATCAACTATCCCAAGCTCACGCGCATGTCGCAGTGGATGTATCTCACCGGTTGGTTCGTCGCCAATGCGCCGACGCGTCCCGGCATCGACCCGGGCTTCAAGCTCGAACGCTAGCAGCGATACGACCGCCATCTCGCTCATGCCCTCTGCTCCCCGACTCGCGCGCGCCGCACTCGCCGCACTGTTGTTACCGTTACTGCTCGGCGCGCGTACCGTCGGCCGACACGGTGAAGATCCAATCATCCGGCGCACCGAGTTCGGTGTCGTGCACATCGAGGCCACCACGTTTCGTGGGGTCGGCATTGGGCTCGGCTATACGCAGGCCGAAGACTACCGTGAGCGGGTGGTGATGTCGCTGTTGCGGGCCAAGGGGTACATGGGGCGTACCTTCGGCAAGGACAGTCTCGAATCCGATTTCGCCGCACTGCGCGTGCACGAGCGGGTGGAGCAAACGTATCATCTGCTCGACGCGGACACGCGCGACATGTACGACGGCTTCGCGGAGGGTGTGAACCGATACATCCGCGCGAACCGCAATGCGCTCCCCGTTTGGGCGCAACCCATTTTCCACGGGCATGACGTCGCGGCCGGCGACATCGGGACCGCGAACGTCACGGCCGCACGGAATCTCGTATTGCGCTCGTTGCGCAAGGACACCGTCGCGCGCACGAGCGCCCCGCCCGGTAACGACGCCGACGTGTCGGCGTTTGATATTGCCGCGCGCCCGGTGCTTGGCAGCGACGCCGACGTGGGCTCCAATGCCTGGGCCCTCGCACCATCCCGTACCACCTCGGGACGCGCCATTCTGTTGCGCAACCCGCACCTCAACTGGAACGCCGGCTACTGGGAAGCACATGTCACGCTCCCGGGGAAGCTCGATTTCTACGGCGACTTTCGCATAGGTAGCGCGTTCTCCGTCGTCGGCGGTTTCAATCGCGACTTGGGGTGGGCCACCACCAACAACGCGCCCGACCTCGACGAAGTGTACGAACTGGAGCTCGATCCCTCCA
>CANGXD010000297.1 GCA_947457545.1 Gemmatimonadaceae bacterium
TCCCACCCGCTGCCCACCTGCGTGCCGCGTTCGTTTTCACGCAGCGAGATCGCCGCCACGAGATCCTGAAACGGACCGGAGTCGGTATTGGTCATGTGCGGACCCACCTGCGCCGGATAATCCGTGGCGTACTTCGCGTTGGCGGAATGGAAGTACCACGCCAGATCGGCCGACTGCTTGGACATCTTGGAATTCGACTGGAACTCGATGTTCACGTCGGCTTCGGGGCGCTGCTCCTTGCGCATCGTGCCATCGGGATTGGGCATGCCATGATCGAACATCATCATGTCGTGCTGAATCATGCCGAGCCACTTGGGCTCCGGGTACTTGCCTGAGCCCTTGGGCTCTTCGATCCCCTGCAGCTTGGCGCGCTGTTCCACGTACGCGCGGGCGCCGTTCAAGCCGCTCTCCTCGTTGTTCCAGAGCATGAAGCGAATGCTGCGCTCCGTCTGCACCGACGGATCGCTGAAAATGCGCGCCAGCTCCATCACGATCGCACTACCAGACGCGTCGTCGTTGGCCGCTTCGCCCCAGCCAATCCCATCCATGTGCCCCCCGATGATGTACATCTCCTCAGGGTGCGTCGTACCGATCTTCGTGCAGTACACTTCCTGCCGTTCACCCGGCATGCTCGGCTCGGCGTTCAACGCGCGCAACCGGGCATCAGGCTGACGCAGGGAGTCGCTGTTTACGCCGGTGCGAGTGCGCACACCGCGCGCACGACCGCCACCCGCCGACACTGGCGGTCCCTGCGGTCGCGCTCCCTGTGCACCGGCACCGCCGGCTGCACCACCAGCTGCCCCAGCCGGACGCGGCGTCGGTGCGGGCGGGTTGTACTCGTACGTGATGCGCTCGGTGTTGGTGCAGCCATAGCTCTTGAGCTGCGCTTCAATCCAGTCCACCGCATCGCGATTACGCTTGGTGCCCTGTCGGCGGTCACCGAACTGCGTGAGCCCCTTGATGGTCGCCTTGTACTTCTCGAGGTCGAGCTGCGACACCATGACGGCCACCGGATCGGTGGAATCCACGACGAGGCGCGGAGTGGGCAGCACATTCGATTGCGCTTGCGCCAGAGATGTGGCCAACGCGATGGAAGCGGCCGCAGCAAAGGCAACGCTGGCAGTGCGGTTCATGATGTCCGGGGTCAGAGTCGAGGCGGTCGTACAGTAGCGAAGCGGTGGCGCAGACAACCCAACGAGCGGTTACGGAGCGAGCATGGTGCGCAGGACTTGCGTGAGCGACCCTTGGTATCCGAACTCCCAGTTCGTTCCGTACCGGATATCGGTAATACGCCACGAGTTCTGTGGCTTGACCTGTTTGATCAGGACCAGCGTGTCGCTCCACTGCACTGGGGGCTTCTGATCGGTATTTGTAAATCCGATGGGCACCAGTGCCGTGTCACCACGCATGATGGTCGCTTTCGCGCCGTAGCTCGAATGCCCCTCAAAAAGACTGCTGAACGGATTCCCCTCACCCGGCGGGAAACTCCCGCGGTCGGCCAACGGTGACGTCGCACCAGCCGCGCGTCGCTTGGCGATGCGCTGGTCGTACGCTGTACGCAGCTGCGTCGCGAGTTCCGGGGTGAGATACGGCTCGATAGCCATTACCGCGCGCGGTTCCGGCAGGTCGCGTACACCGCTCAGTTCGAGCGTGACATAAAACTGCATGGCGACATCGGCCGGTGTCGCATTCTCGGCTTTTGCACACGCCGAGATGTTCGCGGCCGCTGCGGCCGTGAGGCACGTCGCGATGAGACGCCAAGCACGCGCACCCGAGCGACGGCGGTTCAGAACACGGTTCACACGATGAGGGTTCGGGACGACGGTTGTGGCGCTTCCTGCTCGCGCATGCGCCCGCCCAACCAGGCCCACACCATCACGAGCAGTAACGACATCACATGGTACCATACTGGGTACTGTGCCCAGATGGACACGGCGCCGGCCACGTTGAACGCCAGGCCGAGAATACCCAGCACCAACGCATGCCGCATGGGTGCCGACGGTGCCATGCGCGCGGCCAGATAACAACCCAGCGTGGCGTAGAGTCCGACGTAGGCGATCGTGAGCAGCAGGATGGGCGCGCTGGTGGTACTACCGTCCACTTCGAAGAGCGACGGTACCGCCATGCGCAGCACCATGTCGGTGCCGACGCTCAGCGTCGCGATGAGCGAAAACCCGGTGAAAACGGCGAGCAGGCTGCGGGACATGTCCAGGCGGGGAGTGTACAAAGGGGGAGTGCCTGAAGCTGTGGCCTGGATCACCCCGCGGCAACCGCCGTGCGCTGACGCAGCTCTCTACCGAGCAGCCAGAGTGTGAACCCGGCCTGAACCGTCATGGTGGCGACGGACAGCACCCACACATGACGCAGCTTGAAGCCGGGACGTTGAGCCAGCAGCAAGGCGGGGGTGGCAAATGTTACGAGCCGTGATGCACTGCTGATCAACGACGGCACCGTATTCCCCAAGGCCTGAAACATGCCACTACAGGTGAAGATCAGACCTGAAGCGACGAAGTTCCACGAGATCGTTTGCAGGAACTCGGCGGAGACGACCAGTACGGCCGCCTCCTCGGTGAAGCCGCGCACGAACAGCTCGGGGCGCAGCTGACAGAGCAATGTGAGCACGGCCATAAGCCCACTGCCGAGGATAGCTGCCCACTTGAAGGTGTCACGGACCCGCTGCATTTGTCCGGCGCCCATGTTCTGCCCCGCGAGCGGCGCGGCCGAGAACGCGATGGCCATGGCGGGCAGGAAGATACTCTGCATGACGCGCGATCCGATTCCGTAGCCTGCCTGCGCCGTGGGGCCGAAGTCACGGATGACGTAGTAGATCACCGCCGTGAAGAGGAACATGAGCGCGAATTCCGCACCGGGCGGCACGCCGATGCGCAGCATGCGCACGAGCACATCCCACCGGGCCGTGAGCAGGTCGCGACGGAAGCCCACGTAGTGTTCGAGGCGTACGAAGTACACGAGCATGAGCACCACCGCCGCGGCAATGGCGATCGAGCTCGCCAGCCCGGCGCCGGCGGCGCCCAGCGGCTTGCCGGTGCCCCAACCGGCAATGAGCACCGGCGCCAGGAGAATGTTCAGCACTACGGTTACGATCTGCACCAGCATCGTGGGCTTCACGATGCCGGTGCCGCGCAACGCGGCGCCCATGGACACCATCGCGAACTGCAGCCCAAGGCCCGGCAGGTACCACGTGAGATACGACAGTCCGGCGGCCTCTGTCGCGCTATCGGCGCCCACCGCGCGCATGTAGGGGCCGGCGAGGGCGAAGCCACCCACCAGCGTGATCAGCGCGCACACAAAGGCCCACACCACGCTCTGATTGAACACCAGATTGGCGTCGTCGCGATCCTTGCGACCGACGGCGTTGGCGATGAGCGGCATCGTGCCCACCCCCAGCACCTGCGTCAGCGCCATCACGATAAACTGCACATTCCCGGCGGCGCTCACGCCGGCAACGGCGGCGTCGCCGAGCCGGGTCACGAACCACAGGTCGACGAGGTAGTACATCGTCTGGAAGATCATGCCGAAGGCCATCGGCA
>CANGXD010000298.1 GCA_947457545.1 Gemmatimonadaceae bacterium
CGTGCTGCGGAGCGCACTGAATGGCACGCGCACCAGCGTCCACTCGGCCGACGTCGCAAACGGCGCCCGCCGTGAGACGGTGCGCCCGTACGCGCGCTCGCCATCGTCGAGCTCCACCTCGAACTGACGGCCACTGCCGCGTACGCGGAGCTCGATCCCCAGCTGACCGGTGAGGTCCACCGCGCGCCGCGCCCGCACCGAGGTAAAGCCACCCCCCTGCGTGACCAGCGTGCCCGTGAAGCGCAGAGCGCCCTGCTCGACGGCCACGAACCCCGCCGAGCGGCCGCCCATGACGCCGTCGTTGACCACGCTCCACTCGGCCTCGTCGGCGCGGTCGAAGGTGAAGAGGGTGACCGGCGCTGACATAGGCAGGGGCTCCGTGGCGGGACGATGAGGGGCGGCGAGTGCGCCAACCGCCAGCAGCAGGGAGGGGAGGAGCAAGAGAAGCGTGCGCACCGCGGCATGCATGCAGCGAGAAGGCGGTGGCGGGCGAACGGGTTCCCACTCGGACGTTTGACACCGCCATACATATGCGGCATTTATATGGCATGAAGCGTACCACCGTGTTCTTCGACGACCAGATGATGCTCCAGCTGCAGCGGGCGGCCCAGCGCACCGGCGTGAGCACGGCGTCGCTCGTGCGCGAGGCCGTCGCGATGTACCTCGCCGCCCCGGGGGCCACGTCGCCGCTTCCGTCCATCGCCGGGCAGTTTGCGAGCGGCACGAGCAATACGTCCGAGCAGGTGGACAGCCTGCTCTGGAAGGATCCGCACGGCTGATGGTCATTGCCGACACGGGGCCACTGTACGCGCTGATCGATCGAAGTGACACGTGGCACGAGCGCGTCACCGCGTGGTGGACGGCGCAGGCGCGTCATATCCGCGTGCCCATCACCGTGGTACCCGAAGTGTGCTACTTGCTGCAGACGCGCATCAGCGCGCAGGCAGAGCAGGCCTTCGTGCGATCAATAGCGAACGGCGAGCTGATCATCGAGCCGGTGGAGTCAGACGACGTGATCCGTGCATCGGCATTGATGCGCGAGTATCTCGATTTTCCGTTGGGCTTTGTCGACGCAACGGTCATTGCCGTGGCCGAACGACTCGGTGCGCGCGAGATCCTCACCACCGACCGGCGTCATTTCAGTGCGGTGCGCACGAACGGAAGCCGCCTGGTGTCGTTGGTGCCGTAGGGGCGGCGACCGCCGCTTCTTCTCCGCCGAACGTTTTCGACTACTTCCCCGCCGACGCCCGGCCAATCTCCGCTGCGAAGTTGCGCACCACCACCACCCGTGGAAAACGCGTCTGGCGCACGAACACTACCGTGCCGTCGGGGCCCACATCGAAGGGTGCGTGCACGATATCGTCGGTCGCGAACTCGGCGCTGAGCAGCTCCCGCGTGCTACCGATCGTGACGCCCGCTGAGAGATCGACTGCCGTGACCACCAGCCCGTTTGGTGTGAAGTAGTAGAGGCTCCGGCCGTCGCGCGCCCACACCGGCGTGCCACCCCCGGCGCGGTCGATACGCACTTGCGCACCGGGGCCGGGGAAGGGTGCGATGTACACATGCCTCGGCGCGTCGGCGCCGAACGCGATCCATCGCCCATCGGGCGAGAATCGGGCACCGGTTGTCGTGCCACCAGTGGTCCTCACATGGGGTAACGTGCGCATCGCGCTGTCACTCCGTGTCCACCAGAGCAGACTTTGCGCGATTTCGGCAGTATCGTTCTGAGCACGGCCCAGCAGCCTCTTCCCGTCCGAGGCCATCACCACTTCGTACACGGCGCGCCTCCCCGGGAGAAGCACCGTATCGGCACCACTGCCGTCGGCCGCCCGCAGCATCGCGCTCCGCAACGAGTCGGTGATGGACCGGAACAGGATGCTCCGGCCGTCGGGGCTCCACTCGGCGCGATCACGCCCTGACGATGGATCTTGTCCCGCCAGCGGCGAGAAGAATCCGTTTGACCGGTCGAGAACGTGGAGCGTTCGCCGGCTTGTTGCGCTGTCGACGATTGTCACCACGAGGCGACGCGCGTCGGGTGAAAACCGTGGATGCTCGTAGGCTAGTGTATCGGGCAGTGCCGATGAGAGCCGGCCCTGTGCATCGCGATACGTGAGGAGCCCGGCGCTGCTCTCATTGATATACGCCAGGTCGCCCGACGGAGACATCACCGCGTAGCCCAGTCCGAAGCCCGTCGGATTCATCATGACGCCGTCACCCATCCGTTCGCTGGGGCCGGTGACGGTGAGCGTACGTGCATCGAAAGGCGCCGCGAAGAGGTCGCCGGAGCGATTGAGGTACACCAGATGCCCGCGGGCGACACCCACCGCCATGTACGCGTCGATTCCCACGTCGGTGACCTTCCCGTCGGTGAGCGACAACGCGAGCACGCGCACCGAGTCGCCCGTGCGTTGGTTGGCCGCGAAGAGCACCACGTTCGATCCTTCCAGCGCGACGGGCCACCGTGCCGCAGCGCCCGCCGGCGCGGCGGCGAGTGCGCGGGGCACCCCGCCCGCTTCCTTCACCGCGAATAGCGAGTCGGACTGCACGGCATACACGATCTCGCCACCCGACGTCCACGCGATCCCCTGCGACGTCGCCGGCAGCGTAGCGAGGCGGATCGGATTCCCGCCCGTCACGGCGACCTTGAAGAGCTGCCGGCCGACCACGAAGGCAATCCAACGACCATCGGGGGAGAACGTCGGCTCGTTCGCGTTGACGCTCCCTGCAATGGGCGTCATCTCCAGCTGATCGAGCTGGCGAACGAACAGTTGTGCTCCACGGTTGGCGTCGGCTCGCCACATCACCAGCGTACGGCCATCGGGGGAGAGCGCCAACAGTCGGTTCTGGGTGGTATACGTGCTCTTTCCCTCGATGGTAAAGCGCGTCACGACCTCGGCGGACGATGCCCCGTTGCCACTTCCTCGCATCACCATCCACGTCGCGCCGACGGCAGCGGCGGCGATGGCGACGGCACCCACCAGCGTGATCGCCAACGTACGCGTGCGCACGCCGCGCGCCGGCGCCGTCGTCGCACCGCTGCTTTGCGCCCCGCTGCTAATGGTCAGTGCCGTGGCAAACTCCGCCGCACTCACATGCCGATCGGCCGGCAGCTTCGCCAGCGCCGTGAGCACCGCCTGCTCCACGTTGGCCGGAATCGTATTGCGCACGCGCGACGGGGGCTCGGCCTCGCTCGACAACACGCGCGCCACAATCGCCTGCACACTCGCGCCCGTGAACGGCGGTGCGCCGGTGAGCATTTCGTACACCACCGTGCCGAGCGCATAGATGTCACTGCGCGCGTCGACAGTGCGTTCGCCCATCGCCTGCTCGGGGCTCATGTACTGCGGCGTGCCGAGCGAGAGCCCCGTTTGCGTCATGCGCGCACCACCGGCGCTTTGCACCGCGAGCGCGATACCGAAGTCCGCCACGAGCGCACTGCCATCATGCAGGAGAATGTTTTCGGGCTTTATATCACGGTGCACCACGCCCTGCCGGTGCGCGTAGTCGAGCGCGCTGGCGACTTCGCGCGCGATGC
>CANGXD010000299.1 GCA_947457545.1 Gemmatimonadaceae bacterium
GGCGCACACCCGCGTGATGGGCACGATGGCGCCACCGCGGCGCCGGCGCGGGCGGCCCGGGCAGAACGCAGGACCGCGCGGCCGCCGGCGGCACTGCCAATGGGTAACGGCTCGACGACCGGTGGATTGAGCACACCGATCGCCACCGAACCGCCCACCAGCGCCGCCAGGGCGCCGACGGCAACGAGCACGGAGCGCAGCGTTCGGCTGCGACGTCCGGAGGGGTCGTGAAATACAGGTCGAGGGGACACGCTGTGAGCATCGGTCGCCGCGGTCTGCTCCTGAATCTCGTCCCAGCAGAAATCCCCGGGTTATGGGGATGTCGGCCGCTTGTTGGGCTCGTGCGGCCGACGTACGTTCGCCTGATGCAACGCCGTACGTTCCTCTCCGCATCGGCGGCCACGGCCGGCGCCGCCCTGCTCACCGGGCTTTCCGGTTGCGGGAATGCGCCGAGCTATCCCAGCGAGACGCTCGGCACACCGGCGCTGCTCGCCTCCATGGGGCACGAGCGCATCGTGCAGATCGGGCGCGCCTACCTGGAGATGACGCCCGCGGAACGCACGGCCGAGTCACTGCGCGACGGCATCCTGGACATCGCCACGCCGTGGCCGTGGAGCGCCGCCCCACCGCTGGACACACTGGTCGCGACGGACTTCGAGCAGAACCGTACCGTCTTCGTCGACGGATGGATGTTGTCGGCGGCCGAAGCGCGTCAGTGCGCGCTGTACGCCCTCGCGCACAGCTGACATCCCGTGCATACCGACGCGAGAACACTGCCAGCCGGCCACACGCTCGACGGCGACGTCTGCATCGTTGGTGCGGGCGCTGCCGGTATTGCGCTCGCCCTCGATTTCCTTGGCCGAACGGAACGCGTGATTCTGCTCGAAGGCGGCGGATTCGATCGCGAAGACGCGCTGCAGTCGCTCTATCGCGGTGAGATCGTGGGACGGCCGTACTATCCGCTCGAAGCGGCGCGCTTGCACTACTTCGGCGGCACCACCGGGCATTGGGGTGGCTACTGTTCCCCGCTCGACGACATCGATTTCGAGGCGCGGCCGTGGGTGCCCGAGAGCGGCTGGCCCATTTCGCGGGCGATGCTCGATCCGTTCTACGCGCGCGCGCATCCGCTGCTCGACCTGGGACCGTACGCGTACGACGTTCCGTTTTGGCAGCAGCGCGATGCGCGTCGTGAATTGCTCCCGCTCGACCGCACCGTGCTGCAGGAGAAGCTCTGGCAGTTCAGCGCGCCCACGCGCTTCGGCAGCAAGTACCACGAGCCCATTGTGCAGTCGGGCAATGTGCACTTGTACACGCATGCCAACGTCGTGCAGGTGGTGGCCAACGAAGCAGTCAGTGCCATCGAGGCAGTGACCGTTCGGCACTTCGATGGGCGTGAGCTTACCGTGCGCGCGAAACGGTTCGTGCTGGCGTGCAGCACCATGCAGAATGTGCGACTGCTGCTTGCCTCGAACGCGCGCGCCGCCGCCGGCCTGGGGAATCAGCACGACCAGGTAGGTCGTTGCTTCATGGAGCACATCGAGATGCCCGGGGGCACGGTACACCTGACGCGGGCGCAGTCGATGCATCTGTACGCGCACGACTTTGGCCTCACCCCCGCGCGTGCCGAATTGCGACTGACTGACACGCAGCAGCGGGCCCATCAGGTCCTCAATGCCACCGTCGCGCTCGAAGCGCCACCGGAACAGGGCGAAGCCAAGAGCACCTTCGAGTTGGAACCGCCTGACGTTGTCGAGGGCTTCCGCCGCGATACCCGCGACAGTCTGCCGTCTGACTACCGAAGCGCGGAAGGCGCTCACGACGCCGCGAGCATCAAGGCGCGCCCGACGTTTTCCCTGATGATCCGACAGGAGCAGGCCCCCAACCCCGCCTCGCGTGTCACCATTGGCCGCGACGTCGATGCGTTGGGAGTGCCGCGTGTGCGCTTCGATTGGCAGCTGACGCCGCTCGACAAGCGCTCGATTCGCACGCTGTACACGAATGTCGGTCGCGAGTTTGGCCGCTTGGGTCTTGGCCGCGTGCAACTGCGCGATTGGTTGCTGCAAGACGATACCCAATGGCCCGCGCTGGTGAGCGGTGGGTGGCATGACATTGGAGGGACACGCATGCATGCCGATCCCCGTCGCGGGGTGGTCGATGCGGATTGCCGCGTACACGGACTCGCCAATCTCTTTTTGGCGGGTGCCGGCGTCTTCACGACGGCCGGTGCGGCCAACCCCACATTGACGATCGTCGCCCTCGCCTTGCGACTTGGCGATCACTTGCGGGCGCGCGCCGTATGATCACGCTGCGTTCCGTCAATGTCGGCACGCTCCAGGCGTTATCGCCCGACACGCCACGCAAGCGCTCCGGCATCTACAAACACGCGATCGCCAGCAGCGTCGAAGTGACACCGCTTGGCATCGTTGGCGACCGCGTAGGCAACCTCACGCACCACGGCGGACCGGATCAGGCGGTCTATCTGTACAGCGAGTCCGATTATGCTTGGTGGGACACCCGCGGCGTCGCACCGACGCACCCCGGCAGCTTCGGCGAGAATCTCACGCTCTCGGAATGGTGGCCTGACGTTCGCGTTGGTGATCGTGTCACGATCGGCTCAGTGTTGCTCGAACTCACCGGCCCCCGTATTCCGTGCGGAACGCTCGCGACCCGCATGGCCGACCCGCAGTTCGTCAAACTTTTCCGCGACGCTGAGCGCTGCGGCGCCTATGCGCGCGTGCTGCAGCGCGGCACCGTGAGCGCAGGCATGGCCGTCACGCTCGAGCGCGCCCCGTCCGATTTTCCAACCATTCTCGAGCTGTATCGCGCGTGGTACGCCACCCCGAAGCCGCTGCCGCTGCTCCGGCATGCGCTGGAGACGCCCATTGGCAGCCGGCTGCGCGCGCAATGCGAGCGATGGTTGAACGGTCCGCCCTGAGAGAGAGTGGGACGAACCGTGTTCAAAGACTGGCCCCGTCCGGACGGATCAGTAGCTTTGTTACAGGCGGTTCACGTACAGCCCCTTTGCCACCAATTGCCATGCGCTCGCTCATTGGCCCAGCTGCGGCTGGTCTGGTCGTCGCAGGATTGCTCGCGCACGCTGCGCAGGCACAGCCCATGTACGCGGCTCACACGGGCGTGCCGCCTGTGCGCACGCCGCAAGGGATGCGCGTTACCGGGCAGGTGCACGACAGCATCACCGGCTTCCCTCTGCGACGTGCGGTCGTACAACTCGTCGACCTGTCGGGGTACGAAGGTGGACGCATGGCGCTCACCGACTCGCTGGGCCATTACGCGTTCACCGATGTGCCCACCGGCCGCTACACGCTCGGCTTTCATCACACGGTGCTCGACTCGTTGGGGCTCGAACCGCTCACGCGTACCATCGACGTCGCGCGCAACCTCGATGCGGCCGATCTCGCCGTGCCGTCGGCGGTCGGCATTCGTGCGGCGGTATGCGGCGCACCCTCCGCGAACAACCCCGGGACGCTCCTCATGGGATTCGTGCGCGATGCGGCCACGGGCGA
>CANGXD010000300.1 GCA_947457545.1 Gemmatimonadaceae bacterium
AATAAGCGATGTTCAACACTAAATCGTTGTTCTGCCGGCCACTGAAGAGCGCCGTCACGCTGGCCGTCATCGTGGCCCTGACGCTCGCGCTCATGATGGCCACCTCGGTTCAGGCGCAGACCGTCGCACGAGACAGCGTCACGGCGCGCGCACTGCTCGACGGCTACGTGAACGAGGCGCTCAACGCCAACCTCGCGATCGCTCAGCAGAACGCCGCACTCCGCCGAGCCACACAAAGCGTGCGCGAAGCCAATGGCCGCTTTCTCCCATCGGTCGGGGTCAACGCCCGCTACTCCGAGTTCACCGGCGTCGTGAACATCGGCGACTTCATCAATCCGGCCTACGCCACGCTCAACCAGATCATCGGGCAGGAGCGGTTTCCCACCAACATCGCCGCCACGCTTCCCTTCCGACAGGAAACGAAGCTCGAGCTGAGCATGCCGCTCTTCAACGACGCGCTCTTCGGGGCCCGCGCCGCGGCGCGCGCGCAGCGTGACCTTGTGGGCAGTGGTCGACACGCCGCCATGCGCCAACTCGCGGCCGATGTGCAGCAAGCGTGGCTCGGCTACGCGACCACCGTACGCGCCGTCGAAACGCTCGAAGCCACGCTCCCCGTGCTCGACGAAAACGTCCGCGTGAGTGAGCGCCTCATTCAGAATGGGCAGGCCACGCCCGACGTGCTGCTCCGCGCCCGCGCGGAACGCAGTGAGTTGTTACAGCAGCTCGAAGAAACACGCCGGCAGCGCGAGAGTGCGCGCCGCGGCTTCAATCTGTTGCGCAATGCGCCAGACGATGCAGCAGTGACGCTCGTGAGCGACAGCACGCTGACCGAACTCGCCACGCTCGACCGCGAAAGCCTCCTCGCCCGTGCGCTGCAGCGCCGCGAAGAGCTCGCGCAAACCGGAAGTCTCATCGATATCGCCCGCGCGCAGGAGCGCGTCGCCACGTCGGCCTTTCTTCCCAACCTGTCGTTGGGGGCCAGCTACGGCGTCCAGGGCGACGCGTACCGCTTCAATCGCGACAACGACGTGGGGCTCGCGTCGCTGGTGCTCGGCTGGAACCTCTTCAACGGCACGCAGGACGCCGCCCGCCGCGAACAGGCGCGGGCGTCGCGCACTGAAGCCGAGTTTCGTCGCCGCGAAGCCGAACGCGCTGTGCGCCGCGATGTGCTCAACGCCTGGGATGCGGTGCAGGCCGCGCGCAGCAATCTCGTCACGGCCGACGATCGCTACGCCTCGGCGCAGCGCGCCTTCTCGCTCGTCCAACGCCGCTACGCCGAAGGGCTCGCCACGCAAATCGAATTCCTGAGCGCACGCTCCGCCTTCACCGGCGCCGCGCTCAATCAGGTGATCACCCGCTTCAGCTTCGCCACGCGCGTCGTCGACCTCGAACGCGCCGCCGCCCTCCGCTCGCTGCCCAATTAACTCGCTCTCCCTCCCGAGGACGCGCCCCATGACCGCCCCCACTCATACCGCCGCTCACCGTCATCCGCTCATGCGCCCCACTGTCTATCTCTCGGCCGTAGCGCTTCCCCTGATCGCGGCGTGCAGCGATGCCCCCGTGCCCGAGATCCGCGTGACACCGGTGCCCGTTACCGTTGCCGACGCCACAACCAGTGACTCCACCGCGCTCGTGACCGCCACCGGCAGCTTCGGCTCGCGCGACGAGATTCCGCTGGGCTTCAAGATTGGCGGGATCGCCACCCGCGTCCTGGTCGACGAAGGGGCTACGGTGCAGCGCGGACAAGTGCTCGCCATGCTCGACCTGCGTGAGATCGACGCGGCGGTGAACAAGGCGCAGGTTGCCGTCGATAAAGCGCAGCGCGATCAGCAGCGGGTGCAGCGACTCGCGGCCGACAGCGTCGCCACGCTCGCGCAGGCACAGGACGCGATGTCGGCGCTGGAAGCGGCGCGCGCCGACCTTGCGAGTGCGCGCGTGAACCGCGAGTACGCCATCATCACCGCACCGGAAGCGGGCGTCGTGCTGCAGCGGCTCGTGACGCCCGGCAGCAATGTGGCGCCGGGAACCCCGGTGCTCATGCTCGGCGGTTCGCGCCGTGGGCGTGTGCTGCGCGCCGGACTTCCCGACCGCGACGCCTTGCGCGTACATGTGGGCGACCCCGCGATGGTGCGTTTCGATGCGCTCCCCGGCAAGAGCTTCACGGGGAAGGTGGTGCTTGTGGGTCGCTCCGCCGATCCGCGCACGGGTACCTACGCCGTCGAAGTCGCGGTGCAGAACGCCGACGCTTTGCCCAGCGGTTTGGTGGGGCAGATGTCGGTGACCATTCGCGGCAAGCAGAGCGCATCGCTCCTGCCGGTGGATGCGCTGCTCGAAGCCGATCGTGATTCCGCGACGGTGTACACCGTGCAGAGAGGGAGCACGCCAACCGCGGCATTGACGGCGGCGCCACAACGGATTCGGGTGACGGGCATTGAGGGCGATCGCGCGGCCATCAGCGGGCTGGCGGCGAACGCGCGTGTCATTACGCGCGGTGCCGCCTATGTCACGCCGGGCGCGCCCATTCGCATCATCACTACCGCTACGCTCGATAGCATGGTGCCTTCACGCACCATTACGGCGACGCCGACGCTCGCCGCGCGCAACGGAGGGCACACGCCGTGAACTTCCTCAGCAAGCTCACCGAGTTCTCTGTTCGCCGGTGGCAGTTCACCGTGCTCGTCTTTCTCATGTTCGCTGCGTTGGGCGGAGTGAGCTGGATGAACATCGCGCGCGCCGAGGATCCCGACTTTCCGGTTCCGATCTTCACGACGGTCGCCGTGTATCCTGGCGCGAGTCCGGAAGACATGGAGCAGTTGGTCACGGAGCCCATCGAAAAGCAGCTCAAGTCTCTCGAGGAGGTCAAGAAACTCGAAAGCACCAGCAGCGATGGCCTGTCGGTCATCAAGGTGGAGTTCGAGTCCAATGCGGACGCCGAGCGCAAGTACGATCAGGTCATTCGTGAGGTGAACGCCCTGCGTCCGGAGCTGCCCGCGTCGTTGCAGCGTCTCGAGGTAAAGCGCAACGAGAACTCCGACCTGAGTGTGTTTCAGGTGGCGCTCGTGGCACCGAGCGCGCCGTACCAGCAGGTCGATGATATCGCCAAACGCATCGAGGACGCGCTGGAGCGCGTGGCCGGTGTGAAGAAGGCTGAAAGGTGGGCCGCACCGCCACGTGAAATGCAGGTGACGCTCGACCTGGGACGCCTCTCGCGGTTGGGGATCACCCCCGGTCAGGTGCTGAATGCACTCGGCAGCGACAATCTGCAGATTCCCGGCGGCTCGGTGGATGTCGGCACGCGTCGCTACAATATCGCGACGACCGGTCGCTACAAGACCGCGGCCGATGTGGAGCGCACGGTCCTCGCCGGTGCCAACGGTGCTACGGTGCGCATCGCCGATGTCGCCACGGTGCAGTGGGCCGACGGCGACGCGGTGCACATGGGTCGCTGGAACGGACAGCGTGCCATGTGGAT
>CANGXD010000301.1 GCA_947457545.1 Gemmatimonadaceae bacterium
TGATGTTCGTGACGAACTTCCGCCTCACGCTCACCACACTCGCGGTCGTGCCGCTGGTGGTGGGCGCCGCGATCTTCTTCGGGCGTTCGTTGCGCAAGGCGAGCGCGTCGGTGCAGGATCGCATTGCCGACGCCATGGGCATGGCCGACGAATCGTTCGGCGCCATTCGCACGGTGCAGAGCTTCACGCGTGAAGCCGAAGAGACGCGTCGCTTTGGCGCATCGCTGCGCGAGCTGGTCGGCGTCGCCGTGTATCGCGCCCGTACGCGCGCCCTGTTCTTCAGTGTGGTGGGGTTCGTCGCTTTCGGTGCCGTGGCCGCAGTGCTCTGGCAGGGGGGCACGCAGGTCCTCGAGGGCAAGCTCACCGCCGGCACACTCGTCGCGTTTCTGTTCTACGCGCTGTTCGTCGCCGCCGCAGTGGGTTCGCTCGCCACGCTCTTTGGCAACTTCCAGGAAGCGGTCGGCGCGGCCACGCGCGTGTGGGAGCTGCTCGACACGCGCCCCAGTGTGAGCGATCCGGAAATCCCGCTGTCGCTGCCGGCACCACTGCGCGGCGAAGTGTGCTTCGACACGGTGTCGTTCCGCTACATGCCGGCGCAGCCCGATGTCGTGAGCGACATCACCTTCACCATGGCGCCGGGCGAAGTCGTGGCGCTCGTGGGACGTAGCGGCGCCGGCAAGACGACCATCGCGAGTCTGCTGCCGCGCTTCTGGGACGTCACGCGTGGGCGTATCACGCTCGACGGGCTCGACGTGCGCGATCTCACGCTCGACACGCTGCGGAACGCGATCGGCATTGTCCCGCAGGAACCGGTGCTCTTCAGCGGCACCATTCGCGAGAACATCGCGTACGCCAACCCGCGCGCCACCGAAGAAGACATTCTGCGCGCAGCCAGCGCGGCGCATGCGTGGGAGTTCATTACGCGTCTTCCCGACGGCCTCGACACACGCGTGGGTGAACGCGGCGTGAAGCTCTCCGGCGGGCAGCGTCAGCGCATTGCGATTGCGCGCGTCTTCCTCAAGAACCCGGCGGTCGTCATTCTCGACGAGGCCACCTCGAGCCTCGACACCGAAAGCGAACGGTACGTGGAAGAAGCGCTCGAAGAGCTGCTCGACGGCCGCACGACGCTCATCATCGCGCACCGACTCAGCACGGTGCGTCGAGCCGATCGCGTGATGGTGCTCGACGCGGGGCGCATTGTCGAGACGGGGTCGCACGAGGAACTGCTCGAGCGGGAAGATGGGGTGTACGCTCGCCTTTATGCGATTGGCGGATAGCTGAGACTGCGGTTGTCGGGGTTGCGGGGGGTAGTCGGGGTACAGCTACTACAGTCGGGGTAGTGCCACTACAGTCGGGGTACTGCCACCACAGTCGGGGTCGATTAACAGTCGGGGTCTATGCCGGGTCGGGGAGAAACTGTCGGGGTCTGCCCCGACCCCGACCCCACCCCCGACGCGCCAGCGAAGCGCCGCGCTCGACCCGGCCGGGACCCCGACTGCAGGTAGACCCAGACCGTCGTGGCAGTACCCCGACTGTAGTGGCACTACCCCGACCGTAGTGGCCGTACCCCGACCACCGCCCCCAACCCAGACCAAGACCCCCAGAGCGCCCTAGAAAGCGATCTCTAGGCGAGTCTGCACCGCCGCCTCAACGCGCACCTTCGTCTGCTTCACCCCTAACCGCTCATGCCACGCCACGAGCGTGTAGCGCCCCGGCGGCACGTTGTCGAAGCGGAATTCTCCGTCGGCGCCGGTGACGGCCACATACGGGTGTGGCGCCACCACCAGCCATGCGCGAACCCACGGGTGCATGTCGTCGGTTACCTGCACCAGCGCGGGCGCCGATGTCGCATCGCTGGTGGGAACGATCTGCCCCACGTCGCTCAGCAGCACTGTCGTGCGTGAGCGCGTCTCGCCGGCCGCGGTGAACTGCAGGCGAGACATCATCGCGTCGCGGCCGTTCACCAGTACCGTGCTGCCCACTGCCACGCGCTGCACGCGCGGTTCGAGGCGACAGCCGTCGAGCGTGAGCTTCACCCGGCGCGGCGCGTCGTCGCGCGGGCCGGAGGCCACGCCAATGAGCCACACCACGCCGTTCCCGACACCACCGTTGCTGCTCGGCACGATCGACTGACTGAACGGTCGACACACCGAGAGATCGTGCGTGGGCGTGATGCTCGTGTCGCGCGGGGACCCGCCCGTTATCCGCCCGAGAATGACCCCTGGGGTGGGCACGGTGCGCACAGTGTACTCCGTACCACTCGGCCCGCCGGCTGCCCGCGCGAGCGACGCCACTTCACTCTCAACGATCGGCGCATCGGCGTTGGCGTCGTCAGCCGTACCCGACGCACGCACTGTTGCGGGCACGTCGGCGATACGCGCGCCCACGGTATCGGTGGCGCGCGCACTGTCGCCTCCGCAGGCCGTTGCCCATAGGCATGCGGCCAGCGCGGCGCTCACGCGCCAGAGGGACGGCGGCATCCCGCGCGCGTTCCGCAGCGGACTCAGACGACGAATCAGACGACGAACAGGTCGCGCTGCACCACGTCGGGTGTCACGAGCAACGCATCGTCGCCGACATAGGCATTCACTTCGCTGCGCACGCCGAATTCGCCCACGAGATAGACGCCGGGCTCGATCGAGAAACCGACCCCCGGAATGAGCACGCGATCATCGCGCGATTCGAGATTGTCGATCTGCGGGCCGCTGCCGTGCAGTTCGCGCGAATCGATGCTGTGTCCCGTGCGATGCCAGAAGTGCGAGCCGTAGCCGCGCGCTTCGATGATCGCGCGCGCGGCATCGTCGGCTTCCCCGCCGCGCACCACTTCGCCCGCGGCAATGCGATCGCGCAGCAACGTAAGCGCGGCATCTCGTGCATCGCGCACCGCTTCCCAGACCTGTACCACCTTGTCCGAGGGCGAACCCAACGAGGCCATCCACGTCTGGTCGGCGTAGATGCCCTTGGGCTCCTTCGCCCACAAGTCGACGAGCAGCACATCGCCGCGCTGCACGAGCCGCGGGCGCGATGCCGACGGTACGTAGTGCGGGTTGGCCGCATTCTCCGACGCGGCCACATCGGGGCCGTGGTCGGTTTCGAGGCCGACGCGCGCGAACGCGTCGAGAATGCGCTGCTGCAGTTCGTGTTCGGCGGCCGGCGTGCCCGCCGCGACCATGGCGCCGGCGTGGTCGATGGTGTCGCGCGCGATCGCGGCAATGTGCTGCGCGGCACGTGTGTGCGACGCGAGCTGCGCCGGCGTCCACGTGGCGTACACTTGCGATACGAGCTCCCCGCTGCTCACGACCGTCGCGCCGCTCGCACGCACCAGCTCCAGCACGCCGGCGGGAATGCGATCGAGATACGGGATGGCGTCACCGGGAGAGTATTCCATGGCAACACGCTTTCCCTGCACCAACGAGGCCACCTCGTCTTCGAGCGCGCGCCA
>CANGXD010000302.1 GCA_947457545.1 Gemmatimonadaceae bacterium
CGTGACGGACTCCGTCGCGTCGCCCAATGCGCTCAGGGCGCTCTGCAGCGAATCCTGCAGCGTGGCCTGCGCCGACCGTTCGCCATCGGCGCGGCCGCGCGCATAGGCATCGGCCTCGACGCGGGCGAGCTCGGCGGCCATGCGCTGTTCGAACTGCGCTTCGAGCGCGTGTGTGTCCACGCTTGTGTCGGCGTGTGACTCCGCTGACGGCGACGGCGACGGCGACGGCGACAGGAACAGGTCGTGCGCCACGAACTCATCGAGGGACCAGGGCGTTGCGTTCATGTTGCGCGGCTCAGACGATGACATCGTCGGTGCCGGCACTCAGCACGATTTCGCCCGTCTCTTCCAGCGCGCGCACCTTCGAGACGATGTCGGTTTGCGCGGCTTCGACGTCGCGCATCTTGACCGGACCGAGGAACTCCATCTCTTCCTTGAGGCCCGCCACGGCGCGCTGTGACATCGTGCCCATGATCTTGGCTTTGAGGTCTGGGCTGGCCGCCTTGAGGGCGAGCGCCAGCTGCTTGACGTCCACCTCGCGCAGCAAGCGCGAGAGTGACTTGTCGTCGAGCGATGAGAGGTCTTCGAAGACGAACATGAGGTTCTTGATCTGATCGGAGAGATGCGGATCCTTCTCCGACACGAGATCGAGCACTTCCTTCTCGAGCGAGCTGCTGACGAGGTTGAGCACCGCGGCCACGGCCGCCGGTCCACCAACGCTCGACATACCCTGCGAGAACGCGAGATCCGCCTCGTTGCCGATGGCGCGCTCCACGAGCGAAATCATCTCGGGGGAGACCTTCTCCATCTTGGCGATACGGAACATCACTTCGCCGCCGAGCGCGGGTTCGAATTCGCGGATGATGGCGGCGGTGTGAGCGGGATCGAGGTGCGCCAGGATGAGCGCAATGGTTTGCGGGTGTTCACCGCGCAACGTATTGCCCAGCTGCTGGGGGTCGGCACGGCGCAGACGGCCGAACCGATCGCTGTCGGCAAGTTGCCCCTGGATACGCTTGAGGATCTGCTGCGCCTTGGCCGGCCCGAACGCCTTCTCGAGCACGTCCTTGGCGAACTCCACACCACCGGTGCTGAGTGAGTCCACGCCGAGCGTCAGCTCGAGCCATTCGTTGAGGACGTGATCGATCGTCGATGGCGGCACGCTACTGAGCTGCGCCATTTCGAGTGCGACGATTTCTGCCTCCTCGGGGTGCAGCGAGGCGGTGAGCTTGCCAGCGGCTTCGGCGCCGACGGCCATACACAGAATGGCGACTTTCTGGCGTCCGGTCAGACGGTCCGGAGCGAAACGATCAGAGGAGTTCTTGGCGACGGCAACCATGGTGCTCATTTACTGGCGGAGCCACTGACGGGTCACACGGAGCGCGGCATCAGGGCGCTGCTCCACGGTGGCAATAGCCTGTTCGCGTTCGGGAGTGGTGGGCAACGGCGGCAGCTTGATGGGCGCGCGCGGCGTGTCGATCTCACTCTGCTGTTCGTACTCGTCCTGCTCTTCGTCCTGCTCTTCGTTCTGCATGCCCTGCATCGCCATCTCCATCTGCGTGCTCGAAGGCAGTTCGGCGTACGCCGTCCCGGCCGGGAGCGCCTCAGGCTGCGTTGGCGCGGCGAGTGCCTTGACCTTCTTGGGACGCAGCAGGAACACCGCCGCGAGTCCGAGAATGAGCAGCACGACGAGCGCGGCAAGCGCAACGACCGGCTTCGGGTTCGCCTGGATCTTCGCAATGATGTCCTGCGGCGCGGCGGCCGAATCGACCGCGCTCACCACCGGCAGCGGCATATCGAACGGCGCGCTCACCACCGAAATCATGTCACCGCGCGTCGAGTCCACGCCGAGGGCGTTGCGCACCAGCGCTTCGATACGCGCGAGTTCTTCGGGAGTGCGCGCCGTAACCACCGGCGCCGCCGGAGCGGTCGCCGTGGTATCGGGCGCGGGCATCGTGACCTTGTCGGCAATGAGTACGGCGACGGTGAGCTTCTTCACGTTGCCGATGGCGCCGCTGAAGCTTTCCACGCTCTTGGTATTCTCGTACGACGTGGCCGATGTGCTGTAGCCAGCGCCCTGCTGCGGCGAGCTGGGCGTGACTTCCGCCTTCTGCTCGGTGGTCATCGCCTGCTTCTCGGGATCGACGGCCTGCACCGTGCGCTCGACCTTGTCGAAGTTGATCGCCGCCGCAACCTGCACGCGCGCGTTCCCACCACCCACAAGACTCGAGAGCAGTTTGTCCGCCTTCTGCTCCATGTACGTTTCGACTTCCTTCTGCACCGTGAGCTGACGGCTCGTGAGGCCGGCGAGCGACCCTTCGTCCTGCATGGTCAAGGCCTGGCCGCGCTCGTCGACGATCGTGACATGCTCCGGCTCGAGTCCGCCCACGCTGCTCGCGACGAGCTGCGCGATACCCTGAACGGTCGAAGGCGCCGGGGTATCACCGCTGTTCATCGTCAACGTCACCGAGGCCTTGCTCGGGCGCTCGCTCTGCTTGAACGCCTTGTCCTCCTCGAGCGCGAGGTGGACCTTCACGGTCTTCACGTTCTTCATCTTGCTGATCGTGCGCTCGAGCTCTCCTTCGAGGGCGCGGCCGTAGTTCACCTTCTGCGTGAAGTCGGTCATGCCCCACGTGGGCTTGTCGAACAGCTCGAGACCGGGACGGCCGTTATTCGGCACTTCTCCGGCGGCGAGGTCGACACGCGCACGTGCGAGATCGGCACTCGCCACCATGATGGTCGTGCCGGTGCGATCGAGTTCGTAGGTGATGCCCGCTTCCGTCAGCTTTTCGGTCATCGCCTTCACGTTTTCCACCGGCACGTCGGCGTACAGCGGCACCATGGTGGGGGCCGTCGCCCAACGGGAAACGCCAAAGATGAGTGCGGTAATGAGTACGCCGATCGCGCCAAAGGCGATCTGACGTCCACGGCCGGCAAACGGTTCGAGGAGGGAGTTCATGTGCGGTAGTAACTCAGGACTGCATCGAGATCACTGAGCGATAGGCCTCGACGACCTTATTGCGCAGTTCGATCATCAGGTCGAGTGCGACGCCGGCTTCTTCACTCGCCGCCATCACCTGGTGGAGTTCGACGTTCTCGCCGCTCGCGAAGCGCTGCACGAGATCACCCGCGCGATCGCGCGTGTCGGAGACTTCATTGATCACTTTGGTGAGTGTGTCGCCGAAGGTGTTGTTGCTCTCGCCCGTAATGGGGAGTTGGGTCGCAAGCGCTTTGTCCTGTCCGGGAAGGGTCAGGCCGCGGGCGTAGAGATCGAGACGGGTCTGCATGGGCGGGTCCGGTCAGAAAGAAGACTTACGCGCGGACATCGAGCCGAACGCCGCGCGCCGCGGGCGGCGTCTGCGGATCGGTAGCGGCTTTGAAGCGGCCGTACGTGAGTGGACCAAGATTGGCGGTCTTCGCGAAGAAGTTCCGCTCTTCC
>CANGXD010000303.1 GCA_947457545.1 Gemmatimonadaceae bacterium
GTACGCGGCGTGCGCCTTGGCCAATCTCTTCCGGATGCGCGTGGACCTGCGCGCGTACCAACTCCAGCATCAAGGCACGTAGTGTCGGCGCGCGCGGCGCGCGCGGGCGACATCGACCCGTACGCACCGATTCTGCCGATGATTGCCACGCGAAATGACGCAAAACAGCGCCCGCTCGCGCTCCGACGTGGTATCGCAGCGCGATGTTATCCACATCCGCCGAATCAACTCACCTGATCAGACTTTCCCTAACGCGGCTTAAACATCGCGGCTTGAACATCGCGGCTCGCGAGGCGCCCCGGCGGCCCCCGCCGGGGCGCTTGCCGTGTGTGCGGCGCGCGGGTTCAGGTCGGCGCTCAGCGCGTCGCGGCGGTCACGGCGGCGCCTAACGCCGAGTATGCGTCCTCCGACATCTGATTGAACGGCCGCGCGATGTACGCGATGCGCCCCTGTGGATCGATCACGTACAGATGCCGCTTGTGCCAGAGCATCCCGCTGGCGCCGTACGCTTTGCCCACGGCTTTGTTGCCGTCGGCGGCGAACTGAAAGGGAAAGTTCTTCTTGCGCGCCCAGCCGGTGAGATCGTCGGTATCGTCGGTGCTGATGCCCAGCAGCGTCACCTTCTGCCCGTTCTTGAACAACGCCGCGTAGCGATCGCGATACGCCTCCATTTGCGTTGTGCACCCCGGCGTGCCGGCCTGTGGGAAGAACGCGAGTACCACCGTTTCGCCGCGATGCGCCGAGAGGGTGAACGCTGCGGCATCCACTCCCTTCGCGGTGGCGGTGGTCACGGTGAAGTCGGGCGCGACGTCGCCGACTTTGAGCGACTGAGCCAAAGCAGGCGTCGCAAAGGCGACAAGCGCGACGGTGGCAAGCACGCGAAGAGTACGCATCGGGAAACCAGTGTCGAATGGTAAAGAGCGGGGACGCCACACGACGTCAGTCTACCAGCGAGCACACGCGGAGCGCGGTTCCCAGCGTCAACTCCCATGCGGCCTGGGCGTCTCGCGCGCCACAAAAAAGCGGGCCCCGAGCCAACGCGCGGAGCCCGCCACTACCCCTACGAAAAGACGTCAGCGAGAACCGAGCGACCGCAACACGTACGGCAGAATGCCGCCGTGGTTGTCGTACTGCATTTCTTCCGGTGTGTCGATGCGGCAGCGCACGCGGAACGACTCCACTAAGACGTCGTGCCCCACGATCTCGTAGGTTTCGAAGCCAATGAGTTCCAGCGACTAACGTATACGCGCTCGTTTGAACACGTGTACCCCGGTAGAGTCATTGACCGAGGAGCGTCGCATTCACATACTGGCTGCACCACACGGCTCCTTCACTCTGAACCTTTCGTAGGTGGATGGTAATGCGCGCGCTCTTGCTGAGTGCCTCACTTGCGTCAAACCTGAGTGCGCAGGACCAGCATCCATGCGCCGATCCCTGCGGGGACGGCGAAAGCGGGCCATCGTGCGTAACGAATCGCGGCGAGCCGCATGTCCATGGGCCTTGGACAGAGCGGCGAGAGATCTATGGCAGTTCTCCAACACAGCCTCCGCGATTTGAAGTGCGAAGCTGCACACGGATCTACACGCCGCTCTCCGTCATCTGCATGGACGGTAGTACAGTCCTCAGCAACTGGGTCGGGTTTCATGAACAAACGACTTGTGGCGCATGGTCTTGACTCGGTGGTGGACCTACCGTTCAGCATGGGGAACGGTGCAGCCGCTTCCTCCGCGATCGGATCGGAGGAAGCGACGGGCACAGCTACTTTACGCCTGCTTCGCTCTCGCCGTCGTTCAAGGATGCGAGAGGCGAGACGAGAACCCTTCTGTGCCAGTCGAAGAGAGCCCGGTGGGAGCCGTGCTCCGAGAGGCGACGGGAATGGCGCTTGAGATTCCCCTCACGAGCGCTGTTCAAACCAGAGATCGAGATTGGATGATTGTTGACGTGGAGCGCCAGGGCGTTCGGTGGCACGACGTTTCGGGGCGAGAAACGGGCACGCTCGGCCGAAAGGGAGGTGGGCCGTTGGAGTTCGTCGATCTCTCCACGGGGTTTTCGCTCGGAGGTGACACCGTCGCACTTTTCGACGACGCCAAAAAGTTGGCGCAGCTTGCCGTCGGAAGGAACCGACTAGTGGGCGCACTGTCCTTCGAGAGCTGGGAGATTGATCGCCTTTCGGGGAGTCAGTTGCTTGGGCGATTTCCCACAGGTGAGTGGGCATTACTGCGCTATCGCCGGCGAATTCCGCGAAATGGGATATCGAGTGCTATCGTCGATACTCCAGTTGTCGACGTTGGCCGCCCTGGGGAGCGCCCGACCACCGTATTGCTGTTACCAGCCCGACGCGGTGTATTCGTTGTTACCAAAGGAAGGGCGAGAAAGGTTGATCTCCGCGAAATTGCACCGGCCGCAATCGCACTCTGCGACTCGGGGTTCCTGGTTGTCGATACACTGGGACGTCACCTATACAATCGTGATGGAAAGCGTATCTCTACTCGAGCGATGCCGGTGCCACGTATCCTTACCAAGCGCACGTCGGCGGCTGCTATTGTCGATCGCGCGGTGAACGACATGATGCTCGGCCCTGAACGCGAGCAGGCTGCGCGTACGCTTGCAAGTTGGGTAAGTTCGACGGACTCCATGATGTCGACCGTCGTTATGGATCAGGTCGGCAACGCCTGGATACGCGATTGGACGGGCCGTCAGCCGTCCTTGCTCGCCGTTGGGGATAAAGTGCCGTCACCGCGATTCCCCAATGAGCGAATCCCCGAGTACTTGGGCTCGGGATGGGGACTACAGATGGGAACGTCCAAAGATTCGACAATCGAATGGCGAGTCCGAGAGTGGCACCCAGAAACGTCTAAACCGTCACGGGTAGGCTTTTGTGGACGTGCCGTGGAGTTTTAAGGTGCCTCGCAAGGGGTTTCGCATTGCGCGTGCAGAATTGTCTGCACCCATCGCGGATCACTTGGTCGACGTTTCGTCCCACGATCCAGATCAATTTGCATGCAACGGAGCGCACGCGGTTGGAAGCGCGGACAGCTTCGTGTAGGTTGTCGATGGGCCTCGTGCGTCGCGCTGCTGTCCACGGACGGCGTGACCAAAGACTATAAGTTGGGCGGCGAGTTGATTTGGCGCCGACGCAGCGGAGTGATCGCGTGGCCGCAGGTGCGACAGGCGTTTCGAAGCGCGCGGTACAGCGCCACACATGCGCGCTATATGCAGGGACGCATCGCACGGTCGCCGATGCGATCCCGCAGAAGAGCACACGAATGCTTTGAAGAATCGGTAATCCCCCCGGAAAAGCATGGTCGCCAAAAGTGGAATTTTCTCGTACACTGACCCGAGGAGGTTCCCATGAAGACATCGCGGTTTACCGACAGCCAGATTATCGCGGTCCTGAAGGAGGCGGAGGGCGGCACCCCGGTGCCCGA
>CANGXD010000304.1 GCA_947457545.1 Gemmatimonadaceae bacterium
GGGTCGTTCATCAGCTTCCCCGCCGTGCCCGGGCCGCTGTTCACCTTTGTGATCAGCCCCTGCACTTGGCTGTTCGTCGCCGACAACTCCTTCGACAGCTGCTCGAAGCTCGCACTCGTGGCCCGCAGGTTCACGAGCGTCGAGTCGACTTTGGCGCTGTCCACCGACGACAGCGTCTTGCGGAGCTGCAACTGGGTGAGCGTGAGCTGACGCGACTGCTCCGCCGTCACGCTGCTCAGTTGGGCCACCAGCTTGGTCAAGTCGGCAATCATCTGGCGGGAGTCCTTCACACCGCCCCCTTCCACGAACTGCGTACGGGCCTCGTCGCTCAGCGCCCGCACGTTCAGCGCGATCGAGTCCCCCTTGGAGAGCAGCGCGGCGACGCCCGGGGAGCCCGCGCCGGTGGGAATCGTATCCCCCGACGCCATCTTGCCCTCGACGCCCTTCACCGGCGTCAGCGCGATGAGCATGTCACCAAAAATGCCGTTCGCCTCGACCGTCGCCGTGGTGCCTGTGGGGATCTTGAACTCGTCCTGCACCTGATAGGTCACCACGATCGTGCCGTCAGGAATGAGCTCCACCTGTTGCACGAAGCCCACCTGGACGCCGGCCAGCAGCACCGGCTGTCCCTGCTTGAGCCCCGCGCCCCACGGGAAGCGCGAGTACATGGGATAGCCTTTGGACAGGCCGCCGCGGGCAATCCAGATGGTGCCGCCCAAGGCAATCACAATGCCCACCAGCAGCAGCAGCCCCACCAGCAGTTCGTCGCGTCTCTTTGTCGTCATGATCGAAATATGGGTTCAGGCGGTAGCCGAGTGGCCACTAGGCCTGGATGAACGGGGCAAGCACGGCTGCGACGATCGCGTCGAGCACGAGAATGGAGACCGAGGCGATCACGACCGCCAGCGCCGTCGAGCGACCCACGCCCTCGGCGCCCGCTTCCGTCACGTAGCCTTCGTACGAGCACACGAAGGAAATGGCGGCGCCGAAGCACAGCGCCTTGATGAGCGAGTACACCACCTGAAAGGAGGTGAACGCGAGGCGCAGGCCACTTAGATAGTCCGAGGTGCGCACGTCCGTGGCGAGCACCAGCGTGGCCCACGCACTGAAAATGGCCGTGGCGTTGGCCAGCACGGTGAGCACGGGGAGCATGACGAGCGCGGCCATGACGCGCGGCAGCGCCAGATACGCCACCGGATCGAAGCTCAGCGTTTCGAGGGCATCGATCTGCTCGGTGACGCGCATGGTACCGATTTCGGCCGTCATGCGCGCGCCCACGCGCCCCGTGAGCACCAGCGCCGTCAGCAGCGGGCCGAGCTCGAGCACGATGGATTGGCGCACGATGAGCCCGACCACCGACATCTGGACGCCGGGGAAGAGCTGGTATCGTGTCTGGAAGGCGGTTACCCCACCAAGAAAGGCCGCGACGATGACCGCCAGCGGCACCGAGTCGACGCCAATGTTGCGCATCTGCCGGATGAACTCCGGCACCCACGTGCTGGGATCGCGCAGGCCACGTACGATGTCGCGCCCGAAATAGGCCCGCCGCCCGAACGCGTGCAGCAAGCCGCCGATGCGTCCCTGGGCAAAACGCACCGCAATATCGATGGGCATCAGCTCGAGCTGGAGATGGAGTAGGGCAGGGGCGTCAGGTGCGCACCCTCGACATCAGAATAATGGCGAACGTCCCTACCAGCATATTCGGGACCCACGCCGCCGTTTCCGGGGGAATGATCCCTTTGCTCCCAATGGCCTTGGTGAGCTGGATGAGCACGAGGAAGAACACCGTCGTCGCCAGACTCACGGCAATGCCGTACGCCGCCCCACCACGCTGCGAGCTCGTCGCCAGCGGCGCACCGAACAGCGCAATGATAAGGCAGGTGACCGGAATGGCAATCTTGAGCATCCGCTCGACCTTGAGGTTGTTCACGTCGGCGCCCGATCGCTCCAGCGCCTTGATGTACGTGGACAGTTCGGCAAAGCGCATCTCTTCCGGTTCGCGCGCGCTCGCCCGCAGCTCCCGCGGCGTTTCCTTGAGACGACGGTCCATCAGCGAATCGAAGCTGAACGCCAAGTCGGCCGTTTCATTGGGGATGACATGTACGACACCCGACTGCAGGCTCCACCCGCGTTTGTCGTTCCAGTCACCACGCTTGGCCGAAATGAGCAGTCCGGGGCGCTTTTCGCTTCCGCGCTCTTCGATCTCGATATCGTTGACGTACTTGTCGCGGACATTGAGCGTATACACCCGGTACACCCGTCCCTGATCACTCGGGAAGACGAAGTTGTACCGGTCGTCTTCCGCACTCGGCGACTTGCCCGCGAGCAGCTTGATGCGCTCCGCATTGGCTGGCGGCGCCACTTCACTGAACACCAAGTCGAGCCCCATCGCCATCGAGGCCATGACGAGAATGGGGGCAATGAACCGGTAGAAGCTGATGCCGGACGCCTTCGCCGCCGTAATCTCCGAATAGCGAGTGAAGGTGCCGATGGAGAAGACCGTCGCGAACAGCACCGCCGCCGGCAGGATCATGAACAGCGTATCGGGAATCCAATACAGGTAGCTGAGCGCCAGCGCCTGCGCGCCCAGCTTCTTCTCCTGATACTTGCGGAGGTTATCGACCAGGTCGATCACGAAGACGAGCACGGGAAAGCCCATGATCGTCACCATGAAAATGCGCGTGAACTCGCCGGCGATATAGCGGTCGAGCGGCGTGATGAAACGACGGCTCATACGGCGGCCGCCTTGCTCATCTGCTTGCGCGCCTTTCGGTCGGCCAGCCAGTCACGCAGGCCGCCACCGCGCGACGTGTCGGTGGTGGTCTCCACGCGCCAGAGCAGGGCAATGCCCGCAATCGAGAAGACGACGTTGGCAATCCACATGGCCACGTACGCGGGCAGCTTCCCCTTGTCGGCCAGCGCTTCTCCGCCCATGAGGCAGACGTAGTACAACCCGAACACCACGATGCTCACCCCGATCGTGACTCCCACGCCGCCGCGCGGAAAGCGCAGAGCGATGGGCGGGCCGAAGAGCACGAACACCAGACAGGCGAACGACAGCGCGAACTTCTTGTGAATCTCCACCGCGAGACCGTCGAGCACTTCACGCTCGGCCAGCAGCTGCTGTTGCGCCGCGTTCATCGCCGAGGCGAAGACCGTCATGGTGTCCTGAGTCACGACCGGCGGCACTGGAGGGGCGGGCGGCGGTACCACGCCTGCCGACGGGGCCACCGCGGGCTGCGCCGGCGGCGTCACCGCAACGCCCCCGCTGTCCGGGACGGCGATCTGTGCGCCCACGGCCTGCGCTTTGGCCTTCTTGGGGAGCAGCACGCGCTCGAGGCCGCCCAGGAATGTTTCGCAATAGAACGTGGACAGCACTTCCTTCTTGGGACGGTCGCGACTCAC
>CANGXD010000305.1 GCA_947457545.1 Gemmatimonadaceae bacterium
CCATCCCGGGAGGCTCGCACGCTCTCGACCGAGGAGCTGTCGGTGCTTCGGCGGGAGTTGCAGGCGGTACTCACGGCCAGTATCGCGGCGCGCGGTACCAGCTTCCGCGATTATCGGGATGCGCGCGGTGAGCGCGGCTCCTTCGTCGAGCAGCTGGCCGCCTACGGCCGCGCCGGTGAGCCCTGCCTCCGATGCGGCCGGCGCCTGGTCGGCACCCATGCCGTGGACGGACGCAGCACGGTCTTCTGCGCGGGGTGTCAGTACTGAGCTCTACGGGGGGCTCAAATCGGCACTCCCGACAGCGTTGACTATCGCAGTTTTCTCACGGGCCCGTGGTGCGGTATTGGTGGTGACCTCTTGACCAGTGGTGGATATGTCGTTGCTATGGCAGCAGTCGCGGACAATTTCGGCAACGCGCAGCGGGCATCGCGCGATTCGGCCGAGCGCATGGGTTGACTGCAGCTCCTATGTACGGTCACCGGCTGTACGATTCGCGGAGTTCTTAATTCGCTGTTCGTGCATACAGGATGCTATTGCGTCTGTACGTGACCGCTGCGTCGGATAGTGGTAGTGATTACCCCACCAGATCAACAAGTCTAGTTCAACTGGTTGAGACCTTGGGTGCGCGTTCACTTCAGCAATCCGCTATCGAGTAGAAGCATCTGTCGTCGCAATGGGCTTCCGGATCGTGGTTGTCCAGTTCGGAGTCGCCGCGACGCACTCCGTTCAGCCGCCCCAATCGATCGTGGGATTTCGGACTCAAGGAGGGCCGCCGCGGCCGCTTGCACTTTTGCCCCTTCGCCCTGGCACCCGGTAGGGATAATCGTGCCGAACAGGCGCCACGTACGCGCCGCCTCGGGATGAACGTCAAGGCACTTTTCATCGTGTAGAGAACGCCGGTCCGGCTAACGGTACTCGCCGATATTCGGTTGTTTGGACCGCTTCCAACAGACTATATCGATAGCGGCCCCGAACTCGAGCGCTATTTCAAATGGGACGACTTGGGGCCGCTGGCGTCCGCATCGGGCCGATTTTCGGCTGGCCGTTCGACCGACAGCCTACATTTTGTTCCTTCAGGGATAACGCGGTTCTGCAAGTATGACTAAAGCAGGCCTGCATCGGGTTCGGCCATCCAATCTTTCGAAACTGTCGGTTCAATCATCGCGATATCACCGCATACAGATGAGCGAGGCACGTCTGTAGTCCTTGGCCAAGGCTTTTGCAGCATCCGACAACACGGAAAAGCCAACAATGAACTTCACTGAAGTACTGTCAAAACAAATCCGGAGGTAGCTTTGAGGAAAACGGAGCTTCATCAT
Organism: Gemmatimonadaceae bacterium; assembly: GCA_947457545.1. Taxonomy (GTDB): domain Bacteria; phylum Gemmatimonadota; class Gemmatimonadetes; order Gemmatimonadales; family Gemmatimonadaceae; genus Gemmatimonas. The sequence continues at coordinate 1,320 of CANGXD010000305.1, forward strand.
CGTCTGTTGCATTCTACAGCGTCGATCGTCTCGGCGTTCGCGTTTACCGCTTGTGGATTGCCAGCAGATAACGAAAGTTCGACCTTAACTGCGCCGACGCGCGCTGCCTCTTCAATCATCTTGGCAAGCGAAGCCAGCTCCCACGATGGTGAGCGCCACCTGCGCGCACTCGCGCGCACCGCACCTCACGCCACAGCCTTCTTTTTTGACGGTGCCGACGCTTTAGTTGTCGAGCTTCTACCGACGGCCGGAGTCGAAGAACTCGATTCGGCTCAAGGTTGGCTCGTCGAACAGGCACGCCTCAATGGCATGATGGAGATCGACCGGGCCAAGGTGAAGCTTGCGGTGCGTCGTACCGGCAAGGGGCCGTCGCTCGCGCAGCTGCTCAAATGGAGGGACGACATTCTTGCAACGGTGTCGACGTTTCCCGCATTCTCTTCGCTCGATTTAGATGAGCAAAGCGGGAAAATCGTGATTGGTCTCGAGAAGCTTGATGAAGCAGATAGTCTGCGCGGTATCCTCTCTGGAGCCAAGATCCCAGCCGACGTTCTGTTGATCGAACAGTCGAGCATGGCACTCACCTATCCGATACCTGGTTCTGTCTTCAGCCGCTCCCGTCCTCTAGCGGGTGGCGTGATCATCGGAAGTTCAGAATGCACCCTTGGAATCGCCGCTCTTGCCGAGTCCGGTGCTTACTCCTTTCTGATGACGGCCGGACATTGCAGCCCTACGTTTGGCGTTCCTGATGCGTACTGGATGCGGCAGCCGCTATCGGGTATGCAGCTAATGGGCTACGAATTCTACGACTACAGTTGGACTTGCGCGGGTGGACGATGCGACAACGCCGACATTGGACTGTATACCAACGACTTCGTTGACTACAATGCCGGCATTGGTGAGATCCCGCTGGAGTTAGGTTTGGTTTGGCGCATGACCGCTCGAGTTGCCGGACCGAACGCCTTGGGCGCACTAAACATCGACCAGCAGTTTCCACGGCTTTCGGTTACCGGGATTCAGAGCTACGGCATCATGTCGCAAGTCGTAGATAAAGTCGGACGCAGCAGCGGATGGACCTTCGGAAACACTTATAAGACATGCGCCCTTGTACAATTCAACGCGAATTACAAGCTGAATTGTCAGGACTACGCCTCCTACACGAGCGACTATGGCGACAGTGGCGGACCGGTGTTCGTGCATTACCCTAATATTGCGCCGAGCCCGGGCGGTAACGGGATAACGTTCCTCGGGATCAATAGTGCGAAGCACTTGGAGAACAACACGGTGAAGGGCGGATCGTTCACGAATACAAACCAAATTCGCAGCGAGATCGGCTTGTTTCGCTTCTGGTAGCTGCGAGCATTGTCGAAATTGACAACACCGCTTCACAAATCGCATGAGGACAACTGGCATCCACACATCGTCCAGAGCAGATAAATGAACAAACGCGTGATCGGATGTTTCGCGGCGTTGGTAACAGCATGCAGCTCGGAAGCGTACATCACTGGGCTCGCCACTGTTGGCGGAGCCACGGCGAATCGTATAGCGGCGCCGGACTCTTCCAAAGTGAATGCGCCAGTCGTCGTGACGGTATCGGCGACCGGGAGTATCTCAGAGGGCTGTAACCGTCCAGCTGGTTTCAAGGTACAGGAGGCGGGCAGCGTCTCACGCATTGAGATCTTCCACCGATATCCCCGCGGCGATGTGACCTGCCCTGCCGCACCGAAGGAGTACTACGAAACGGTGACGCTGCGCTTTCCCACGCCGGGAGTGAAAACGATAAGGCTCATCGGAGTGTCCAGCTGGAGAGGCGCAGGTAGCCCGCTGGACTCAGTACAGCGTACCATCACGATCACGCCGTGAAGAATAGAGGAGCTTCTTTTCGCTGGTCGGCACCACCGTGGCGCGCACCATATCCGGCGCTCTTGGTGCCGAACCCCTTGACCCAACCCTCGACGATGCTGCATTTTCGGGTTGTGTTCGGGAGTCACGACAGGCCATCAAGATTGCCCTGATGGACCAGAAGCGACTCGCTGGCGTTGGCAACATTTACGCGAACGAGGC
>CANGXD010000306.1 GCA_947457545.1 Gemmatimonadaceae bacterium
AGACAAATGATCACCTCCTCGAGATAGAGTGAAACATCCGGTGTGAACCACCACCGAGAGTACAACGCCGCCCTTCAAAAACAGCGCTCCGGCTGGCTGCCGGGGCCGGATGGTCCGGTCGGTTACGCGGCCGCTCCTCCGCGATGCCGATCATGCTAGGGCATGAACCGCCAGTAGGCAATAGTTGAACAGGGCAAATGTCACATTCCTGTCGCCTGCGCCGCCCCCGGTTTTCCCAGCGAAACGACTTCATGAGGATCGCCTGAGAATCGGGCACGTGGGGTTGCCCCGGCACAGGGCCGCGTGAATAGTTGGGTACGCGCCGACGCGACCACATCCGGGCAGTTGGCCGCCTCTGCCATACGCCTCGCCACGTGAGTCTCCCTCCCCACATTACCGCGCTCCTGGACACCCGCTTTTCCATAGAGCGGGAGCTTGGGCGTGGGGGGATGTCGACGGTCTATCTGGCGAACGACCGCAAGCTCGGGCGCAAAGTGGCGCTCAAGGTGCTGCGCGCCGACATCGCCGTCGAGCCGGAGCGGTTTGCCCAAGAGATCTACGTCACGGCCCAGCTGCAGCATCCGCACATCCTGCCACTGCTCGACGCCGACGAAATAGACGGGCGCGCGTACTACGTCATGCCGTACGTCGAGGGCGAATCGCTCCGCGACCGCATGAAGCGGGAAGGGCGCCTGCCGCTACTGGTCGCGGTGCGCCTGGCGCGGGAAGTGGCCGGTGCCCTGGCGCACGCGCATACGCGAGACGTTGTGCACCGCGACATCAAGCCCGAAAACATTCTCATTTCGGCGGGGCACGCGTTGGTCGCGGACTTCGGCATCGCCCGCATGCGGATGTCGGCGGCCGACAGCGACAGCGCGAACAACAGCCTCACGCAACCCGGACTCGCCATCGGCACTCCGGCGTACATGAGCCCCGAGCAATCTCTGGGCGACGCGGTGGACGGACGCACCGACATCTTTGCGCTCGGCTGCGTGCTGTACGAAATGATCGCCGGACGTCTGCCGTTCGTGGGCAGCGGGGCCATGGGCATGCTCTCCGCCAAGATGTCCGGTCAGTTCGCCTCGCTCGCCGATGTGCGCGACGATGTGCCCGAGGCGCTCGAAGCGCTGCTGCGCCGGCTGGTCGCGCGTGATCCCGATCAGCGTCCCGCCCGCGCCGCTGATGTGGTCGCCGAGTTGGAGGCGGCGCTCCAGGGCACCACAATGACGCCGCTGCCGCGTGCGGTTGAACTACCGCCCAACGCGGTCGCGGTGCTTGCGTTCGCCAGCATCAGTCCCGACGCCGAAGACGAGTATCTCGCCGAAGGGATGAGCGAAGCGATCATGCACGCACTCGCCAAGGTGCCGGGGCTGCGCGTGATTGCCCGAACGTCGGCGTTCGCCTTCAAGGGCAGTGACAAAGATGCGCGGGAAATCGCCGCGCGCCTCAAGGTGCGGCATCTCGTGGAGGGCAGTGTGCGGCGCGCGGGACAGCGGCTGCGTGTCACGGCCAAGCTCATCGACGGCGAATCCTCACTCGAGTTGTGGTCTGAGCGGTTCGACCGGCAGATCGACGATGTGTTCGCCGTCGAAGATGAGTTGGCCGGCGCGGTTGCGGCGCAGCTCCGGACGGTGGTGGCGGCGCACGGTGGTGAGCGCCTGGCCACTCGCCAGCCGCAAGCGGCCCCCACGTTCAGCGTCGAGGCCTACGAGCAGTACCTTAAGGGACGCTATTGGTGGGGACAGCGCACGGCCGTGGGCATGCAGCGCAGCGTCGAGCATCTGCAGGATGCCCTGCGTATCGACTCGAAGTTCACGCTGGCCTACGCGGCACTCGCCGAGACGTTCGCGACCATGGGGCTGTACGGAATGGCGGCGCCGCACGAAGTCGCGCCGTTGGCTCGTGATGCGGCCAACCGGGCGCTCGCCATCGACCCCCGTTCAGCTGGTGCGCTCTGCGCGCGCGCCTGCGTGCGGGCGTTCTTCGAGTGGGAGTGGGAAGAGGCCGAGAAGGACTTCCGTGCCGCCATCGACGCCGACCCGCAGTATCCGACGGCGTATCAGTGGTTTGCGAGTACCGTGCTGGTACCGCACGGCCGCTTCGCTGAGGCGCAGCAGTTGTTGGCGCGTGCGCACGACCTCGATCCGCTTTCGCTATCTCTGACGGTCAGCCGTTCTGCGGCGGCATACTATGCGCGCGACCGCAAAGGGGCCGAGGGGTTCGCCCGCGAGGCGTTGCATCAGGACGCCAACTTCTCGATGGGCCACTTCTTCCTCGGCATCGCGCTCGAGCTCTCCGGTGCACACGTCGAGGCTGCGCACGCGCTTTCGCGTGCGGTGTCGCTGGCCGACAGTACGGAGGCCTTGGCCGCGCTCGGGGTGGTCCAGGTCGCCCTCGGCGATGCTGCTGCCGTCGACGCTACGCGTGCCGAGCTCGAACGACGCGGCCGTTTGCAGTACCTCTCGCCGGTCTTGCTCGCCCAGATCGCGGCCCGGACCGGCGATGAGCAATCGGCGCTCTGGTATCTCGAACGTGCAACGGAGTTCCGGTCGGCCGACCTCATGTGGGTGGGGGTTCGCCCGGTGTTCGAGTCGCTGCGAGCTCACCCTACCTATCGTCGCATCCTGTCCGAATTGCGTCTTCCGCTGCCTGCCACATCGTAGTCGCCAGGACATTCGGTGCTACCCGCTGTGCGACGGCTTCTGATGTTGGATCACACGCTTACACCAGACTCCCTGCCTTCCATGCACTCCTCTGTGTTCGGTGCACCACGGTCCGTCGTGCTCTTGACGATGCTGACCTCGTCTCTCGTCGCCACGCCGCGTGTGGCATTGGCGCAAGCTGGTGGTCGAAGCGCCGCCGGTAATGCGGCCCCCGCCGCGTCTGCCGCGCTTCCCAAGGGCCCGCGTGCCATGATGCTCGGCGATTGGTATCGCGTGGTGAACGTGGGATCTCCTGCCGTGTCTCCCGATGGCAAGCGGGTCGCGATGACGGTCACCAAGACCGTCGAAAGCGAGAACCGCCGCCACAGCGAGATCTGGGTGGTGAACACGGCCGGTGGTGAGCCGCAGCGGTGGACCTCGCCGAATACCGAAAGCAGCAATCCCCGTTGGTCGCCCGACGGCAAGTATCTGTTCTTTACCTCCACCCGTACCGGCGGCAAGGGGAACACGTGGGCCATCCGACTCGATCAGCCGAGCGGTGAAGCGGTGCAGGTGCCGGAGTATCCCACAGGCTCCATGCCGCTCGACGGTTCGTTCGCGGTGTTCGCCGACGCGGCATCGCCGGCGCCTCAGGTCGCGAGCAACGATCCGTTCAACAGCATGCCCGCCATGGCGCGTCCGCCGTTCGACGCGATTACG
>CANGXD010000307.1 GCA_947457545.1 Gemmatimonadaceae bacterium
AGCGACGACATCGTCGTGCAGGTCGCTGGCGGTCCCGAGCTTCGCGGTAAGGCGGCCAACCGCGAAGCGTGGGAAAAGCAGATGAGCGAAACCGGCTTCGGCGGCTACGTGCGCACCCCCGAAAAGATCACCATTGCCGATGATGGCACCCACGCCAGCGAAATGGGCCATTGGGTGGGCCGTTGGCGCGTGAAAGGGCGCTCGCATGTTGAAGAGGGGCGCTATACCGCCGATTGGCAGCTCGGTGCCCTTGGATGGGAGATCACCAAAGAAGTGTTCGTACAGCTACCGCCTGCGTGATGGCTTGCTGGTGTATTGCCCGTCCAGCCAGACCGAGACGGAGGCGTTGCCGCCGTGCCGCGGATCGGTGTCATGGTACACCACCGTAAAGGGACGTTCTTCATTCGCGCTGTAGCCGCCCACCCCGGTGATACTCCACCACGAACCGGCCTGTTGGGCAATGCCAATGGCAGTGATCCGAAAGGGTCGATTGGGGCCAACGGTGAGCGCAAATGCATCGCGCACCCGTTTCTCGACACCACCTGGAGCGGGGAGTACGGCGGGTCTGCTTATCCCCTCGGCCGGGCGCTGCAGCGTGCGCCCTGACTGCGCGCCGGTGGGCTTGCCGTCGCGCAACGCCACGTTGCCATTCACGACGACATGCACGATGCCGGTGGACGGCGCCGTGGGGTTGGCATACGTGGCATGATCCAGGACGGTAGTGGAGTCAAACACCACCAGATCGGCAGCCATGCCGGGCGCGATGAGACCACGATCGAGCAGCCCCATGAGCGAAGCCGGAAGCCAGGTCATCTTGCGAATGGCGGCTTCCCACGGCAACACCCGCTGTTCCCGCACGTAGCGGCCAAGCACTCGCGGAAACGTCCCGAAAAAGCGCGGATGCGCGACGCGTTGTGATGCCGCTCCGCAGTCGCAGGCAATGATAATGTCGGGGTCGGCAATCAAACGCACGAGATCGGCCTCGGCGCCAAATCCCAGAATGGCCGATGGCATCCGTGTTTCGAGGATACGCACCACCGCTTCTCCGGGTGAGGCTATCTGCGCGCCGAGCATGTACTGCTGCAACGTGGAGTTGTCATCGCCGAGCAGAATGCCCGCCGCGCCGGTGAACCGCGCCGCAATGGCCTCGTCGGCTTCGCGCACAATGCGGGCGCGTTGAGCACTGTCGGCAAAGCGGGCACGCATCTTTTCCACGCCGCCGTCCTGCGCCCAGCCGGGGATGATCAGAGCGACCAGCATCGTCTGTCCTGACAGATACGGGTAAACGTCACCCGCGACCCACCGTCCACGCTGCGATTCCACGTGCATGGTATCGAGGATGCGCGTGGCATTTCCCTGAGAGCGCCCCTGCAGCTTCATGTGCGTGAACACGGGCACCATCGACGCACCAAAGCCGACGGTCATGGTTTCCTGCATGCCCACGAGGGAGCTGTACCCACTCTCCGGGGTCAGCCGATCGTGATTGGTAAAGAACGTCCGCCACGGTTTGGCCACGGCGAGGACGTCGATCACTTCGGCGACGGAGGAAAAGTATGCCGGCTTATAGTCGAGTCCCGCCGATATGCCGAAGGCCCCCGCTTCAAGTCCACTCCGTACGAGCGTGCGCATGCGCGCGCGTTGCGCACTGTCGGGGCGGGTGTCGGAAAGACCATTGACCGATGCCCAAATGCTGTTGAACGGCACGCTGGCGGCCACATTCACGGCGAGGCCGCCCTGACGCAGCTGGTTTGCCTGCACCGTCAGATCAACCGGCCCGCCGCCATCGGCGTTGAGCAGCTCGGTGGTCACGCCCTGCGTGAGCATGTTGAATGCGGAGGCCAGTCCGCGCGGATCGGCGTGGCTATGCACATTGATGAAGCCCGGCGCCACCATGCGTCCGCGCACATCCAGTTCCGTGGTGGCTTTCAGCGTCGACAAGTTCCCCACCCGCACAATCACCCCGCTGCGAATGGCCACATCCGCGACCACACCAGGACGTCCGGTGCCGTCAACGACGGTCCCGCCACGCAGCAGCACGTCATAGGGGGCGGGCTGGGCGTGGAGCGATGAGGCCAATGCGAGCAGGAGCACGATGCGCATGGGGAAATACCGGTCAGGGGATGCGCAGGTAGGTCGCGAAGGTCACGGCCGTGGTGCGATTGTCCGCGTCCTGGCGCATGTAGATGACGGCAATGGTGTTGTGATCGGGGGAGAGCACGTTGGTAAGACGTTGCGTGACCCGGCCGTTGTTCAGGTTCACGATCTCATTCACGAACGGCGAGATCGCGCGCACGGCAGCGTGTGTTTGCGATGCATTGCCCGTGACCGGCATTTCGCGGCCGTCAAAATCGGTGGCGTACCACCAGCGCGCAGTGTCGCCTTTCGCGTTCACCGACTGAATGGTGACCTTCATCCCTGTTGCGCCCAGCGGCTCGTACGTCATGATGTTGCTGGCGGGCGCCGGAGCGTCACTCTTCAGGAGCCACCGGCCGAAACGCGGGTTGGCCGTCTGCGACGCGGCCACGGTGGGGAACACCATCAGCAACAGCAAGGCAAGCATGGGGCGCATAGGGGCTCGCGGGCGGGAGGGTGAAGTCCGCGAATGTAGCACGAGGCGCCAGAAAGCAATACCGAACACACGAGCGTGCTCCGCGCGTTGCCGCACCATTCGCGTCATCCGTGGCCCGGCTCTGCCCACGCGGGCTCACTGCAACCATCACGACGCGTTCAGTCGCTCTCGTACCGGTTTGACCATCAAGGTGAGCACCAGTCCCACCGCGAGCAGCGCGGCCAACAGCTGCAGCGGCTGATCGTAGATCGCCACCTTCGACATGCCGGGGGCCAGCGCGGCGCGTGCGCGCGACGACAACTCGGTGATGATCACCGGCCCCGCGACGGCGGCAACACTCCACGCGGTGAGCAACGCACCGTGAATCGCGCCGACGTTTGCCGTCCCGAAGAGATCGGCGAGAAATGCGGGAATGGTCGCAAAGCCGCCGCCGTACATGGTGAACACCACCAATAGGCAACCAAGGAACGGGTACCACGCGCCCATCTTCGCAAACATCGGGATGAGCAGAAACAAGCCGACCTGCGCGGAAAAAAAGAGCAGGTAGGTATTCCGTCGGCCAATGAGGTCGGAGGTGCTCGACCAGAGCAGACGCCCGCCAGCATTGAAGAGGCTGATGAGAGCGACCACCGCGGCCGCTTGCGCTGGCGTCCGTCCGAAAAGGTCCTGCATCATGGGACTCGCCTGCGCGAGAATGCCGATGCCGGCAGTGACGTTGATGCACAGCATGCCCCAGAGCAGCGCAAACTGCGGCGTGCGCAGCGCTTCTTTCCGTGACATTCCTTCGGCCAC
>CANGXD010000308.1 GCA_947457545.1 Gemmatimonadaceae bacterium
GCCACGCCGCTGGGGCGCACGGTCACGGTGCGGCGGATGTCTCCCGCGGGATACGCCGCGTCGAGTCCGGCGCTGGGCTGCACCTCGGCCCGCCCTACGGAGAGGTAGTAGTTGCTGAGGCCATTGCTCTCGGTGGCGTTGAAGGCCACGCGGAAGATGTCCTCGGTGGTGTTGCTCCCCAGCGCCGAGAAGAGGTCGGCGTAGGGCACCACGAGCGTGTCACGCCCCGCCAGCACCTGGTTGGCCACATCCAGCGCCGCCTGATAATCGGCCTGGCTGTTGGCGTTCCCCGGGAGCCCCGCGCGGTAGAAGAGCACGCGGGCCCGCAGCGCCCGCGCCGCCGTGGGCGTGGCGAAGCGGGTGTTGGTGGTGTTGCGCGTGAGCGCCTGCGCGCTGTCGAGATCCTTGAGCACCTGCGTGTACACGTCGTTCACCGGCGTGCGCACGTAGGCCTTCGACTCGTCGGGCCCGGTGGTGACCTTGGTGGGAATGGGCACGGGGCCCCAGTACTTCACCAGGTTGTGGAAGCCGAGCGCGCGCACGAAGTACGCCTGCCCCATCACATCGGAGCGGGTGGGCTCCGGGATGGCGCTCACCGTGGGCACCTTGTCGATGATCAGGTTGGCGCGATTCACGCTGGAGTAGATCGCCGTCCAGAAGGCGGTGACTTCCTGGTTGTCCGCCTGCATGCGGTTGGTCTGCATCTCCCCGAGGAACTGGAAGGTGCCCGACCAGACGGTGTTGTCGGCGGCGAGATCGCCCACGAGCTTCGCCGTGAGGCCGTAGTAGCTGCCGCTCTGCAGGGCATCGTAGACGCCGTTGAGCGACGCGGTGGCCGTGGCGGCGTCCTGAATCATGAGGTCCTGCGGGAGCGAGGTGACCGGCTCCGTCTGCAGAATGCCGTCGCAGGCAGCGGTGGCGGCCAGAGCGGCCAGGCGCGCGAGCGCGCGCGTGCGGGTCTTGAGGGAAGTCATGATCACCATCCGGCGTTGATGCCCACGGTCCAGGTGCGGGCCAGGGGGTACGCGTAGAAGTCGACGCCGAGCGAGAGATTCGCGTTGGTGCCGGCCGAGTTGACGTCGGGGTTGTAGCCCGTGTAGTTGGTCCACGTGACGAGGTTGCGCCCGCTCACGTAGAGGCGGGCGTTGTCGGCGCGCACCTGCTTGGCGAGTGACGCCGGGAGACGCCACCCGAGGGTGACTTCCTGCAGGCGCACGAAGGACCCGTCCTCGATGAAGCGGTCGGACATGAAGCGGGCGCCGCCGGTGCTGCCCATGCGCGGCTGGTTGGTGATGTCGCCGGGCTTCTGCCAGCGGTTGCGCACGTTGGCGAACTTGTTGTCCGACGAGTTGCCACCGTCATCGGCGAAGAGGCGGTTCATGTTGAGGAGCTCGTTCCCCTGCGTGAACTGCAGGAAGGCGCGGAAGTCGAGTCCCTTCCAGCGGATGGAGTTGGTGAGGCCGCCGAAGTAGTCGGGCTGCGCGCTGCCGAGGTTGGTGGAGAGGTCGGCGGTGACCGGCGTCAGCGTTTCCCCGCCGTCGCCACGGCGATAGATGGCGTTGCCGGTGGCCGGATCCACGCGCAGGAAGTCGAAGATGAAGAACGTGCCGATGGGCTTGCCGACCATGGCCACGCTCGTGAGGCGTCCCGAGGTGGTCGAGTTGACCGGCTGCCCGTCGGAGAGCGCCGTGATGAGGTTGCGGTTCCAGGTGATGTTGAGGTCGCTGGTCCACTCGAAGCCCCCGGTACCGGGCCGACGGATGTTGACCGTTTGCAGCTGCATGTCCACGCCGCGGTTGCGCAGCGACCCGACGTTGTCGGCCACGGTGCTGTAGCCGCTGGTGGCCGCCACCGGCCGGTTGACCAGCAGGTCGGCGGTGGCGCGGTTGTACCAGTCCACCACCAGGTTGACGCGGCCGTTGAAGAAGCCCAGGTCGGCGCCGATATCGGTTTCGGTGGTGCGCTCCCACCGGAGATTGGGGTTGCCCAGCTGCGAGGGGGCGAGCCCCGCAATGCCGGCGTAGGGGTTGGCGGCGGCGAGCGTGCGGCTGCCGAAGTCGGCAATCTGCTGGTTGCCGGTGGTGCCGCGGCTGGCGCGCAGCTTGAGCGTCATGAGGCGGGAGAGCGCACTGGCCCAGCTTTCGTCGCTCACCGTCCAGGCGCCGGAGAGCGCCGCGAAGTTGCCGTAGCGGCTGTTGTCGCCGAAGCGCGAGGAGCCATCGCGCCGCAGGCTGGCGGTGACCACATAGCGCTCACGCCACGTCCAGTTGGCACGGGTGAAGTACGACACCAGCGTGTTTTCGGTCTCACCGCCGTCGAATACGGACACCTGCGCGGCGTTGCGCACGTAGCGCTCGAAGCCGGTGGGGAAGCCCGTGCCGGCCACGTAGTTGAAGTTCGTGTTGTTGCGCTCCTGACTGGCGCCGGCCGTCACGCGCAGCGTCTGGTTGTCGGAGTCGATGACGTCCCAGTTGCCGAAGGTTTCGGCCAGCAGGCGGAAGGCCCGCGTGCGGCCGTCGGCGCCTTCGCCGCCCACGCTCGTGCTCACGGCGCGGTCCACCTTGGGGGAGCGCCAACGCAGTTCGTCGAGCGCGTAGAGGTCGGTGCCGAGGCGGGCGGAGACGTTGATCTTGTTGGTGAGCGCGTAGCGGGCCTCGAGATTCCCCAGCGCGCGCAGCGTGCTCACGTTGAGCGAGCTGTAGGTGGCGGTGGCCACCGGGTTGGAGTAGATGAGACCGTTGGCGATGCCGGCGAAGCCGAACGAGTTGCCGCGCACCGGCGAGAAGGGCTGCATGGCCAGCGCGTTGGTGACGATGCCGTCGATGTTCTGGTCGCCCGGCACGCGATCGTTGGACTCGCGGGTGAGGCCGATGTTGGAGGTGATGGTGAGCTTGCTGGTGGCCTGCGCGTCGGTGTTGAGGCGCACGGCCTGCCGCTGGTAGTCGGAGCCGATGACGATACCCGTCTGCCGCGTGTCGCTGCCGCTGAGGAACATGCGGAGGCGGTCGGTGCCGCCGCTCACGCTCATGTTGACTTCACTCATGGGCGCCTGGCGGAAGACGGCGGCCTGCCAGTCGGTGTTGATGCTGTCGGTGCCCGGGGCGATATGCCAACCGTCCGCGTGGCATGCGCCAGAAGGCGGCGCCGACCGGAGCTGACGGGCCGCCGGCGATCGTCCCCGCGCGACCGCTGGCCCCGAGCGAGGCGTCCCGCCGGTGGGCGACCCGGCTTCAGCAGATCTTCGAGGTCGACCCGCTCGCGTGTCCCAGCTGCCACGGCGCCATGCGCATCGTCGCCTGCATCACCCAGACGTCGGTGATCGACCAGATCCTCACCCACCTCCGGACCC
>CANGXD010000309.1 GCA_947457545.1 Gemmatimonadaceae bacterium
CGCAGAAGCGAGAAGCGAGGACCCGCGGTTGTGGAAACCGCCACCGCGGGTCCTCGCTTCTCGCTTCTGCGTTGCTGGATTCTCACGCCTATCCAGAGCTGAGTTCTGAGATCTCAGCTCTAGACCTGAGCTCTCAGAACTCAGCGCTCAGTTAACCGGAAAGCCGCTTGGGCCACTTCGGGGTCCGCGTCGTGCGTCAGGCTCTGCACATGCGGCATGACGGCTTGTCCTCTCGCTCGCACGAGGGCTTCGAGGGCGGCGATTCTTATCCAGGCTTCGCGGGGCTTTTCGGGCGTGTCCCCGGTCTGCGACTGTTGCGGCATTGCGATGCGCAGGAGTCGCTGGATGGCGTCGGCGCTGCCGAGCTTGCCGAGTGACGCGAGCATTTCGAGCGCGACGTCTTCGTCGGTTTCTTTCTCGAGGGCCATGGCCAGTCGTCCGGCGTGCGGGCGCACGGCCCCTGCGGCGCTGGTGGTGAGGCCGTAGCTCACGGCGGCGATGCGGCGCACTTCGGCGTTGCTGTCGTCGATGGCGGCGTGCAAACCGTTGAGCGCCTTCACGGTGCCCAGTCGGACGAGCGCGCGGGCGGTGGCGACGCGAATGCGGTCGTCGTCGTGTTGCAGAAACGGCAGCATAGTACTGTCCGACTGCTCGACCCCCATTTCTCCCAGCAGCGCGACGGCATTGCGCACTACGTACCAGCGCGGGTCGCGGAGCTGTTCGAAAAGCAGTGTGCCGCCCAGATCGAGGCCCACGATGCTGTCGAAGTAGGCGCGTCGTGCGGCCGCGTCCGTCGCCTCCATGAGCTGCTTGACCAGAATGTCGACGATCGTTTCGCCGGCACGCGAGAGCAGCTCGAGGAGCAGGGTACGGTCGGGCACATGCGGGATGCGCTTTGCGAGCAGTTCGAGACTGCTGCGATGCTGCAGCCGCCGCAGTACTCGCTCGACGGCCAACCGTCCGGCCCCGCCGCTGACCGTGTGCATGTGCGTCATCACGGCGGTGGCCGTTCCCTCCAGCACACGCGCTTCCCCTCGGAACTCGGCGGTATCGAGCACCGCAATGAGCGTATCGGCGGCTTTCGTGGCGGCGAGATCATCGTGCGCGGCGGCAAGTTTGCCGAACGCCTGCGCGGCACTGCTGGCGACCGTTTCGCGGTCGTCCGTCGCGCCGAATACGACATCGTCGCTGAACGCGCTGTCGGCGAAACGATCGTCTGCCTCGCGGGGCGCCACCGCCGGCACCGAGAGTGGCGTTACCGAGCGCCCCCCCGCGGGCGGCTGCGCCGGCAAGACTTGCACGCTCCACGACCGGAGCAATTCGCGCGACGCCTGCTGTTCGTTGATGACGCTGAGCGAGGTCGGCGTGTCGTTGGTGGCGGCGGACCCGCCGGACCGCGGCTGGGCCAACAGTGATGCCAGCGTGAGCAATTCGCCGGGCGCCGCGCCCTGACGCACCGTGATGGCGCCGATGCCCAGCGAGACACAGCGAAAGAGCAGCGTCCCGATGAGCGGATCGTCGCGAGTGAGCGCACGGTCTACCGGCTCGCCAGCCAGGATGAACTGCACTTCGACCACGCGACACTCCATGGGCGCTTCGCGAATGCGCCCCGTGAACTGGCGCAACGCCTCACGGACCGCGACGGCGGCGTCGGGGTTGGTGAGTGCGCCGGCCCCGTCCACGCCGAGGGTGGCCATACGGTCCACCAGCAACGCCAGCGAACGGAGCGTGCCGCGCGCCGCGCGGCCGTCGGCAACAGCCCGCTGCACGCCCGACTCGGCGGCAGACGACGATGGAGTAAGGCGGCGGTACCCAAGCGGAGGCATGCGGGAAATCTACTCGCTCGCCCCTGAGAGTCGGACATCCTCCCCGCTAACTTGCCCCATCTCCTTCCCCGCACACGCGAACGCATCCGCATGCCCTTCACGACGACCACTCCCGTACCGCTCTACCTCCGCGAAGACGGCCCGGCCTCGGCGCCGCCGCTGCTGCTGTTGCACGGAGGGCCGGGGGCGCACCACGATTACCTGTATCCGCAGATGCTCGCGTTGGCGGAGTCGCACCGCGTGTTCACCTACGATCAGCGCGGTGGCGGCCAGTCCAAGACCGACAGCCCGGAGCCCATTACGTGGCGCACTCAGGTGGACGATCTCGGGCTCGTAGTGCGTGAACTGGGCATGCTTCCGCCCACTGTGACGGGGCCTACCATCGTGGGATACTCGTGGGGCGCGCTGCTGGCCATGTTGTACGCCGTCCAGAGCACCGTCGACCCGTCGCTCGTGCCTCCGGCGCGGTTGGTACTCGTGTCGCCGGCGCCCATTACGCGGGGCTGGCGCGACGAGTTCGAACAGACGTTGGCCGAACGGGGACGAAGCGCGGTCGTGCAGCAACTGCGCGACGAACTGGCGGCCTCGGGGCTGCGCGAAACGGACATGGTGGCCTATCGCCAACGCTCGTTCGAACTGAGCGTCGCCGGCTATTTCGCCGACCCCACGCGGGCCACCGCGCTCACGCCCTTCCGGGTCACCGGCAAGGTGCAGCAGTCGGTGTGGCAATCGCTGGGAGCGTACGATCTCACCGAGTCGCTGCGTGCCGTCCGCGTACCTACGCTCGTCGTACATGGCAGACAGGACCCCATCCCGCTCGCGTCAGCCGAAGCGGCCGCCGAAGCGCTTGGCGGGGAGATGGTCGTCCTCGATGACTGTGGACACGTGCCGTACGTCGAAAGCCCCACCCTGCTCTTCCGCTCGATCGACCGGTTTCTTCAGCACCGCGCGTAAATCATGGTTCCTTTTGGCCCCGTCACTTTCACTCCGCTCGCGACCATCGAGGTCGAGGGTCGCGACGTCCGCGTCACGCTGCACACGGCGCACGACGGCATCGAGTACGTGGGCCGGTTGTTCTTTGCCGAAAGCGGCTGGTCCAACAATGGCATTCCCGACCGCGCCAACCTGCCGGGCCGCAACGTCGACGACGTCATCGCACTCGCGCGGACGCTGGGGCCCGAAGACCTGACCCTTCGCTTCCGCCGCGCCAACGCCGAGAAGCGGCGCTACCACGGCCTGCGCCAGATCACGCTCGAGCTGCTGGCCAAAGTGCGCTACGTGAACCAGGTGGGCGTAAGCATGCGAACAGGCCTGCTCGACGCGAGCGCGGCGCACCAGGAAATGGAGCTGACAGAAGCCCAAATGCATGAGCTAGTCGAGCAGATGACGCACCTGGCGGGCGTGGAGAGCTGAGATCTGAGTTCTCAGAGCTGAGTTCTGGATCTGAGATCTCAGAACTCAGCTCTGGATAGGCGTGAGAGTCCAGGA
>CANGXD010000310.1 GCA_947457545.1 Gemmatimonadaceae bacterium
GTCAGCGTATCGACAAGCTCGGTCGCGCGCCGTACCGCGTGAACGCGGGTGGTCAGAGCCAGAACGTCTTCTTCTATGCGGAAGGCGAAGCGCTCGGCATCATCTACGGCAAGAAGTGGCTCCGCTCGATGGACGAAGTTGCGCAGCAGGGTCTCGATCAGAACCTGTTCACGATCAACAGCGACGGCTACGTCGTCCGCAAGGCTCAGCTGAACACCGGCGCCGAAGCGCCGATCGCCTTCCGCAACGCTGCGGGTAGCGATCAGGTCGTCATCGGTGACGTGAACCCCGACTTCTCGTTCGGCTTCACGCAGAACCTCCGCTTCAAGAACCTGTCGCTGTACGCGCTCATCGATGGTGTGAAGGGCGGCGACATCTACAACTTCACGAAGCAGTGGATGTATCAGGACGGCCGTCACGGCACGCAGGGTCAGGGTAACCGTCCCGAAGCCGACCGTCGTCCGCTCGCCTGGTACTCGGGCGGTCTGTACGACGGCCTGAACGCCAACTCGCACTTCGTCGAAGACGGCAGCTATGCCCGTCTCCGCGAGCTCAGCGTGGCCTACCAGTTCACGCCGAACCTGCTCCGCAAGGTCGGTATCAACGGTCTGGCGAACGGATTCAAGTTCTCGATCGTCGGCCGTAACATGCTGACGTGGACGAACTACTCCGGCTTCGACCCCGAAGCCAACTCGGGCGGTGACTTCAATTTCCGCATCGACGGCTTCCGCTACCCGAATTTCCGCACGGTCACGGCGATGATCGACGTGTCGTTCTGATCCCGCTGATCACATAACGGAGACTATTTGTGAAGACTCGTATCCTTCGCTCGATTTTGGCGCCCGCCGCGATGTTGTCTGTCGCGGCCTGCGCCGAGCTCGAAGTGGCCAACCCGAACAACCCCGACATTGCCCGCGCACTCGCCAGTCCGGGTGACGTGGCCAAGATCGGCAAGTCGTCGGTGAACAGCTGGTTCCTCACGTCCACCCACCAGGAGCCGTACATGATGCTCCAGGTGACGGCGGACGCCGGAACGGCCAACTTCGGCAACTTCGGCATGCGCTTCAACAACCTCGAGCCGCGCATCGCCTACAACAACAACTCCGCCGGCGGTGACGCCAACGCGACCGTCCAGCCCTGGGACGCCAACTACGGCGCCCTCGGTGCTGCCAACGACGCCCTCAAGGCGCTCGCGGCCGGTATCACCATTCCGGGTGCCGACGGCAACGCCAAGACGCAGTCCGCCGCGCTCTTCGCGCAGGCGGGTGCGCTGACCAACCTGGCGCTGTTGTTCGACAAGTCGTTCGTCATCACGGAACGTACGAACCTGACGACCGCACCCACGCTCATCCCGTACACGCAGGTGCGTGACTCGGCGCTCAAGAGCTGGGATGCCGTCATCGCCCTCACGGCCGGCCGCACCTGGTCGTGGGACGCCGACGTGCTCCCGTTGTCCATCCCGCAGACCGCCGCGAACATCAACCGCATCGCCAACACCATGGCGGCGCGCACGCTGATGCTTTCGGCTCGCACGGGTGCGGAAAACACGGCGACGAACTGGCAGCGCGTGCTGTCGTACGCCGACAAGGGCATCACCGGCACGGGCCTCACCGACATCGATTTCAACGTCATCAACGACGGTGACAATGTCTGGTACAGCCAGATCGTCAACTACGGCAACCTCGATTCGTGGACGCGTGTCGACCAGCGTCTCGTGAACCGCATGGCGCCGAACGTGCCGGTCAAGTACAACGGCACCAACGTCGCCCCGGTCTCGACCGATCGTCGTATGGGTGCTGTCACCGTGCCGTGCACCGGCGCGGGTCAGCCGGCCGCTTGCCTCACGGGCATCACCACCGACTACGTGTTCCTCGGAACCGTCATCGGTGACCCGGCCCGCGGCATCTTCATGCAGTCGCCGTACTACCACCGCCGCTGGCGCGACGTCTCGTTCGCGGTGGCCGGTTCCACGAAGGCCGGCAAGGCCATGCCGTACGTGATCGCCGCCGAAAACGATCTCATGATCGCCGAAGCGCTGGTCCGCACGAATGGTGACCTCAACCGCGCCGCGTCGCTGGTCAACAAGACCCGCGTCACGCGTGGTGGTCTCACCCCCGTAGGCGCCAACGCCGCGGAACTCCTCGCCGCGATCAGCTACGAGCGTGACGTCGAGCTCCTCAACACCAACGGCCTGTCGTTGTTCGACAACCGTCGTCTCGAGCAGCTGCAGACGGGCACCTTCCGTCAGCTCCCGATTCCGGCCAAGGAACTCGAAACGCTCCGCCTCCCGATCTACACGTTCGGCGGCTAAGCGGTTCAGCCAGACCAACAAAGGGGCGCCGGCAATCTGCCGGCGCCCCTTTTGTCGTTCGCCACCCTGAACGGAATGTCGTTCGCTCCCGTGCTTACTTCTCGTTCAGCTTGAGATTCGAACAGGCAATCACGTTCTCCAATCCGGTGCCACCGCGATACACGTTCACATGCAGCGCCCCGGAATTGGGCGGAATGGACAACGGCATTTCAGGAATATCGAGCTCGCCGCGCCCGTTCGTGCTCATCTCGATCCCCTGAAACTGCGCGATGGGCATGAGTGGTACCGTGCCGCTTCCGCACCGCCCCGAATTCACCGACCAGTTCAGAATTTCCGTCTGGTTGAGGCTGGTGTTGATCATGAGCGTCACCTTCACCCGCTCACTCGACTCTCGGGTGGCGATCTTCACTTGCCCGAAGATGCGCTGCGAGCCTCGTATGCCTACGCCACCAGACGCCTGCTGAATGGGGCGAAACTGCCCGTCGTACACGCGCGCAGTCGTGACCTTGATCGAGTCTTGCGCCGCCGCCGGCAGCGCGCCAGCCAGCGTCAGGCCGACCAGCACCGCAGGGAATCGCACATTCGTGAACATGGGGGATACTCCTTGAGCGGAAGAACAGAACAGGATGGGGCGCGCATCCGTACGCGTCCGACCGGTTGAAGTTACCACGGTATCACGAGTCGCACGTACTACGCTGCGGAATGCACCGCCGTTCCTCCGTCCCTGCCGTCTGTAGTGCCTGCTGTCCGCCGTCTCGGCGCGATGCTGCGAAAACGCGCCGAGCTCTCGGGATCGTCTCTCGTCGGCAGCATCGCGCCGAGACGGCGGACGGCAGGGCTCTAGACGGCAGGGGCGGAGGAAACGCTGTTGAGCACACTGGTAATCAACGCCACGCTGCGCGCCGTGGCCCCGCGCTCACGCGCCACGATCTCCCGCGCCGCGGCTCCGGCCTCACCCCGCGCGGTTTCGTCGCGCAGAA
>CANGXD010000311.1 GCA_947457545.1 Gemmatimonadaceae bacterium
CAGCCGTTGCCGCCTTCTCGCGCTCGAATGCCGCAAGGTCCTCGGGGGGCTTTTCCTTCGTGGTGAGCACCGTGTACATCACCGCCCCGAAGAAGGCGAAGGCCCCGACATAGAACGACAGTCGTACGGTCGTGGGAATAGTGCCGGGCGCGCTGGCAGCCACACCGAACCAGTTCGTCAGCATCCACGGCATCGCCGACGCGATCACTGCACCGAGGCCGATGAACAGCGACTGCATGGCGAATCCGCGCGTGCGCTCATTGGCTGGCAACAGGTCGGCCACGAAAGCACGGAACGGCTCCATCGATACGTTGATCGACGCGTCGAGAATCCAGAGGAGGCCGGCCGCCATCCACAGCGCGCTGCTGTTCGGCATGGCGATCAACGCCAGTGAACTGAGCACGGCGCCGATCATGAAGAATGGGCGGCGCCGTCCCCACCGCGGCGACCAGGTACGATCACTCAGATGGCCGATGATCGGCTGCACGATGAGCCCCGTGAGCGGCGCCGCCAGCCAGAGCATGGGGATCTCGTCGGGCTTGGCCCCAAGGTATTCGTAGATGGCGCTCATGTTCGCCATCTGCAGTCCCCAGCCGAACTGAATGCCCAGGAACCCGAAACTCATGTTCCAGATCGCCCAGAAGTTGGTCGGGGCGCTGCTCGTACGCGCCGCCGAAACAGCGGCCGACCCCGCGGCAGTTGCGCTCATCGTTCGTAGGTGGTCGTGAGCGCATGCAGCCGCTCGGTGAGTTGCGGCGCGAGCTGCGCCCACGTGAAGCGGAACCCCCAATTCCCAGCCTGTCGACCCGGCAAGTTCATGCGGGCATCACTGCCAACGCCCAGCACATCCTGGAGCGGGATGAGCACGGTGTTGGCCACTGACGCCAGCGTGGCCCTGATCAGTACCCAGTGCATCTCCGTGCCGTCGGTGTTGAGATAGCGACGCGCAAAGTCCTTCTCGCGGGCCACCGCATCTGCGGCGCGGGTGGAGTCACCTTCGCCGGTCGATTGCCACCAACCCATAGTGGTGTCGTTGTCGTGCGTGCCGGTGTACACCACCAGGTCACGGTCGTAGCGGTGCGGAATGAAGTTCGAATCCTGTCCGTCGAAGGCGAACTGGAGAATCGCCATCCCCGGATAGTGGAACTGCTCACGCAGCGCTTCGACTTCCGGGGTGATGAGACCGAGGTTCTCCGCCACGATCGGCATGGGGCCGAGCGCGTTGGTGAGTGCCTCGAACAACGACGCGCCCGGTCCCTTCACCCAGCGACCATGCACAGCCGTTGGTGCATCACCCGCAATCTCCCAATACGCTTCGAATCCACGAAAGTGATCGAGGCGCACCAGATCGAACTGCTGCAGACTCGCCCGCATACGCGCAATCCACCACGCATAGCCGTCGTGTTGCATGCGTTCCCAGTCGTAGAGCGGGTTACCCCACAGCTGACCGGTTTCGCTGAAGTAATCGGGGGGCACGCCCGCCTGTACCTTGAGAGTGCCGTCGGGGTGCAGCAGAAACTGCGAGGGATTGGCCCACACATCGGCAGAATCGTGCGCGACGTAAATGGGCACGTCGCCCATGAGCTTGATGCCGCGCGACCGGCACGCGTGCCGCAGTTGCGCATACTGCTCGTAGAAGACGAACTGCTGCTTGTACAGCCGCTCGATATCCGCGGCGAGGCGAACACGCCACGTGTCGAGCGCCGCCGCATCGCGTTGTGCGGCACCCGCCTCCCACTGCGGCCACGCGATGCCGCCGTGCGCCTGCTTGAGCGCCATGAACAGGGCGTAGTCGGGGAGCCAATGCTGCTGTTCCGAAACGAACCGCTGCACCGCGCTGTCATACGGCAACGTATCGAGCCATTCCGCGAGCGCCGCGTGCTTGGCAGGAATGACCGCGCCGAAGTCGACGAGGTGATCGTTGCCATCATTGGTCGACGCACCGTGGAACTCCGGCACGTGAATGAGCAACGGGTTGCCGGCGAACGCCGAAAAGCACTGATACGGCGAGTCACCGTAGCCGGTGGGCCCAAGTGGCAGCACCTGCCAGATCTTCATGCCGGCGTCGGCGAGCCACTGCACGAACCGGTGCGCATCGGGACCGAAGTCGCCAATGCCGCCGGCGCTCGGAAGTGATGTAGGGTGCAGCAGGACACCGGCGGCGCGAGGGAACAACATGCGGGTGGTGATAGAGGGAAACAGAGCGCTGGGGAGCGTATGACGGAGAAAACCAGCTGTCGCTACTTACGGGGCTACGTCATTGCGGAAGGCGGGCCCACACATACTGCACGGCGAGATCGGTCGTGCTCCACAACTGGACATCACCGCCGCTGCCATACCGCACGGCCTGCGGACGTCCATTGGGGAATTCGTAGCTCCACAACTCGCTGCGAAAGCCCGACGCCGAAACGGCATCGCGGACGCGCAAGGCGGCGTTGCGCAGCAGCTCCGCGCCCGCTGCATCCTGCGTCATCAACGGCAAATGACTGGCCACGCCGAGCAGAAAGAGATTCACTTCGCGCCCCCACACGACGCGGGGGCCATGATACGCATCATCGGCAAACGCCTTCCATACCGCCGGTGTCGCATACGCATCGTTCGCCACCACGGCACCGACCGCCGGCACCAACAGGCCCTCCGGATAGTCGCGGGCAAAGAGGGAGACATCGCGCAGCAGGGCATCACGTCCGCGCCCGCTCACCTGCGCGGTCTCCATCAGCCCGTCGAGAAAAATCCGCGTGGCCGGATCGCTGTTGGCGACGCCGATGCGCTGCCCCGCGGCATCGAGCGCGACCGCCAGGAATTCGATACCATCACCACTGGGCGGGAAGGCGCGCCAGTAGGTACGGTCGGCGGCCGGCAGTGCACGCACGCGAGCGGCCACACGAGTTTGGACCTCCGCGGGCGTCAGTCGGACGACAAACTCCCCGAGGGCGCCCTGCCATGTCCGAATGGCGGCAGTGAGTGCAGTACTGTCGCGCACATAGCGCATCAACGTCGCGCTCCGCTGCAGCGCCGGCATTCGCGCGGTCTCGGTATCCGACAACACACCGAGCGTGCGCAACGCACGTACAATGCGTTGCGTCGCTTGCAATGCGTGGGGGATATAGACGCCGTTCACATCCATCGCGAACTTGCCGTTCGCGTATCCGGCGCCGCTGTCGCGCCAGCTCTGCGAGAACCAGCGCGGCGCGCCGTCGTAGGCGTCAGCGGTCGCATCACGCGGTGCGAAGGCCACGAAGTTCGTCGTGACGGGATTCGCCGCGTACGGCGCACTGCGGTCGGC
>CANGXD010000312.1 GCA_947457545.1 Gemmatimonadaceae bacterium
GCCGGCGTACGATCGCAAATCGCTGACGCGTGAATACGAAGTGTCACTGCGCGAGCGGTTCCCGGGAAACACTGGCACGAATCCCGCACTGATGTCACAGCAGCCACTCGCGGATCGCAGCAGCAACGATGACGATTTTTTTTTCGCGGCGAGCTGTATGACGATGCCACGTTCTTCGGAACGCGACGTCGTGGACGCGAGACTGCCAACTACATCGGTCACATTACCGACGATCCCATGCGTCGGCGGAACGAAGCCCTGTAGCGAAGCGAAGCATTGATGTAGCTCGACAATGATGATGCGAAGACACACCCTCGGGTGTGCACGAGCGGCGGTGTGTCCGGTGCGGAGGGGTGCCGGATGTGCCGCCGTTTCGTGCGGTCGTTCGTGACGCGCGCACGGCGCGTCAGTTCGTGTGCCGTCACTGGTGGGCATCATCACGGCGTACATTAATGGACTGCGCACGAACCACCAGTGTGACGCGGCATGCATACGCCTGGCGTATGTGATGCATATGGCTGCTTCTGGGCTTCTTCTCATTCCGCTGGACGCTCTCGTGACGACTCGCATGGCCGATGTGATCAGCGCACGACCCATCATTGTCCACAGCCATCTGCGCTGGGACTTCGCGTGGCAGCGCCCACAGCAGCTGTTCTCACGCTTTGCGCACTCGCGCGACGTGCTCTACGTCGAAGAGCCCCAGTTCTTCGACGACGTGGTCAAAGCGGTCGTCGATCGTTCGGAACCACATTTCAACGTGCATCGCATCATCCCACGGTTGCCGTCGGCGTATCGCGACAGCGAATCCGCGACACTCACCACCGTGCGCGCGTTGCTGCTCGATCTCGTCAGTGCCACGGGCGAGCTGCCGCACCGCTTCGACACCCCCATTCAGTGGTTCTTCACGCCTATGCCGGCGCCCACCATGCTGGGCGCGTTCGGTGAAGGCGCTGTCGTGTACGATTGCATGGACGACGTGGCACCGCAGCGCTTTGCGCCGGTGGAACGTGCGCCGCGCGAGCGCTTTCTGCTCGCCCGTGCCGATGTCGTTTTCTCCAGCAGCCGTGTATTGGCCGATGCGTCGTGGGACAACATCACGAGCGAAATGACGATGCTCATGGAAGAAGCGGTCGCGACACGGCGATTCAACGCGACAGTCAAGTACCTGCGGCGCAGGCTGCAGTAGCGTCACCATTCCGCAAATCGCGGCGCGCCAGGAGCTTCTGCAACGACTGACGATGCAAACCAAGCGCACGGGCCGTGCGCGCAATGTTGCCGCCGTTGCGCGCCAACGCCGCGCCCAGGAACGCCCGGTCGAATTCGCGCAGCGCCCGTTCGCGCGCTTCCACGAACGGCAGGTCGGCGGACTGCTCCATCATCGACGTCGGCACCGACAACGTGGCTGACGCGGTGGAGAGGTTTGCCGGAAGGTCGCACACCGCGATCTCGGCGCCGTCGCACATCACCAACGCACCCTCGATCACGTTGCGCAGCTCACGCACGTTTCCCGGCCAGTCGTGCTGCATGAGCATGTCCAGCGCATCGTCACTCAAGGCACGCGCCGGCAAGCTGTGACGCTCGGCAAACAGATGCAGGAAATGACTCGTCAGCAGCGGAATGTCCGACTTGCGTTCACGCAGTGGCGGCAGCGCCAGCGTAATCACCTTGAGCCGATAGAGCAGGTCCTCGCGGAATCGACCATCGAGTACCATGGCGTCCAGTGGACGGTTCGTCGCCGCAATCACGCGAACATCCACGTGTGACGACTTCGTTCCTCCCACGCGCATGATTTCACCGCTTTCCACGGCACGAAGCACCTTGGCTTGCGCCAATGGGCCGAGATCACCGATTTCGTCGAGAAAGAGCGTACCGCCATGGGCCGCTTCGAACAGACCGCCGCGGTCCTTCACGGCGCCCGTGAACGCCCCGCGTGTGTGGCCGAACAGCTCGCTCTCCACGAGTTCCGACGGCAACGCCGAGCAGTTGAGGGCGATGAACGGCTTGTTGCGCCGTGCGCTTTCGTCGTGCAACGCGCGCGCCACCAGTTCTTTCCCGGTGCCACTTTCGCCGGTCACCAGCACAGTCACACCAGTACGGCCCACCCGCGAGATCATCCGGAAGACATCACGCATCACCGACGTGGTGCCGTACATGCCACGGTAGTCGGGCGCTTCGTATGCTCCGCTCGTTTGCGTCGCGACATGCTCCCGAACCGTGCGCATGTTGTCAGCGCGGCGCAGGAAGGCCACCGCTTCGTCAGCGTCGATGGGCTGCGTGAGGTAGTCCGACGCGCCGCGCTCGAACGCCAGGAGCGGCGCCTGCGACATCCCCGGCGCGGCCATGAGCGCGGTCATGACGGTGGGATGCTTCTCGCGCACCGATTCAAGGAGCGCGTAACCACTCTCGTCGGGCAACAACTGATCGCTGATCAGCAGGTTCACTTCGGCGCGGCCGATCATCTCGACCACTCCGGCCGGCGACGACGCGCTCAAGACCTCGCGCCCTTCGCGCTCGAAGACCTGACGCAGCGCCGCGCACGCCTCGGCGTTGGAAGACACGACCAGAATGCGCAGCAGGGCATGGCTCGGCGTAGGCGTGATCACCTGCCCCTCGGGGGCAATGCGCAGGTGACGATCGCGGCCGCTTGGGACGCGCGTAGTGAGTGACGCGCCGCGGGCCAGTGGGAAGGCGGACGGAACCTCAGTGTTGTATAGAGCGACGTTGCTCATATCCGGACCTGAAAGGACGCCGGTGACTACCGGCCTCGTGAGGGGTGCGCTGCATCACCACGGGCAAAAACAATAAAGGCGCGAGACCGCGCTCTTGTGAGCGGGTTTCGCGCCTTCGACTGACCGGGACCTGTGTCCCGTCCGTCAAGGTTGGATCGTTCGAGCGATCCGTTTTTTTGTGCCGTCAGTACTGGTCCAGCGTTTCAGCGAATGCTGAAGCTCCCTAGGCGGTAGTGCTCTGCCATTGCACAGAAGAGACGTGAGCACTGCTGCTAGACATTAGGAGTATCGCGCATACCGTCAGGCTTGGCAAGAGTCAGAACTTCCCATCGTGTACTGCAGCGCACCAAATGTGGATGCTTTGTGCAAAACACGCACCGCTTGGTGTGCCGTTGGTGCTTTTGCTCACACATGCTTCAGCACGAGTTCCAGCTTGTGGCGCAAATCGCCCAGCGTTTTCGACTTGAACGCCCCCTTGGTTTCCTCCAACACACTGATCGTTTCTTCCAGCGCCGCTTGCAGCTGAGCACCCCGCGGGCAATTGATCAGCTGGCA
>CANGXD010000313.1 GCA_947457545.1 Gemmatimonadaceae bacterium
AAGGGAACCCCAAGGCGTTTCGCGAGGGCCTTGCCGAGGGCTATGGTGACGCCGCGCAACTCCCCAGTCTGAGGGTCTCTCGTGACCAAAACCTGATTGGAGAGGATGAGGCCGACACGCAGTTTCCCCGTGGAAGCCAAATCGGACCGAGCTGCGGGCGGCACACTCTGTACCGATGCGCAGCCGGCGAGAAGACCGAGTCCGACGACCGAGACCAGCCATCGAGGAGCCATGAGCCTCGTCATGTTTATCCTCCTAACGCCCCAGTTAACCTGCGGGCGAATCAAACAAAATGCGAGCGAAGCGAGCGTCAAAAGATCGCCCGTCAAGTTCAGCGTACGTTAGACGATTTGCGCAGGGAGGCTAGATCAGAGCCCGCGAGCGAGGCGCGCTATCAGCATCGCCGCGGGGACGAGCAAGGCTTGGGCGAGCACGGTTCCGGCGAGCCGACTTCCAACGAGCCAGATGACGGAACGGCGGAAGAAGCCTTCACTCACCTTTCCTTCGAGTACATCGTCGGTCAGTGCGGAGAGATAGGGGTCGCTAAAGACAAACAATAGTACCGTGGCGCCGCCGCTCACGACGGCCGCGAGACTGCTTGCCGTCACTCGATATTCCGGGACCAGGTATCCGGCGTAAAGAGAGGCGAGGACAGCAACGGTCCAGGCGCTGACCGCTGCGGCGTTGATCACCAACAGGCGCGCTGGAAGACGGGACGCGCGAGGAAGGTCAAGAACGCCTTGGGTCTGGGGTGCCTTGATTGAGTCGCGAAGGTGGAGTAGGCCCGTTTTCGAGAAGCTGAGCAGCAGCAGCCGCGGAATCGAGCGGTGCACGTTGAAGGCCCGGACTGCCTTCGTGAACGCGTTCTGAAACGTCGGGATGAGTAATGCGCCGGTAATGGTCGCAAGACTTCCAGCCAGCAGCACGTAACGCAGATCGGTGAGGAGCCCGGCGTGCGGATTTCGCAGTGCCACTTCGACTCGCCGCGCCAACAGGGGGGCTTGGACCGTCCCGGCGGTGCGGGCAAAAAGAACAAGGATATTGAAGAGCGACAACGCGATCGCCAGTCGCCTGATGCGCACTCCTGCAATCCGCACCGAGTACGCGAGGGTGTCGACGAGATGAATGACGAACGTCAGAGCGAGAATCAGTGCGAGTTGTCTGTCCATTTAATCCGCGGCACGAGATGCCCGTAGTCGTCTAACGCCAATTAGCCTGCAGGAAACTCTTGCAACGCCGCCGTTATCCGACGTTTCCCTGCAAGATAACGGAATCATCAGGCCGTTCACGACCTCCCGCAAGCGATCGCAGGCAAACGACTTGGGACGAGATATCACCAGTTCGCTCGCCGCTGTTCTCTTGCAAGCGTTGCAAGATAAAGTGAAATCGCCGAGAGAGAGCTGTCCGAGACGATGGACTCACGCCGCCGAGTGCACTGAGCGAGACGTGTGGATTGAAGAACCAGGCCGCACCCCCACGTTCGACGCCACGGTGGTCACACCGGGGGTGAACAATGAGTCATTCTCGTCGATGAACTCGCCCCGCGAAGACGTCCGCGCAAAGGACAGTCCGCCCGTCAGCGCTACCGTCGGCGTCACGAGCACCATGAGCGATCCGCCCTGTCCTCAGGCACCCGCCGCGCCGCCGTTACCCGCTACGCAGTTGCAGCATGCTCTACCGGGTGATCCGCAATGGCGACGCTCACCATGCCATCGCTGCGCAACAGCCAACCAGCTACGGCACGCCATCCCCCACTGTAGCTTGTCCCACGCGGCCATCGCCGCTCCCCGACAGCCCCTCCTCCGCCGGACGGTCGTTCATGTCAGCACGCGTGCGCGCCATACATGCCTGTCTCCTCGCGTTGCTCGCGACGTCCTCCTGTCGCCCAGCCAACACCGCACGGACGACCGCCGCCGATACGGCTCGGCCGAACATGGTGTTCGTGCTGCTCGACGACGCACGCTACGATGATCTGATCGATCATCCGTTCGCCGAGCTGCCGAATCTCAAGCGTCTCGTGAACGAGGGGGCGAGCTTCACCAACGTCTACACGTCGGCGCCGCTCTGTTCGCCGAGTCGGGCGGTGTTCATGACGGGGCAGTATCCGTATCGCAATGGCATCGTGGACAACGGGGAACGCGCCGAACAGAGTCATCGCATCGTCACCTTTCCCAAGCTGCTCCACGATGCCGGCTATCGGACGGGATTCTTCGGCAAGTGGCACATGGGACACGCAGACGATTCACCGCGGCCGGGCTTCGACCGGTGGGTGAGCTTCGTGGGGCAGGGCGTGTACTTCGATCCCGATCTCAACATCGACGGCAAGCCGGCGAAGGCACGCGGCTACATGACCGAGATCCTCACGGAGCACGCAGTGTCGTTCATTGAGTCGGTGCCGGACACGCAGCCGTTTCTGGTGGTCATGGCGCAGAAAGCGGTGCACCCGGAGATCTATCCCAACTTCGTCCGCTCGTTTCCACCGGCACCGCGCGACGCGCAGCAGTATCACGATGCCACTATTCCGCACGGCCCGAGCTGGCGCGCCCCGCTCGAGGGAAAGCCGGCGCTGCAGCGGCCGTACGATGTGTCCGACCCGCGCAGCCCTGTCGGTGGATTACCCGATTCAGTGGTGCGCGACCGGTTGCGCATGCTGAGCGCGATCGATCGCAGTATCGGCGAATTGATGGAGACACTCGAACGCCGCGGTATGCGTGACCGCACGGTCATCGTGGTGACGAGCGATCAGGGATTCTTTTATGGCGAGTTCGGTCTCGCGCAGGAACGGCGGCTCGCATACGAACCCAGTATCCACATTCCGTTCATCGTGCGCTATCCGCGTTTGGCGACGCCCGGTTCGCACCCGGGCACGCTCGCGAGCAACGTCGACGTCGCGCCCACACTGCTCGCACTCGGCGGTGTGAAGGCACCGGCCACCATGCAAGGTCGTTCGCTGTTGCCAGCGCTCGGGGCGAATGCGGCAAGCATTCGTGATGAGCTACTGATCGAGTACTACTCCGACACCGAGTTTCCGCGCGTGAAGGGGATGGGGTACAAGGCCGTACGAACCGACCGCTACAAGTTCATCCGGTACGACGAACTGCGCGGCATGGACGAGGTGTACGATCTCGTGAAGGATCCGCACGAGCTCACGAACCTGTTGCCCGATCGCGTGCCGCCGGGTGTGCTGGCGGATCTCAACGCGCGGCTCGACAAGCTGTTGTCTGGCCGCTGAAGGGGCCCGGTCTCTACGTCGCTCCC
>CANGXD010000314.1 GCA_947457545.1 Gemmatimonadaceae bacterium
AGTTCGGCGCGCAACCACGACACATCTTCGTCGTTCGCCCACCCTTCGCGCGCGGCATCTTCGAGCGCGTCGGCCGCGCGCCGCAGCGCCTCGATACGCGCAAACCGCTCCTCCTGCTGGTGGTGCGTTTCGGGCGCGAACTTGAAGTACTTGATGATCGGCGCCAGCGTGCACCCCTGCACCACCAGCGTGAACAGAATCACGCTCATGGTGATGTACAGCAGATCCTGCCGATAGGGAAACGGCGAGCCGTCGGCGAGCGTGAGCGGCAGCGCGAACGCCGTCGCCAGCGATACGATCCCGCGCATACTGGTCCACGCCACCAAGGCCACCGCCTTGGGACGTGGCACCGCCTCGACGCGCGCAATTTCCTTGCTGAGCAGACGCGGCGCCCACGTAGCCACCGGCACCCACACGAGACGCACCACCACACACACGAGACTGATGATGAGCCCCGGCGCCAACAACGCCGGCAATTGGGCGAGTGTCGTCGCCTTGATCATGGCCGTGAACTGCATCCCCAGCAGCACGAAGATCATGGCGTTCAGCACGAACACCAGCAGATCCCACACGGCCTTCGATTGCACGCGAGAGCGTGGCCCGACCACCACCGAATAGTGCTGCCGCAAATACAACCCGCCGGCAACGCAGGCGAGGACCGCCGACACATGGATTTGCTCGGCGAGAATCCATGCGGCATAGGGGCCGGCCAACGTGAGCAGAATCTCCGCCAATTCGTCCTTCGTTCGCTTGAGCGCCCACACGAGCACCCAGCCAATGGCGAGCCCAAGCAGAATCCCCACGCCTGCGTCGAGAAAGAAGCGAACAATCGACTCACCAAGGCTGAATACGCCGGTGACGGCGGCGGCGACGGCCGAGCGATAGAGCACCAGCGCCGACGCGTCGTTCACGAGGCTTTCGCCTTCGAGAATGACGATGACGCGCCGCGGCACCGGTAACCGTGACACCACCGCGGCGGCGGCGACGGCATCCGGCGGCGAGACAATCGCGCCGAGCGCGACGGCAACGGCCCACGGCATGCCCGGGAAGAGCGCACGCGCGACGAAGGCCACGCCAACCGTCGTGGCGATCACCAGCCCGATGGCCAGCAGCCCGATGGGACGCCGGTTGGCCGTGAACTCGCGCAGCGAGGTGAAGAACGCCGCCGCCCACAGAATGGGGGGCAGAAACACGAAGAAGACGAGATCGGGCTCGAGCGTGGGCATCGCCACACCCGGGATCGTCGCGACAACCAGACCGGCAATGACCTGCAGCACCGGTGCCGGCACCGGCAGACGGCGTCCAAAGGCCGTGAGGGCCACCACAATCGTGGCGAACGCCAGACCGACGAGAATAGGGGAATGTGATTCCATGGGCTCGCAAGGAAAGTCGCACGACGGTGCCGGGTTCGCACCTGCCGCGGTCATATTTCGTGTATCCGCCAGTCGCTCGATGCTGTCACGAAACGATTCAGCCCGCACCTATGTCCGCACTTTTTTCGCCACTCACACTGCGCGACGTCACGTTCCGCAATCGCATTGGCGTTTCGCCCATGTGCCAGTACTCGGCCGTCGACGGTCTCGCGAACGATTGGCACTTCGTGCACCTGGGCGGGTTCGCGAGCGGCGGTGCGGCGCTGGTGTTCACCGAGGCCACGGGGGTGCTCCCCGAGGGACGGATTTCCCCCGCCTGCCTCGGTATCTGGAGCGACGAGCAGGTGCCCATGCTTCGGCACATCACACAGTTCATCGAGGCGCGCGGCGCCGTGGCGGGCATTCAGCTCGCGCACGCGGGGCGAAAGGCGAGCACGAAGCGGCCGTGGGATGGCGGCGGCGCGGTGGCCATTGCTGACGGCGGCTGGCCGGTGAAGGGTCCGAGCGCCATCCCCTTTGCCGACAACTATCCGCAGCCGGAAGCCATGTCGCTCGACGACATCGGCCACGTGATCACCGCCTTCGCGGATGGCGCACGCCGTGCGGTCGCGGCCGGCTTCAAGGTGGCGGAGCTGCATGCGGCGCACGGTTATCTGCTGCACCAGTTCCTGTCGCCGCTCGCCAACACGCGAACGGATGGCTACGGCGGGTCCTTCGACCATCGCATTCGTCTGCTGTGCGAGGTGGCGCAGGCCGTGCGCGCCGTGTGGCCCGACGGGTGGCCCCTCGTGGTGCGCATCTCGGCGACGGACTGGGCGGAGGGCGGATGGAACGTGGACGAGTCGGTGCAGTTGTGCGCCCGATTGGCGTCGCTTGGCGTGGACCTGATCGACGTGTCATCGGGTGGGCTCGCGGCGCATCAGCAGATCACGATCGGGCCCGGCTACCAGGTACCGTTTGCGTCACGCATTCGCCGCGAGACCGGCGTGCGCACGGCGGCCGTGGGCCTCATTACCGAAGCGCCGCAGGCCGAGGCGATTGTTGCCCAGGGCGACGCCGACATGGTGCTGCTGGCGCGAGAGCTGCTGCGCAATCCGCACTGGCCCCTCGAGGCCGCGCATGCGTTGGGCGAACCGGGACCGTGGCCCGATCAGTACGTGCGGGCGCGCAAGCGCTGACGACGACTTGGGTGGCGCGCTACACGCCACCCAACGCACAGACGTGCGCCCATTCATCGGGCGTCACGGGTACGACCGAGAGGCGCCCCACTTTCACGAGCGCCATGTTGGCGAGGGCCGGGTCGTCTTTCACCTGTTGCAGGGGGACGGGCGTGCGGAACGCCTTCACCGCCTTCACATCGACCATGTACCACGTGGGCGTGTCGGGGTCAGACTTCGGGTCGAAGTAGTCGTGCGACGGATCCCATGAAGTGGGATCGGGATACCCTTCACGCACGATTTCGCAGATGCCCACGATCGCCGACGGGTCGGCGTTGGAGTGGTAGTAGAAAGCCAGATCGCCCTTCTTCATGCCGTCGCGCATGAAGTTGCGGGCGCTGCTGTTGCGGACGCTGTCCCAGCAGGTGGTCTTCTTGGGCGCCTTCTCGAGATCCTCGTACGAGAAGACGTCGGGCTCCGACTTGATGAGCCAATAGCGGATTTCCCCGGCGGCGCGCGGCGCGAAGACATGCGCCCATGCCCCCTGCTCGTAGGGCATGGACTTGGGGGCCTTCTTGGCCGGCGACGATTTTTTGGCTGGCATTCGTGGGGGCTCTTGGAGTGTCGGTACTCGTTGAAAGTAGCGTACGCCCCGCGCACCTCCAGTCTGGCGCACTGCCGTCTGCGACTCTCGGCGCG
>CANGXD010000315.1 GCA_947457545.1 Gemmatimonadaceae bacterium
CCCACACGACTTCGCATGGGCGCACCTGCGGCCGCCGCGTCACCGCCGACGGCACGCCGCGCCGAATCGCCACGCACGCCAGTCACGATGCTCGAGGGGTGCGTGATGTCGGGCTTGTTCGCGCACGTGAACGATGCCACCGAGCAGGCACTCACGCACAACGGCTTCACCAACTGCACAACGAACGGCCAACGCTGCTGCGGTGCCCTGCACGCGCATGCCGGCGATCTCGAAAGCGCCCGTGCTCTCGCACGCGAGAACATCGTGGCGTTCGAGCACACGTTCGCCTCCACGCCCGACGCGCTGGTCGTCGTCAACGCCGCCGGTTGCGGCGCGATGCTCAAGCAATACGGACATCTGCTGCACGATGACCCGCACTTTGCCGAACGCGCCCAGCGACTCGCCGATCGCACGCGCGATGTCAGCGAACTCCTCGCCAGCGTCGGCCCCGTGGCCGGTCCACGTCGTCTCGATGAACGCGTGACGCACGACCCGCCCTGTCACCAGATGCACGCGCAACGCATCGTGCGCCCACCCGTGCAACTCCTGTCGGCGATTCCCGGCATCGACCTCGTGCCCCTCGAAGACGCCGATCAGTGCTGCGGATCTGCGGGCATTTACAATCTCGTCGAGCCCGACACCTCAGACGCCGTCCTCGCGCCCAAGCTCGCGCGCATCAAGGAAAGCCACGCCGAACTCGTCGCGACGGGGAACCCAGGATGCCTCATGCAACTCGGCGCGGGCCTACTCCTTGAGAAGTCAGATGTACGCGCCGTGCACCCGATCGAACTGCTCGCGGCCACGTACCGTTGAGCGAGGGCTGGTTCTGACAACTGAGTTCTGAGAGCTCAGATCTAGAGCTCAGATCTAGAGCTGAGATCTCAGAACTCAGCTCTGGATAGGTGCGAGAGTCCAGGAACGCAGCAGTGAGAAGCGAGGACCCGCGGTTTGGGAAACCGCCACCGCCGGTCCTGACGTCTCGCTTCTGCGTTCCTCGACTCTCACGCCTATCCGGAACTCACGCTCAACTCTCGACTCTCGACTCTTGATCTCATCCTGACCGCTCCCATCTCAATGCTGGCGACGATTTTTGCGTTTGACGGCGTCCTCGCGGACACACTGCGCCTGCGAGCGCATGCGCTGGTTGACGCCGCCGCGGCCGAGCAGGCCCGGCTGGACACGGAGGTCGTTCTGGCGCTCCTCCCGGGGCGCACGCTGCTCGAGGCTTCGCTCGCGCTCTTTCCCGAGCTGTCCGCGACCGACCCCACACTTCCCGAATTGATTGCGTTGCGTGCACATCGCGGCTTTCGCGCGCTCGTGCAGCATGGTGTGCCGCTCGATCAGCGAGCGCTCCTGCGGCTTCAGGAAGCTGCGACTCGGGGCGATCGCATTGTGGTGCGTGCCGACAGCGAGCGCCGCGACGTCGAGTCGCTGCTGGCGCTCGCCGGGCTCGAGAATAGCGTGTCGCTGTTGCGCTGCAGCGATGATGCGCCGCGTGGGCCCGGTGCCTCGCTGCGGCGGAGCTGGGACGCGATTCACGCGCGATTGTCGAACATGGGTGTGAGCGTGACGGAGCGTACCGCTTTGGAAACGAACAGCGAAACGGCAGAGATAGCGGCGCTCTTCGTACATGTACCTAACGTCTGGTAGCGCATGCGCACGCCTTGGAGTGTCTAGGCGTGCGCGTTACACTTCGCAGAAGCATCGGACTATCTGTTCTGCCTGTTCAGGTATTGACCAGCCATTCAAACCGCGCCCAGGTGTCGCGGAACGGAAAGCCTCGTGAGCGATTCAACCATCAGCGTAGCGCCCGAACCGCCGGCTCTTGTGTATCCCGAGCCGTTGCTTGGCGACGATGTCGAAGCGTATCTCGACTTGCGGCGTGATGCGGCGTGGTTTGAAGCCATGAATCACTGGAGCAGCGTACAGGGCCCCAAGGCCATGGACGCGCTCAATGGGCTGGTCACCAACGACGTGAGCCAGCTCGCGGTGGGCATGGGTATGCACGCCGTCGCGCTCACGCCCAAGGGCAAAGTGGTGTGCGACATGTACATCGCGCGCACCGCCGAAGACCGGTTCATGCTCACGGTGCTGCGTCATTGCGCGCCGGCGTGGCTCGACCTTGCGCGCAAATACATCAACCCGCGTTTGGCCAAGGTTGCCGACGAGTCGGACCAGTGGGCGACGTGGATGGTGTACGGCACCAATGCCGCGCAGGCGGTCGCCAATCTCGGCGGCGCGATGCACACCGTCGAAGACCTGGGCGACATCATGGTGCAAGGACTCGCCGAGTGGCCGGTGTGGTCGCACGGCATGTGGAACATCGGCCCGGTCAGCGTGCGGCTCGTGCGCGCGCCCGTCATGGGCAGCTTGCCGGGGTTCATCATCATCGCCGACGCACGCGATACCGCGCTGGTGCGTGAGCGTCTCGAAGCCTCCACGAGCCGCCGCGCCACGCGCGCCGTGTGGAACATCGCGCGCATCGAAGGTGGCCGGCCGGCATTCGGGATCGACATGGACGAGAACACCATCCCGCAGGAAGCCAATCTCGACACCCTCGGCGCGATCTCGTTCACCAAAGGCTGCTACACCGGTCAGGAGACCGTCGCGCGGGTCCACTTCCGCGGCCACGTGAACCGCCACCTGCGCGGACTCGTGGGCGAGGCCCCCCTGCCCCAGCACGCCCGCATTCTCGACGCCAACGGCAAGGACGTGGGGGACGTGCGGAGCACCGCGATCTCACCGCGACTGGGGAACATCGCGATCGCGATGATCCGCCGCGAAGTGGAACCGGGCTCGCGGGTGATCGTGCGGACAGGGGAAGGGGACATAGGGGCGACCACCTTGGCGCTACCGTTTGCTGAGAACTGAGCGCTGAGCGCTGAGAGCTCAGACTGAGAGCTGAGATCTCAGAACTCAGCTCTGGATAGGCGTGAGAGTCGAGGAACGCAGAGGTGAGCAGCGAGGACCGGCGGTTGGGGTAACCGCCACCGCGGGTCCTGGTTTCTCACTGCTGCGTTCCTCGACTCTCACGCCTATCCGGAACTGAGTTCTGAGATCCGAGTTCTGAGGTCTGAGTCTGAGCTCTCAGAACTCAGATCTCAGCTGCCACAAAAAAGGAAGGGCCCGCTCTTGCGAGCGGGCCCTTCGATTTCCGAAACGGAAGCTTAGTGCTTGGTCGTGTCGGCGGCCGGCGCGGCCGGGGCGGCCATC
>CANGXD010000316.1 GCA_947457545.1 Gemmatimonadaceae bacterium
GCCTGAAAGCGCACGAGCAGATCGGCAATGTCACGACCCGCGTCACCCACCGCGGTGAGGGCCACACCAAAGAGCACGGCGAAGAACACCACCGGCAACAAATCGCCGCTCGCAAACGCCGCCACCACGTTGCTCGGCACGATGTGCAGGAAGAACTCGAGCATGCTCTGCTGCTCGCCCGCCGCGACGTACTTGCTGACATCGCCCTTGGCGAGTGCACTGATGTCGAGCCCTTTGCCAGGCTTGGTGAGATTCACCACGACGAGCCCGATCCCCAACGCGAACGTCGACACGATTTCGAAGTAGAGCAGCGCCTTGCCACCCACGCGCCCGAGCTTCGACAGATCGGACATGCTGGCGATGCCATGCACGATCGTGAGGAAGATGATCGGCGTGATCACCATCTTCACGAGATTGATGAACGTGTCACCGATGGGCTTGAGCGACTTGGCGAAGTCTGGCGCAACAACGCCGAGCGCGACGCCGAGGGAGACCGCGACCAGCACCTGAAAGGTCAGGTTGCGGACGATACGATTGAGCACGCGGAGGGGGGCGCAGGGAAACGGGGGAACGGGTGCGCCAAGTGTAACACTTAGATTGGGTGCGTATGACGTCCCGCTCCCGATTATATCGACCTGCCTGGTGGCTCCCCGATGCGCACAGCGCCACGCTGTGGGGTCGTCTGGGGCGCCGGGAGCCGTCGCTGCCGGTGCACACCGAGCGGTGGGACACGCCGGACGGCGATTTTCTCGAGCTCGTCCGCATGCCCGGGGCGCACGGACCGGCGTCGCCGCGCGTGCTGCTGCTGCACGGCCTCGAGGGCGGGATCGACTCGCATTACGCGCGCGCCATGTTCCGCGAAGCCAAGTCGCGCGGGTGGGCCGCCGACCTGCTGCTCTTCCGAACCTGCGGTTCCGAGCCGAACCGGTTGCCGCGGAGCTACCACTCCGGCGAAACCTCCGACCCGCGCTGGGTCATTGGCGAGCTCGCCACCGCCTTCCCTGGTGCGCCGCTCGGACTGGTGGGCGTGAGCCTTGGCGGCAACGTGCTCTGCAAACTGCTGGGCGAAGCGGGCGAGACGCTGCCGCCACAGGTGACGGGGGCGGTGGCCATGTCCGTCCCCTTCGATCTGGCGGCGGCGTCGAGGTATATAGGACGCGGCTTCGGGGCCGTGTACGAAAAGCGCTTTCTGCGGTCGCTCATTCCCAAGGCGCTCGCCAAGATCGGGCGGCACCCCGAGCTCGAGCCGCTGCGGGTGGTGCAGCAGGCGCGGACTTTGTGGGACTTCGACGACGCGTTCACGGCACCGCTGCATGGCTTCGCCGATGCGGCCGACTACTACGCCCGGGCCAGTTCGTTGCCGTACCTCTCGCGTATTGCGCTGCCCACGCTCTTGCTGAGTGCGGTCGACGACCCGTTTCTCCCGCCGTCGGTTTTGGAGCAGGTGCGCCGGGAGGTCGCCGGGACCCCGGCGGTGGAGATCGAATTCCCCGCCCGTGGTGGGCACGTCGGGTTCACGTCGTACCTGGGGCCCTTTACGCCGTGGTATTACGGCGAATGGCGGGCCGCGGAGTTTCTGCACCAAACCATGGAGCAGCGCCGTACCGCGGTCTAGCTTGCAGCAGTGGGGTACGTCCGGTGCAGGTGAGGTGGGCCGGTGAACAGGCAGGGGTCTTCAGTCCGAGAGTGGCGCTGTGTCGGTTGTCGCGTTGGCGTTTTTCGTAACGGGGTTGGTGCTTGGCGTGTATGCCATGCTGTATGGCACGGAGCGGTCGGTCGCGCCCATGGGTGCGCCGCACGAGCGCCGCAGCGAGTACAACCCGGCCGCCGAGCCGTCAGCGGTGTTCAACCTCGCGAGCATCGCCGCGTTCGGCGTGGCCTTCGGACTCACCGGCTATCTCGTCGATCGCTACACCGACGCGAGCTGGATGCTGGCGCTCGTCACTGCGCTGCTCGCCGGCGGGGCCGGACTGGCGCTGCAGTCGCTGCTGATTGCCCGCTGGGCGATTCCCAGCGCTCGCGCCGACGACATGGACCCGCGCTACCTGCTGCAGGGCACGCTCGCCAAAGTCACGCAGGCGTCAGCGGAGAACGGGACCGGGGCACTGGTGTACGTGCTCGATGGACACGAATGCACCCTGCCGGTGCGTTCGCTCGATGGCGCCGCCTTCGCGCTCGGCGCCGAGGTAGTGATCGACCGCGTGGAGGATGGCGTGGCCTTTGCTGAACCATGGGCAGCCGTGGAGCAACGCCTTTAACGGAGCCGCCATGCCTGGCCGCTGGAGCTGGACCGACGCCTGGATCTTCATCGCTGTCATCTCGGCGCTGCAGCTCAGCATGTTCGTGCTGCTCACGCAGGTGTTCCTCATCATGCTCCCCGAGGGCGAGCAGTGTCCCGTGTGCGACGGTGACACGGTCGCGGTCCAGCGACGCGGTTGGCGCCGCTGGCTGGGCGCGCGTTTCCGTCAGAGCTGGTGCATCGGCTGCGGCTGGATGGGACTGCACCGCCGCAGCGATGCCTGGATGGCGACGCACCACAAAGGGCGTCGCTGGTTCCGTCAGGCGCCGGCGTCCATGACGAACAGCTTGAGCCAGTCGGGCCAGTTACCGCTCAACTCGAAGAAGTCGTCGTAGTACGCAAGCCCCAGCTCTTCGAGCTGCGCAATGAGATCGGTGAGCGTGTCTTCGCCCACCAGCGGGCCGATGGCGATGAGCCCGCCTTCCACCCGGAAGTCGTCGGCCGTGAGCGCCAGTGCCTCGTCGAACTGCTGACGGGTAAGGCCAACGCGCTCGAACGCGCTCTTCTTGATGAGCAGCGTGGGCGCGGTCTGAGACAGTGTGAGTGGCATGGGGGGAATCTGGTACGGCGGGGCATTGCACGGCAGTGACCCTGTGCCCCTGCGGTCTGTGTGGCTGCCGTCTGCAATACTCGGCGCGATCTGGCGGAACCGCGCCGAGACGGCGGACGGCAGGAGCCCAGACGGCAGGCGCGGGGGAACGGCGGAAAGTTCTGCGTCCCTGCGGTCTGTGTGGCTGCCGTCTGCAATACTCGGCGCGATGCCGCGGAACCACGCCGAGACGGCGGACGGCAGGAGCCCAGACGGCAGGCGCGGGGGAACGGCGGAAAGTTCTGCGTCCCTGCGGTCTGTGTGGCTGCCGTCTGCAATACTCGGCGCGATGCGGCGGAACCGCGCCGA
>CANGXD010000317.1 GCA_947457545.1 Gemmatimonadaceae bacterium
AGCAAGGTGTCGACCGGCGACGGACCCGTCACGCCGCTCGCATCCATGCGAATAGACGGGCCGCCGCTGGCGCGACGACCGTCGAAGCGATGTTCGCCGTCCCACGTGACCTGCACTTTGGCCGGCGGCTTCCCCGCGACCGGCATGGCCGTCGTGTCTTTCAGCGATTCAGTGCTCATCTCGAGATCCTCATGGCTGCTCTCCTTTGCGGATAGGCGCGCGCACAGCGTTGCCCCACTCCGTCCACGAACCGTCGTAGTTGCGAACGTTCGTGTAGCCGAGGAGGTACGTCAATACGAACCACGTGTGGCTCGACCGTTCACCGATGCGGCAATAGGTCACCACGGTGTCCGACTTGGTCAGGCCGAGCTCGCCTTCGTAAAGACCACGTAACGCCTCAGCGCTCTTGAACGACCCATCGGCTTCGGCCGCCCGCGCCCACGGCATGCTGCGCGCGCCGGGGATGTGTCCGCCACGCAACGTGCCTTCCTGCGGGTAGTCGGGCATGTGCAGCTTTTCGCCGGTGTACTCCTGAGGGGAGCGCACATCCACCATGGGCAGCCCCGCGTCCATATGGGCCCGGGTATCGGCAAAGTAGGCACGGATACGGCTGTCGTCACGTTCGCGAGCTACGTACGACGACGCCGCGAAGGTGGGACGCTCGGTGGTCGTGGCGCGATCTTCAGCGATCCATTTCGCACGGCCGCCGTCGAGAATGAGTGTGTTGTCGAAGCCGAACAGCTCGAACACCCAGAGTGCGTAGGTGGCCCACCAATTGTTCTTGTCGCCGTAGAGTACCACGGTCGTGCTGTCGTCCACCCCGAGGCGGCGCAGCAGCGCTTCGAAGCCGGCGCGGTCGAGATAGTCGCGCTGGACCTGATCGTTGAGATCGATATGCCAGTCGAGCTTCTGGGCGCCGGGAATATGCTCGACGTCGTAGAGCAGGACGTCTTCGTTGCACTCGAGCAGGCGCAGCGTCGGCGACGTCAGGTTGACCGCGAGCCAGTCAGTGCTGACGAGGCGGCCAGGGTGGGCGTAGCCCTTGGCGACGATGGCCGGGTCGGGAAGGCCGGGAAGTTCAGAGACAGGAGTCATATCTCAACGCTAAGGCGTGCGACCGCGAATGCAAACGGGCGATATCTTTCCGTTATGGAATATGTCGATACCGGCGCCGCTATCGCGTATCGTCTCTGGGATGTCGGGTACGCCATCGATCTCGACCGGGCGCTCGACCTGCTGGCCACCAGCGCGCCGGAACGTGTACGCCCGGTTCGGGGGGAAGGGCAGGCACTGCAGATTCCCAACCCGCCCATCACCGTACTGTTGGGGGCCGAATCGCTTGTGGTTGGCGACACGGCGCACGACGTGGAGCTCTCCGCACGGATCTTCGACTTTGGGGTCGTGTCGTTGCGAATGAAGGTCCGGGCGCCCGTACGCTGTTCGTGGGCCGAGTTCACCCTCTTTGGGCAGCGGCTCGAGCACCATCCTGGCCTCGCCGCCATGACCGCGCACCATCTGCGTCTGCTCACCGAGCGCATCGCGTCGGCCATCGAACGGCCCGCGCTCGCGGCGGTCCACGAGGAATACACCGTTTTTCGCGTCTCGCGCATCTCCGACGCGGAGGGCGGGGCCCTCGACGCCGAGCAACTCGCCGGCCTCGACGTGGTCCCGCTGCTGCTCAACGAAAATCGTCCGCTCAGTGCCGACGCCAAGCGGGAGTTGCTTCCCCATCGCTTCAGCTACTACGGTGACGACCTGGTGCTCCTTACTTGGGAGAACGCGCTCGTCGTGGAGCCGGGGCAGCACGATACCGATTTGCAGTACATCGTGGAGTTCGCCAACGCACAACTGCTCGAGTTGCGCTACTACGACGCGCTGCTCGATGCAGAGTTGCCGCGTCTTTACGACGACATCGAGAAGGCACGCGCGCGACACGCGGTGTTTCCCGGGCGGCGATTCGCGGCATTGCTCCAACGACTGCAGGCGCAGGTGGCAGACAGTACGGAACTCGTCGAGCGGGTGGAGAATGCGCTCAAGGTCACCGACGATGTGTATCTCGCACGCGTCTACTCGGCGTCGCTCGAACTCTTTCGCGGTCGCGCATGGCGTGCGGGCATCGATCGTAAGCTCGCGATTCTGCGCGACACCTACGCCATGCTGAACGGTGAAGCGCAGGCGGCGCGAAGTGAAACGCTGGAGATCGCCATTGTGGCCTTGATCGTCGTGGAACTGATCGTGGGGATCCTCAAGTGATGGAACCTCGTGGCGCGTGTAGTTTGCGGGAGGTGCTCGTCCCGCCCCCCTTTCGCCGGCCCCGTCATGCCACTTGATCGCGAAACGCTGGCCTCAACCGTCCTCGCCACCGGCGGCGCGTGGCTCCTCGGGTCGGCGCTGGTGCATTCGCGCTCAGGTAAGTGGAACGGCGTCCAGCTCAAGGGGATGGTCTATGTTGGCGGTGGGTTCCTCCTGAGTGCGGCAGCCGCCCGTTGGCTTCAGCACACCGGCCCCAGAGGGGTTGCGGTCTCCCTTATGGGAACCATGTTCGCCATGCGCGGCATGTATCTGTTGATCCGCGAACGGGCGGCGCAACAGGCGGCGACACGGCCGCCACAGCCGCCAACGTCCGAGTAACTCATAGGAGTCGCAGGTGGCTGGTGTGCCCGAAATGGAGCCGTACTCCCGACATGTGCTGGTGTGCACGGGGAGCTACTGCACGAAAAACTCAGGCGGTCGCGCCGTGTACGCCACGTTGGCGTCGCTGCTGCAGCGTCACGGGCTGCTCTTTGGGCCGCGACGCGTCAAGCGCAGTGAAGCGCCCTGTCTCGGTGTGTGCAGTGGCGGCACGATTGTGGCCGTCTATCCCGAGGGCGTCTGGTATCACGGCGTCACGCCGGAGCTCATGGAACGCATTGTCACCGAACACTTGAAAGAGGGGCGAGTGGTGGAAGAGCTCGTCTTCCACCGACTCGGTGACCCCGTCGACCCCGCGTTCGACGACTGAACGCGGGGCCGCGTGTTACGCAGCGGCGATGGACTGCAGCGCCGCAATGCGCTCTTCGGTGGGCGGGTGCGTGCTGAACCACTTGCTGATGCCGCGCATGTTGAACGCCGCCAGCGGATTCACGATGGCCAACGGCGCCGCGTTCGGCGACACCTGCATGGGAATGCGACGCGCGCCCATTTCGAG
>CANGXD010000318.1 GCA_947457545.1 Gemmatimonadaceae bacterium
GCGAGCTCGATGGTCTCGCACGCGGCGCGCGTGGGCGCAATCACAATGATGCGGCCAGAGGCCGGCTTCGACGCGAGGAACGTCTCGCGGTCGGGAGGCAGAAAGCGATCCGTAGTTTCTCTCACGCTTTCAATCTACCCCGAGGTCGGGGTCGCGGTCGGGCAGTCCCGACAGTTTCCCTCCAACCCCAACCCCGACGCGCCAGCGCAGCGTAGCGCCCGACCCGGCCAGGACCCCGACCGCTTGTAGACCCCGACCGTCGTGGCAGTGCCCCGACGGTGGTGGCGGTACCCCGACTGTAGTGGCGGTACCCAGACCCCGATCAAGACCCCAGAGCCCAGACAGAGCAACAGCAGAATCAGCGCTGGATCAGTTTGACGCGCTGTCCCCCCCGAAAAATCTCGACTCTGTCCGCGCGTCCGTCGCGGTTCACGTCGGTCCACACCTGCAGCAGCTCACTGTTCGTGTCGAGAAAAATCGCCCGCCACGGAATGCCGCCACGCCCCTGATCGGGTATGCGCACGATGAACTCGTTCGTCCCCAGCCATTGCATGATCTCGGCGCTCGGCCGCCCCTGCGTCACATCGAGCGCGCCGCGCATCGCCGGCAACACCTGCGGGTACGCCCGCGACGCGAACTCGGGGAGATCGTCGCAGCGGCCGTCCTTGTCACGATCGATGCACACCGGCGGCCCGAAGCGTTGATCGTCGCACCAGCCGTCGCCGTCACGGTCAAGGCAGCTGCTGCTGCCAAAGCCTGGCGGCGGCGCGTTCTGCGAGAAGTAGCGCGGGTCGTTCACACCGCCCGGCACCACCACGCCGCCGGGGGTGACGTACCCGCCGTATGACCCTGCCGGCCCCTGCGGTAACGGTGCCGATCCCGGATACGACGAAGCCGGCGAACTCGTCGCCGGCCGGTCGCCGTACAGCTGCTCATCGGAAATCTTCTTGGCCTCCCACGCATCGCGTGCCCGTGGATCGGCTTGCGACAGATCAGGCGGAATCAGCGGCGGCCCCTTCTTCTCGACGCCGCGCAGACTCTTGATGGGCAGGTCATCGATCTTCTTGCCCTTCGATTTGTCATCGCCGTAAACGACGCG
Source organism: Gemmatimonadaceae bacterium (assembly GCA_947457545.1). Taxonomy (GTDB): domain Bacteria; phylum Gemmatimonadota; class Gemmatimonadetes; order Gemmatimonadales; family Gemmatimonadaceae; genus Gemmatimonas. The sequence continues at coordinate 1,100 of CANGXD010000318.1, forward strand.
ACCGTTCGACGGCTTGTTACGCACCGCCGACGCACAATCGGTCGGCGCCGGCTGCTGCTGCGCCGGCACGCCGTCCACCCACACACGGCACATCCCCGCGGGCGGCAGATACTCCCGCGGCACGCCAGCCACGGACTCCTTGTCTTTGTCCTTGTCCTTCGACTGGGCCGACGCGCTGGCCGCCGTGACTGAAAGACTCAGCACGACCGTCGCGACCATCAGACGCCAGGGAGATGTATTGGGATGCAGCATTGCGCACGTCCTCCAGCAGACACCACGCGCCCACTCACGATGAGCAGACGTCGGGCATCCTGCCGGCTACAGGGGCAGGGTATGTGCCATCCTCAGCCGAAAGTGGCCGAGTCCACGTAAGTATCGGCAGATCGGTACCCTACGGACAGGGGGAGGGTCCCCAACGTCACGTCCCGTGTCCGTGCGCGGGGACGCTGGGTGTCCTCCAGAAGAGAGTTCTGAGAACTGAGAGTGAAGACTGAGAACCCAGAACTCAGCCTCGGATAGGCGTGAGATTTCAGTCACGCAGAAGCGAGAAGCGAGGACCCACGGTCCGCGGTTCCTCGCTTCTCACTGCTGCGTTGCTCGACTCTCACACCGATCCGGGCTGGCCTCTCGAATCTCAGCCTCTCACCGCAGGCGCTGACCTCTCAGAACTCAGAGCTCAGTACTCAGCTAAAGCGGAATCAGTCGCCGAAGCTGATCCCCAGCATTCTCGCGCTCTGCACGATGTCGTGCTTCGGGTCCACCCGCTTGGTTTCCCGCAGCACTTCCTCGATCGGCAGCGTCACCAGGTGCGGCGACTGCAGTGCGACCATGTGCCCCCACTTCTTGTCGGCCACGGCCTGCACGGCAGCGGCGCCAAAGCGGGTCGCGAGCAGGCGGTCGTAGCCCGTCGGCGATCCGCCGCGCTGCAGGTGCCCCAGCACCATCGAGCGCGTTTCCTTGCCCGTGACGCGCTGAATGTCGTAGCCCAACCGCTCCGCGATCCCACCCAGACGTCGGTCCTGCCCCGGCAGCGACGCGCCAATGATCGACTCGTTGCCCCCCTTGGGCTTGGAGCCTTCGGCCACCACCACGATGCTGAACCGTCGGCCGCTCGCATCACGCTCCATGATCTTTTCGCAGACCTTATCCAGCTCCCACTCGATTTCGGGGATCAGAATCACGTCGGCCGTGCCCGCCACACCGGCGTGGAGCGCAATGAAGCCGGCGTCACGCCCCATGACCTCGAGTACCATCACCCGGTCATGCGATTCGGCCGTGGTGTGCAGCTTGTCGATCGCTTCCATGGCGGTGTTCACGGCCGTGTCGAAGCCGAAGGTCGTGATCGTGCCCGCCACATCGTTGTCGATCGTCTTGGGCACACTCACCACCCGCACCCCCTTCGACTGCAGCTGCTGCGCAATCTTGAGCGAGCCGTCACCGCCGATCGAGATGATCGCTTCGATGCCGAGGTTGCGCGCGTTCTCGACCAGCTCGTCCGAGCGATCGATGTTCTTGTAGCTACCGTCCGGCTGCAGAATGGGATACGCGAACGGGCTGCCCCGGTTCGTCGTCTTGATGATCGTCCCGCCTTGCCCCGCGATGCCGCGAACGCTGTCGGCAGTCAGGGGAACGATCTCGTCTTCGCCCAGCAGTCCGGCAAAGCCACGCTTGATGCCGAGGACGTCCCAGCCGCGGGTACGCGCCGAAAGAACCGCGGCCCGGATGACCGCATTGAGGCCTGGGGCGTCACCGCCGCCGGTGGAAATGGCAATCCGCATGTTTCTGTAAATGACGTGGGTGTAGGGAGTGAGGCGTAATGTACCCTCGGGACCCGATTTGGGGAAAAGGGGGACGCGTCGAAATGCACCAATGGCCGCGGTTTTGGTAACGGTGTTTGCACCGGACCACCCCATGTTAGGGCCACGTCACCGCCCTCCAGACTACCCCGACATGCGCCCCCGACTTTCCATCGGCGTCACCCGCCCCCGCCCCCCGCGCGGCACCACCACCATCGAGCAGCTCGTCGTGCTCACCATCCTCGGCCTGTTGGCCACGCTCTCCCTGAC
>CANGXD010000319.1 GCA_947457545.1 Gemmatimonadaceae bacterium
CCAGAGGTGGTGAGGGCGCAGGGGTTTCGCTACGAGAGTATTGGACGGCCGTAGGGGGACCTGGGAATATCGGCCTTCCCGATTTCTTCCCGTTGATATTCCGTTGTATTCACGGTATTTTTACGGTGAATCTTTATCGGGAGCGTAGAATGGCAACCACACTTCGGCTCGAAGCAACGTTTAACGACGCCACCGATGTCGAGCAGGTCGAGCGCCTCCAAGCGGTGCTCAAGACCGGCAATGCCGACCTCATCCGGAACGCACTGCAGTTGATGGATTGGTGTGTCAGCCAGGTGCGTCAGGGGCGTCACATTGCCAGCGTGACGGAGGATGGGGCGGTGCGAGAGTTCGATATGCCGATGCTTGAACGGGCGCGGACGACGAACCGCATCAGCGTGAGCGATGCCGCCTACAGCCAGATGATGGCGCTCATCGAGCATCCTCCGGAGCCCACCGCCGAGCTCCGTGAACTCTTCGCACGCCCCAGTGCCGTCACGGCGCGATGATCATTCGACGTATCGCCAAGGCGGATGGCGGGGGTGGGTTCTCCTGTGGAGAGCCCACCCTCGATGCATTTTTCGTGAAGCACGCCTATCGCAACGATCAGGCGGGGATTGGACGGGCGTACGTGATTCTCGACGCGCCGGATGCCACCGAGATCCTCGGCTTCTACACCCTATCCGCCAGCAGTGCGACCCCCGAGCTGTTGAAGCCCGTCCTCGGTAGTAGGCTACCGAAGTATCTGCTCCCGGTCTCGTACATTGGCATGTTCGCTGTGGCAACAAGCCGCCAAGGGAAAGGGATCGGCAGTGAGTTGATGCTCGACGCGCTGATGCGGAGTGCGGCTGCCGCTCAAGCGGTCGGATCAACTGGTGTTTTCCTTCACTCGCGCGACGAAAAAAGCACGGCGTTCTATGCAAAACTCGGGTTTGTTTCGCTTGGCACCGAGGCGACACACCGACCGATGTTCATCCCCATGAGCGTCGTCCAACGCATGATGAACGACCAAGCCTCTCGCAGCACCTCTCAGTGAGGGGGGGTTGGCTATCGCGGCGGGTGTGGCATACTTCTGATATGCTCGAAGCTCTCGCGAACGCTCTCAACACGCTGCTCTACGTGCTGCGCCCCGTGGTCTTTGGCGCGGGCGTGCTGGCGGGTATTGGCGCCGTAGCGTCGTGGGCGGTGCGGACGCGCCGCATTTCGCCCTTTTCCGGAGGGGCGCGCTTCATTCGCGAGCGCGTAGACCCGGTACTCGTGGCGCCGATGGAGCGCAAACTGCTCCGCGCGGGGGGCACGCCCTACGCCGCGCCGTGGTGGGCGCTGGCGGCCGTGGTGGTCGGGGGGCTGCTGCTCATTTCGGGCATTCAGTTTCTGCGCGACCAAATCGCGATGATGGCCTTCGCCTCGCAGAGCGGCACGGGGCTGCTCATGCTGGCCATCAAGTGGACCTTCAGCATTCTGCGCATCGCGCTGTTCGCGCGCGTGGTGTCGAGCTGGGTGGGCGGGGGCCCGTACAGCAAGTGGTGGCGGTGGAGCTACGTGCTCACAGAGTGGTTCCTGGCGCCGCTGCGGAATGTGATCCCGACGATCGGGATGATCGACATCTCGGTGCTCGTGGCGTACTTCGGCCTGGGAATCCTCGAATCCGTTGTGGTCCGCGCGCTTTTTTGAGATCTGAGTTCTGAGAACTCAGCGCTCGCGGTGAGAGGTCGAGAGTCGAGACGCCAGCCCGGATAGGCGTGAGAGTCGAGGAACGCAGGGGTGAGAGGCGAGGACCTGCGGTGGCGGTTTCCCAAACCGCGGGTCCTCGCTTCTCGCGTCTGCGTTGCTGAACTCTCACACCTATCCAGGGCTCAGCTCTGAGATCTGAGCCTCTCGATCTGAGTCCTCAGAACTCAGATCTCACCAAATCGACCACGAGAGGTTGGTGTTCGCTCGGGTACCCCCCTAGCACCTGGGCCTCAACAGGCACCAGCCCCGGCGAACTCAGCACGTGGTCAATGCGCACCGGGAATACGCCGGCTTGCATGGTGTATCCGAGTCCCACGCCCGCTCGCCCGAAGGCATTGGTGTACTGGCTCCAGTCCCGTCGCAGGATGGCGCTGCCGTAGGGCAGGTTGAAGTCGCCGGCGATGATCACGGGTCCGGTCTCCTGTTGCACCAGTCTCGCGATCACCGCGCTGGCGTTGGCGCGCGCGGTGATGGATTGCTGCAGGACGTCGCGGATGCGCTGGCGATCGGTGGTCTCGAGCCAGCGCACGGTGCCGAGTGCGTCGCGGGGGCTCGGGAGGTGCACCGAATAGACGACGAGGTCGCCCATGAACGTGCTGAGTTGGTAGCGTACGCCGCTGTCGCCCCAGCGGAGCGCGGTGTGCTGGGTCGAGCGGGGATCGACGAGTTCGCTGACGTCGGCCATGCCGCGCACGGGCCACTTGGACACGAGGCAGTGCCGTCCCTGCACGTGCACGGCAAGCCGAGTGAGGCTGGTGGCGGCGACGGCGCGGAGGCTATCGGCGACGACGGTTTTGCAGTCCTGCAGCAGCACGACGTCGGCGTCCCAGCGTTGGAGGTCGCCTCGGATACGGTCGGCGACGGCCTCACGAAGATCCGTGTTGTAGGTGACGACTCTGAGCGCGCGCGATGAGGCGTTGGCCGGCGCGCGCGCCGGGAGCTCGAACTGCGCAGCGCCGAACAGGGTGACGAGTGCGCCGAGGGCGGCGGTGACGACGGTCCGCCAACCGGCGACGAAGGCAAGCGGGAAGAGCAGCGCCCAGGGCCAGAGCAACCACCAGCGGGGGGCGAAAGCGAGGAGCATGCCCAGCGGGCTTGCGTCGGCGGTGGTGAGGAGGAGGCCGGACGCGAGCGCGGTGACGAGCGCGTAAGTGACCACGAGGATGCGTACGGCGAGCGCGACGCGGGAAGCACGTTGGGGCATGCTGCGAGTTACACCGTGTCGGCGATTTGGGGGACCGGGGAGTGAATTGGCGTGGGGACTCCCATTTTGTAGCCTTGAGTGTTCGGACCGACCCGTTAGGACTGTCACAGATCAAAGAAGGCGGAACCGGGTAAGACAGGGCGGTGTTCAAGCTGATGTTAGGACCGATCGGTCCTAA
>CANGXD010000320.1 GCA_947457545.1 Gemmatimonadaceae bacterium
CCCCCCACCCGCGCGAAGTTTTCCGTGCGTTTCCAGCCGATTGGCCGTAACGTATCCCGTCCCCTGATGCCCCGGATCGTTCCCTCCTTTCGCCTGCGGAGCCTGTCATGACCACGCGCGCCTTCAACCCGCTTTCCCGCCGTCAGTGGCTCAAGTCTTCCGGCCTCGTGGCGGGTGGCGCGATTGCCACGCAGTCGCTGTCGCCGGCGTTGCTTCCGGCGCTCGAGGCCCCTGCCGCACCGGCGGTCGTCAACGGACAGACGACGCTCGAGGGGTTCCTCGCCCTCGAACGGGAGGTCGAAGCGATGCGTCGCGCCGACGGCCCCATTCGGCTGGCGTCGAACGAAAACCCGTACGGCATGGCGCCGTCGGCCAAGCAGGCCATCAACGACATGTGGAAGGAGCACGCCTGGTATGGGGCGGCGGCCGTGCCCGAGTTGCGCAAGATCTACGCGAAGCAGATGGGCGTGCCCGAAGACTATGTGCTCGTCACCGCCGGCTCGGGCGATGTGCTGTCGATCGTAGCGCTCGCCTACGCCATGCAGGGCGGCGAAGTGCTCACGCCGTGGCCCACGTACGAAGGACTGCCGCGGTACGCCGAGGCCCTCGGCGCGCGCGTGCACAAGGTGGCACTCGACGGCGACCTCGCGCACGATCTCGAAGCGATGGAACGTCGGCACGTGCAGTCGGTCGATCTCGTGTTCGTGTGCAATCCGAACAACCCCACCGGGACGCTCACCGATTCGGCGAAGCTGCGCGCGTTCGTGAGTAACGCGTCGCGCAAATCGGTGGTGCTGGTGGACGAGGCGTATCATGACTTCGTGACCGACCCGGGCTACACGAGCATGATCGATCTCGTGAAGGCGGGTGAGAACGTCATCATTTCGCGCACCGCGTCGAAGATTCACGGGCTCGCGGGGCTGCGCACCGGCTTCGCGATTGCGCGTCCCGACATCATCGCGCGCCTGCAGCCGTGCGTGACGAGTTTCCCCGGTGTCTTCGGCGCGCGCGCGGCCGCGGCGTCGCTGCAGGACACGGCGTATCAGAACATGTGCCGAGATCGCAACAGCGAAGGACGCGCCATCATGCAGACGGCGGTCAAGGCGCTCGGGCGTCGCATGACGTCGTCGCACACGAACTTCGTCTTCTTCGACACGGGCATGCCGGTGGAGAAGGTGCAGGCGGCGATGCTCACCAAGGGCTTCCTCATTGGCCGTGCGTTCCCGCCGTACTCCACGTGGGCGCGTATCAGCATTGGCACCCCCGACGAGATGAAGCGCGTGGCGGCGGCGCTGCCGGAAATCGTGAAGCCCGCAACCACGGGACAGTAAGCACCGTGGCGATGGAGCGTTCGTGAGCATGCGGGCGCTGACGGCGCTCCTCGCCGTGGTGATGGCACCGACGGTGGTCGGTGTCTCGATGCAACCGCCGGTCATCCGGCACGCCGTGTGGCAACAGCAGGCACCGCTGGGCCACGCGGCCGATGCCGTGCGCCGGAACATTCGTGCGGGTGACACACTCGTGTTCAAGTCGCTGCAGCTCGTTGTGGAGCGCACGGCGGTGGAAGCGCGCAACGGCAAGAACACCGACGTCGTGCGATTGCAGCTGCGTCAGGGCGGCACCACCGACGTCCGCGACGTCGCGGAGGGGCAAGCGTTCAATTGGGGCGGCATGCACACGGCGGTCGTCGCCGTGTACGGCCCGGGTGAGTTGGGCGCCGGACTCGTCGCGCTCGAAATCGCCACAGTGCAGTCGGTTCCGCCAGAAATCGCGCGCAGCGATTCCGCCGGCGGCGCGGCCATGCGCTTGCGAATTCCGCACACCATTTCGCACGTCACACTGCATCACACCGGCGACGCGCGGGTGTTGTCACCAACCGAAGACCCCGCGCAGCGCCTGCGCAATTTGCAGGCGTGGGGCGCGCGCGAACGTAACTGGTGGGATGTACCGTATCACTTTCTCCTCGACCTCGAGGGGGACGTGTACGAAGGGCGTGATTGGCATTTCATGGGCGAGACCAACACGACGTACGATCCCGGCGGGCATTTTCTGGTGAGCATGATCGGGAACTACGACCTGCAGGAGCCGTCGACAGCGCAGCTGAATGCCATCGCCGACCTCATGGCGTGGGCGATCCGCGAGAACGGCCTGACGGTCGACGCCATCGGCGGTCATTACCACTACGCCCAGACGGGCTGCCCCGGGAAATACCTGCGCCCGTATCTCGAAGACGGATCGCTCAAGCGCATGGTCGCGGAACGTCTGGCGAGGCGGTGACCGGGCAGCCATCGGCTCTTGCACCACGCACCACCAGCATTCACGCGTGACGCGACAGCCGATCGTACACCTGACTACCCAGCCACTTCGCAACGAGCTCCTGCATGTCCAGCTTCCCCATATAGCTCGCGAAGAGCTCCTCGTTCAGCTCCATGCGCTCGACAAACAGCGTTTCGAGCACCTGCCGAAAGACGAGTTGGAATTTGTCCAGGGAGTTGACCGCGGCCGACATCTTCAAGGTCTCGTTCTGGCTCGCCGCCTCCGCGATCTGATCGAAGAATAGCTGATCGGCTTCGTTGAGCTCACCGCCGAAGCGCTCGTTGATGATATCAATGAGACGCGACAGAGACACCTGTTCCTCGTGCACCGCGCCCGACCCAACTTCGCGCGGCCCATCCAGCGGTTTCGCATATCCTTCGTTCAGACTGATCGAGCCTTCGCTGATTTTTTGCAGCCGGTAGTAGTCGAGTTCAACTCCCTCGTCAAACTGGTAGCCCGGCCCACTCTTCCGCTTGGGCAGCTTGAGCGCGAGGTGGCGAAGATAGGTGAACAGCTTCTCCAGATCGCTGTCCTGATAAGGAATGACTTGGCTCAAAAAGCCGTACAGATTGCGGAATGCCTGCAACTTGCCGCGCCACAGCTCTGCTTCATCCTCTGCGGTGCTCTGCAGAAGTCGAAAGCGCGCGGCCGCCTGATCGAGCACGGCGTTCATGCTCTTGTGGTCGCTTACACTCTGTCGACGCTTCGGCGCAAAGAAGACGTCGCAGAACGCCGTGACTTCC
>CANGXD010000321.1 GCA_947457545.1 Gemmatimonadaceae bacterium
AGGAAGGTGCAGAAGTTGGCCTTCATGTTGTTGCTGTCGGCCGCGGTATACGCGGTGAACACGGTCGCGTCGAGCGTGATGTACCAATCGGCCTTCCAGGCCATCTTCACGTCTTGCACCATCGCATTGTCGCCGGCAACGCGCGGCTCGACCAAGGTGACGGCGGGCATATTGGCCGGCAGCGGGAGCTTGAGCGGCTTCACGCCATGTGCCCGCGACATGAGACGGCTATTGAAGTCCTGCTGGCTGCGCGTCTTGAAGTTCGGATCCGACAGGCTCCGGGAGTCGAAGCGGAGCGCCACGGCGGTGCCTGCCGCGTTGTTGATGCGCACCCCGTTCAGCCGGTTGTTGGCGTCCTTACGCTGCCAGAAGACGCTGTCGGGCGTGGTGAGATTACTCTGGAACCTGACGTCGGCGGAGGACAAATACAGATTGCCGTTCGTGTGCACCCAGCCGGCGAAGTTCATCGGCGCACCCGGATTGATCTCGAGGTCGCCTTCGTAGAACACACCGAACTGGAAGAGCGGAATCGTCTGCGCGTTCACCGACAACACCGCCGTCGCACGATTGCCAGACGTATCGCGCGCCGTGACTTCGATGTCGATGGGCTGATTGAGCGAGTACAGCCCCGCGAAGGGCCCGGACGTGATCGTCCGCGACACCGGCACACCGGTCGTGCGCGTCGACTGCGTCATGCGATAGCCGCTGACGACGGGGCGTTGAACGCTCGCGATGTCTTCGCCGTTGATGATGCCGTCCTGCATGGCCGCATCGAGCTGCGACATCACGTCGTCGGCGCCTCCCTCGGCGGCGTACGAGGCCCGTGCGCCGCGGTAGTCGGCGTTGGAGGTTCGCGAAATTGTCGTGACGGCCGACAAGCCGGCCAGCACGATCACGGAAAACATCACCAGCATCAGCAGCACTACTTCCAGGGCCATACCGCGCCGGGCGCGGGTAATGGCGTTGGACATTCTTCGATCGCTCATGGAATCTCCTGCGCAAAGGCGTACCACGGGAGATACGATGTTCGGTTCGTGGTGCAACTTTCATGACGCGGCCATCAGATCACACCGAAATAGAAATGCGCGCCACGTGATACTATGGCGCGCTTTCTGACGATCTTTGCCTGTCGCGTCACAGGGTGGTGACGCTGATTACGCTTGGGGACGCGGGAACAGCGGGTCGCCTTTGGTCACCCTCCAGCCGGTAACATCGAGCGTCGCCAGGCCATCCAGGCGCTGATCGGCGACCGCGCCGGGAGCACCGAGCTGGCTCCACACCTGCTGCGCCTTGGTGGGCATGAACGGCGAGAGCAGCACGGTCTGTGTGGCAATGCGGCGAATGAGCGACGCCATGATCTGCGCGAGTTCGTCGCGCCGCGTCGCATCCTTCGCGACGGCCCACGGAGCAGTGGCTGCGGTGTACTCGTTGGCACGCGACGTCATGCGATACACCGCCGTGATGCCGTCGTGCAGCAGCCACCCGTGCTCGCCGTGCATGGCGCGGTGGTACGCCGCCACATCGGCGTCGTCATCGCGTTCCACTTCCGGACGCTCGGCCGCGGGCACGACCCCATCGAAATACTTCTCCACCATCGCCATGGCGCGGCTCGCGAGATTGCCGAAGGCGTTGGCAAGATCGCTCGTGTAGCGCTCTTCGAAGCGCTCCCACGAGAAGTTGCCGTCGCCATCGAACGGGACTTCGCGCAGCAGCACGTAGCGAAACGCATCGGCGCCGTAGCGGTCGATGGCTTCGTGGAGATCGAGCTTGACGCCCGCACTCTTGGAGAAACGCTCTCCACCGAGCTGCACGAAGCCGTGCGCCCACACCTGCTTGGGCAACGGCAGCCCCGCCGCCTTGAGCATCGCCGGCCAGATCACGGCGTGAAAACGCGTGATGTCCTTGCCGATGATATGCAGATCGGCGGGCCACTTTTCATCGTAGCCTTCGTCAGGAAAGCCGGTCGCGGTGAGATAGTTGGGCAGCGCGTCGAACCAGACGTACGTGCCCTGCGTCTCGCCGTTCGACAGCGCCAGCGGAAAGGGCACGGCCCAGTCGAGGCGCGCGCGTGACGCCGACACATCCTCGAGGCCCTGCGCGAGCAGCCCCAGAATTTCATTGCGACGACTCTCCGGTTCACAGAACGACGGGTTCGTCGCCAGCAGCTCCTGCAGGAACGGCTGGTACTTGGAGAGGCGGAAGAACCAGTTGCGCTCCTCCACTTCCTCCAGCGTGCGCGTGGGGTGCAGCACGCACTTCCCCTCGACGATGTCGGCGTCCTGCTTGAACGCTTCGCATCCTACACAGTACATCCCGGTGTACGAGCGCTCGTAAAAATCGTTGGGACTGCGTTCGGCAATGCGACGGATGAGCGCGGCGACCCCGGCCTTGTGGTGGGCTTCGGTGGTGCGGATGAACTGATCGTACGAGACGTTCAGCTTGCGCCAGGTGTCCTGGAAACGCGCCGCGATCTGGTCGGTAAAGGCTTGCGGATCGACGCCGTCCCTGGCGGCGGTCTGCTGGACCTTCTGGCCGTGCTCGTCCATCCCGATGAGCAGATGCACATCGTCGCCGCACAGGCGACGGTACCGGGCGATGACGTCGGCGCCGATCTTCTCGAGCGCGTGGCCGAGATGGGGATCGCCGTTCGCATAATCGATTGCTGTCGTCAAATAGAAGCGTCGCATTTTTTCAATCTAACTGCGGGGGTCTTGGTCTTGGGTGTGGTCGGGGTACAGCCACCACAGTCGGGGCACTGCTACCACGGTCGGGGCACTGCCACTACGGTCGGGGTCTACCTGCGGTCGGGGTCCCGGTCGGGTCTGGCGCGGGCGCTTCGCTGGCGCGTCTTGGTCGGGGTCTTGGTCTTGGTCGGGGTCGTGGGTGCGGTCTTGGTACAGCTACTACAGTCGGGGCACAGCCACGACAGTCGGGGTACTGCCACCACAGTCGGGGTCTACCTGCGGTCGGGGTCCCGGTCGGGTCTGGCGCGACGCTGCGCTTGC